>NZ_JBEPKB010000004.1:0-369498 GCF_040496055.1 Agromyces zhanjiangensis | reverse complement strand
GGGGGGGGGGGCGCCGCGCCCGCCCCCCCCCCCCCCGCCTCCCCGCCCCCGCCGCATCCATCCACCCGATACGGAGCCATCGTGACCTCGACGCAGACGCGCCCGATCGTGTCGGCACCCGAGCCCGAACGGGCCGAGCCGGCATCCCGCCCGGTCCGCGTGCTCGGCTTCCGCCAGCACCTCAGCCGGTGGGACCTGAAGTTCTCGCCGTACCTCTACATCTCGCCGTTCTTCATCATGTTCGCCGTCGTGGGCCTCTTCCCGATCGGCTACACGGCGGTCATCTCGCTCATGGACTGGGACCTCGTCCGCAACTCCGGCGAGTTCATCGGCCTCGACCAGTACGCCTGGATCCTGCAGAACCCGCAGTTCTGGACGGCGCTGCGCAACACGTTCAGCATCTTCCTGCTCTCGAGCGTGCCGCAGCTCATCGCCGCGATCTTCATCGCCGCGATGCTCGATCGCAACATCCGGGCGAAGACGTTCTGGCGCATGAGCGTGCTCGTGCCCTTCGTCATGGCGCCCGTCGCGGTCGCCCTCATCTTCAGCAACATGTTCGGCGACGTCCACGGCCTCGTGAACGGCGTCCTCACCGACCTCGGCCTGCCCGCCGTCCCCTGGCACAAGGACCCGTTCTGGAGCCACGTCGCCATCGCGACGATGGTCAACTTCCGCTGGACGGGCTACAACACGCTGATCCTCCTCGCCGCGATGCAGGCGATCCCCCGCGACTACTACGAGGCGGCCACCGTCGACGGCGCCGGGCCGTTCCGCCAGTTCCTCAGCATCACGCTCCCCTCGCTCAAGGCGACGCTGATCTTCGTCATCATCACCTCCACGATCGGCGGCCTCCAGATCTTCGACGAGCCGCGCATGTTCGACAACACCGGTGAGGGCGGCCCCGCGCAGCAGTGGCTCACGATCACGCTCTTCCTCTACAACATCGGCTGGGGCGAGTGGAACTTCGGCCGCGCGGCCGCACTGGCGTGGATCCTCTTCCTCATCATCCTCGTGATCGGCCTGATCAACCTCGCGGTGACCCGGGCCCTCGTCCGCGACGAGGGCGGGCGCAGCCCGAAGGCCAAGAAGCAGAAGGGAGTGCGCGCATGAGCTCCCTGAACTCGCCCGCCGCCCTGTCCATCGTCGAATCGAGCATCCCCGAGACGCCCCGGCGAACGCACAACCGGACGACCCGCATCAAGGGCCGACGGGCGGGCCTCTGGGTGTACGTCGGCCTGGGCGTGGTGTTCATCGCCTCGCTGTTCCCGTTCTACTGGTCGTTCCTGATCGGGTCGGGCGACTCGTCGACCATCAACGATCCGAACTTCTCCTGGCTGCCCGGCGGCAACTTCATCGCGAACGCGCAGACGGTGGTGAACGACCCGGCCGTGAACTTCTGGCCCGCACTGTGGAACTCGATCTACAGCTCGGCGCTCATCGCGGCGGCCGTGGTCGTCACGTCGACGCTGGCGGGCTGGGCGTTCGCCAAGCTCCACTTCCGCGGCTCGAAGCCCCTGCTCGTGTTCGTGGTCGCCACCATGGCCGTGCCCATGCAGCTCGGCGTCGTTCCGCTCTACATCCTGTTCGCCGACCTCGGCTGGACCGGTCAGATCGGCGCGATCATCATCCCGGCGATCACGAGCGCGTTCGGGGTGTTCTGGATGACGCAGTACCTCCGCCAGGCCGTGCCCGACGAGCTGATCGAGGCGGCCCGCGTCGACGGGGCCTCGATGATCCGCACCTTCTGGACGATCGGCGTCGTCGCCGCCCGCCCGGCCGCGGCCATGCTCGGCCTCTTCACCTTCGTCACGGCGTGGAACAACTTCTTCTGGCCGTTCATCGTGCTCGACCGCCGCGACCCGACCCTCCCCGTCGCGCTCTCGCTCCTGCAGTCCAACCACTTCGTGGACTACTCGATCGTGCTCGCGGGCGTGCTGCTGTCGACCATTCCCCTCCTCCTGCTGTTCGTCGTCGCCGGCAAGCAGCTCGTCTCAGGAATCATGCAAGGAGCCGTCAAGGGATGACCACCATCCAGCCCATCACCTCCGCGACGCCGGATGCCGCGACCGCGACCGCGCCGGCGGCCCTCCGCCGCTTCCCCGAGGGCTTCCTCCTCGGCGCCGCCGCCGCCGCCTACCAGATCGAGGGCGCCGCCCACGAGGACGGCCGCACCGACTCGATCTGGGACGCCTTCAGCCGCGTGCCCGGTGCGGTGGTCGACGCCGACAACGGGGACGTCGCGTGCGACCACTACCACCGCTACCGCGACGACGTCGCGCTCATGCGGGAGCTCGGCCTCGACACCTACCGGTTCTCGACCTCCTGGTCGCGGGTGCACCCCGACGGCGGGCCCGTGAACCCGAAGGGCGTCGACTTCTACTCGCGCCTCGTCGACGAGCTCCTCGAGCAGGGCATCCTGCCGTGGCTCACGCTGTACCACTGGGACCTGCCGCAGGCGATCGAGGAGCAGGGCGGCTGGACGAATCGCGACACCGCGTACCGCTTCCGCGACTACGCGCTCACGATGCACGACGCGCTCGGCGACCGCGTGAAGGTGTGGACGACGCTCAACGAGCCGTGGTGCTCGTCGTTCCTCAGCTACACGGCGGGCGCGCACGCGCCGGGCCGCCAGGACGTCGGAGCGGGGCTCCGCGCCGCCCACCACCTGATGCTCGGCCACGGGCTCACCGTGCAGTCGCTCCGCGAGCGCGACGCGTCGCTCGATCTCGGCATCACGCTGAACCTCACGGTGGCCGAACCCGTCGACCCCGAGCACCCCGGCGACGTCGACGCGGCCCGCCGCATCGACGGGCAGTTCAACCGGGTCTTCCTCGACCCGATCTTCCGCGGCCACTATGCCGGCGACCTCCTGGCGGACGTCGGCCACCTCGGCCTCCGCGACGCGATCGAGCCGGGCGACCTCGAGGTCATCTCCGCTCCGATCGACGCGCTCGGCGTGAACTACTACCACGGCGAGTACGTGAGCGACCGCCCCGCCGCGGAACCGCTCGAGGGCCAGGCGCCCACCGATCGCCCGACCCGGTCCCCGTTCCCGGCCGCCGACGGCGTGCACTTCCACTCGCAGGGCCTGCCGCGCACCGTCATGGGCTGGGAGGTCCAGCCCGACGGGCTCCGCGAACTGCTCGGACGCGTGCACCGCGAGTACACCGGCCCCGCCGGCGTGCGCCTGTTCGTGACCGAGAACGGCGCGGCCTACGACGACGAGGTGGCGGCGGACGGCGCCGTGCACGACGCCGAGCGCACCGGCTTCCTGCTGGGTCACCTCGACGCCGTCCTCGACGCGATCGGGGAGGGGACGCCCGTGCACGGCTACTTCTACTGGTCGATCCTCGACAACTTCGAGTGGGCGTGGGGCTACGACAAGCGATTCGGCCTCGTCCGCGTCGACTACGAGACCCAGGAACGCACGATCAAGGACAGCGGCCTCGCCTACCAGCGGGTCATCCGCGAGCGCGGTCTGCCCGCGGCATCCACGCGTTGAGCGACCGACGAACGCGCCTCGGACCGACGCACCATCACTGCCGGAAATAGACTGAGCAGCATGCAGGGGGCAACCGGGACCGGGGCGCGTTCGTCCGCGCCGACCCTCGAGATGGTCGCTCGCGAGGCGAACGTGTCGCGCGCGACGGTCAGTCGCGTCGTGAACGGCTCGCCCAAGGTCTCGCCCGAGGTGACGCGCGCCGTCACCGCGGCGATCGCGAAGCTCAACTACGTGCCCAATCGCGCAGCGCGCTCGCTCGCGAGCCGCACGTCCGGAGCGATCGCGCTCGTCGTGCCCGAGGACACGACCCGGTTCTTCGGCGACCCGTACTTCGCGGCGATCGTGCAGGGCATCACGCGCCGACTCGACGACAGCGAGTACCTGCTCAACCTGCTGCTCTCGACGAGCGACCCGAACCGGAAGACCGTGCGCTACCTCCGCTCGGGTGTCGTCGACGGCGCGCTCGTCGTCTCGCACCACGAGGGCGACCACTCGCTGCACGAGGCCGCGCACGAGATGCCCATGGTGTTCGGTGGTCGCCCGCCGAACATCGCCGACGACGACATCTTCGTCGACGTCGACAACCTCGAGGGCGGGATGACGGCGACCGAGCGACTCATCGCGATCGGGCGCAAGCGCATCGGCACCATCACGGGTCCCCCCGACATGCCCGCGGCGGTCGACCGCCTCGCGGGCTTCCGCCGCTCGATGGAGACCGCGGGCCTGCCGGCGGACGCGGTCGAGCAGGCGGACTTCTCGGTCGCCAGCGCGGTCGCCGCCACGCGGCGCCTGCTCGACCGCGAGCCCGACCTCGACGGGCTGTTCGTCGCGAGCGACCTCATGGCGACCGGCGCGCTCGCGGTGCTGCGCGAACGCGGCCGGAGCGTGCCCGACGACGTGGCCGTGGTCGGCTACGACGACAGCCCGGCCGCGACCTCGTCGGCCATCCCGCTCACGACGGTCTACCAGCCGTCGGAGGAGATGGGCTACATGATGGCCGACCTCCTGCTGCGGCTGCTCGCCGGCGAGGACGTGCCGCACCGCAACATCATGCCGACGCGGCTCGTGCGCCGCGCGTCGGCGTAGCGCCGTTCGGCCCCGGAGCTGCTCGGGCCACCGCGGCCGTGTCTCCTCGCACTCGAAGTGAGGTTTCTGTGGCGGAGCGGGCTTCGAGAATCGCCTCAGACGCAGAAACCTCACTTGGAGTGAGCGCGGGCGCGGGCGCGGGCGGGCGGACGCGGGCGGACACGGGCGGGCGGGCGCGTCAGGCGTCGAAGCGGATGCCCGGGGCATCCGCGAACCGGCGTCGCATGACCTCGATGGCGTCGGCGTGCTCGTCGACGAGGACGAAGCGACGGCCGAGCGAGCGCGCCACGGCGCCGGTCGTGCCCGACCCGGCGAACGCGTCGAGCACCCAGTCGCCCGGCCGGCTCGAGGCCTGCACGATGCGGCGCAGCACGCCCTCGGGCTTCTGCGTCGGGTAGCCCGTCTTCTCACGGCCCGTCGGGGAGACGATGGTGTGCCACCAGACGTCCGTCGGCAGCTTGCCGCGTGCCGCCTTCTCGGGCGTGACGAGCCCCGGCGCCATGTACGGCTCGCGATCGACCGCCTCGGAGTCGAAGAAGTACGCCTCCGGATCCTTCACGTAGACGAGGATCGTGTCGTGCTTGGTCGGCCAGCGCCGCTTCGACTTCGCGCCGTAGTCGTACGCCCAGATCAGTTCGTTGAGGAAGCACTCGCGCCCGAACAGCGCGTCGAGCAGCACCTTCGCGTAGTGCGCCTCGCGGTAGTCCAGGTGCAGGTAGAGCGTGCCGTCGTCGGCGAGCAGCCGCCACGCCTCGACGAGCCTCGGCTCGAGGAAGCCCCAGTAGTCGTCGAACCGGTCGTCGTAGCGGAGCAGGTCGCCGCGGATCCGCTCGTAGCGGTTGCCGGCGAAGCCGGTCACCGAGAGGCGGCGCGGCGGCGCCGGCTCGGCGACGTCGTCGCGGTCGGTGACGGATGCCCCGGCCGCGGCATCCGCCCCGCCCCGCCGCACGTGGCGCAGCGACTGCCGCGCCTGCGACCGGCCCGTGTTGAACGGCGGGTCGAGGTAGACGAGCGTGAACCGGCCGTCGGGGAACGATCGCAGCACGTCGAGGTTGTCGGCGTGGATGACGCGATCGGGTTCGTCGGCGGACACCGCTCAAGTCTGCCAGCGCTCCCCGACGGCGCGGTTCAGTGGACGTGCACGTGTTCGTCCGGGGCGTGCGCCCCCGAGGCGACGGGGTCGTCCGCGGCGAAGCCGCCCACCGCGTCCGCCACGGCGCCTGCGGAGTGCACGACCCGCCCGCCGACGACGGTCAGTTCGGCATGCTCGGCGAGCAGCCCGGCCGTCTCGTGCGCGTGGTCGTACAGGTCACCCGACCACACGACGAGGTCGGCGTCCATGCCCGGGGCCAGCCGGCCGCGCGACGACTCCAGGTGCCAGGCGCGGGCGCCGTCGGCCGTGTACGCCTCGAGGGCCCGATCGAGGCTCACGCGCTCGGGCGCCGTCCACGCCGCAGCGCCGTCGAGCCCCGCGCGCGTCGCGGCGGAGTAGAGCCCGACCAGCGGGTCCATCTCCCCCACCTGCCAGTCGCTCGAGAACGCGACCGTGGCGCCGGAGTCCATGAGGCTCCGGAACCGCCACGCCCGGCTCCAGCGCTCTTCGCCGACGTTCGCCATCCACGTGCCGGCGACGAGGTCGGGCGAGCAGTGCCGCGGCTGCATCGCGGCCGTCACACCCAGCGCGGCGAACCGCGGCAGGTCGTCGGGGTGCAGGCACTCGACGTGCACTATCCCGTGCCGGCGGTCCACCGTGCCGTTGGTGCGCGCCGCCTGCTCGATCGCGTCGAGCGCGAGGCGGATGCCGCCGTCGCCCGTCGCGTGCGTGTGGGTCTGGAACCCCAGGCGGTCGAGCTCGGTGACGACGCCGACGAGCTCCCGCCCGGCGTCGCCGGAATAGGACGGCCGCCCGCGCACGCCCGGCCGGTTCGCGTAGTCCTCGAGCATGAGCGCGGTGTGCGGCTCGATGACGTCGTCGGCGTACAGCTTCAGCGGACCGAGCCGGAGGAACCCGTCGGCGTCCGGCTCGGCGGCCGTGCGGTCGACGGCGTCGCGGAGCTCGGCCCGGAACGCGGCATCCGCACCGACGGGATGGAACAGCGCCGCGATCACGCGCGAGGTGAGCACGCCCTCGGCGAGCGCGCGCTCGAAGAGCGGCAGCTCGGCGAGCGGCACCTGGGGCTCGACGACGGTCGTGATGCCGAGCGAGGTCGCCATCCGCATGCTGCCCCGCAGCTTCCGGTACCGCCGCTCGGGCGAGTACATCGGGATGTCGCGCTGCAGGGCCGCGAGGCCGGCGACCGTCATCGCGCTCGTGTAGAAGTCCGTCACCCAGCCGGTCGCGGTGCCGGCGGGGTCGCGTTCGGCCCTGCCCCACGCGAGGTCGCCGCCGCCGGCGACGCCGAGGGCGCGCAGCGCGTTCGCGTCGAGCCAGACCGAGTGCTGGTCGTAGGTCGTGACGAACACGGGCCGGCCGAGCGGATCGAGCCCGGCGAGGTCGTCGGCGTTCGGCCGGCGACCCTCGACGATCGAGTACACGGCGTTCTCGGCGCAGATCCACGCGAGGTCGGGCCGGCGGGCGGCGAACGCCGCGATGCGCCGGCGGACCTCGGCGAGCGAGGTCGCACCCTCGAGCGAGACGGCGTCCTCGTCGAACCCGAGGAGCAGGTGGTTGTGGCTGTCGATCACGCCTGGCGTGACGAGCCGACCGGCGGCGTCGACCGTGCGGGATGCCCGGGGTGCGTCGGCGACGTCGCCGACCCAGGCGATGCGGCCGTCGGCGACCCCGACGGCGCCCGCCCACGGGACCCTCGGGTCGAAGGTCCGCACGCGCGCCCCGGTGATGAGGAGGTCGAGGCTCACTTCGCGGGCTCCCACTCGTCGTCCTCGGCCGCGAGCAGGTGCGCGGTGCCGGGGTTCCGGCGCAGGTACAGGGCGTAGTACGCGAAGCCCGCGACCACGATGCCGATCGCGATGCCGAGGCTGGCCCACTGCGCGGGGTCGAGCACGCCGATGACGAAGATCGCCGCGATCGCGATGAGCGCGACGACCGGGGCGAGCGGGTGCAGCGGCATGCGGAACGTGCCCGTCACGTCCTCGCCGGCGCGCGCCGCGGCATCCGTCTGGCGACGCACGACCAGTGCGGCGAGCGCGATGAAGCCGTAGCTGAAGGCGAGCGTCGACCCGGTGGCGTTCAGGAGCACGTCGAACGGGATGAAGCAGGCGGCGAGTGCGAGCACGCCCATGACGACGGTGGCCGCGACCGGCATCCGCGTGGCCGGCGAGATCGTCGCGAGCGGCCGGGCGACGGGCTCGGGCAGGGCGCGGTCGCGTGCGGCGGCGAAGAGCAGCCGGCCCGACTGCAGCGCGATCGCGATGATGGCGTTGACGATGGCGAGCGCGACGGCGACGAGCACGACGATCGTGATCGCGTCGCCCGAGCGTGCGGAGAGGAAGGTCTCGACCGGCAGCGCCGCACCGAAGAGGTCCTCGAGCGAGTCGGCGCCGAGCAGGATGGCGGTGAGCGGCACGAGTTCGGCGACGACCGTGATGACGGCGCTCCAGATGACCGCGCGGGCGATCGAGCGGCGGGCGTTGCGCGTCTCCTCGGCGAAGTAGATGGCCCCGCCGTAGCCGTTGTACGAGAAGATTCCCTGCGTGATCGCCAGGACGAGGCCGGCGATGCCGAGCGGGGCGAGCCCGCCGGTGGCGGCGTCCAGCGCCTGCGGGTCGAGCAGGTCGGTGATCGGGCGCTCCACGTGCACGAGGCCGAGCACGGCCAGGAGGGCGAGGGCGGCCATCTCGACGACGAGGAAGGCGCCGGTGACCCACGCGTTCGCGCGGATGTTGAAGCACGCGGTGACGGTGGCGAGCGCGATGACCACGATCGCCGTCCACAGCGGGTCGAGGCCGACGATCGCGACGCCGAGGTAGTCGGCGACGCCGAGCGCGAAGATCGCGACGATGAGCGGCAGCGTCACGAGGCTGATGAGGAACACCGCGGCGCCGGACGCCGGGCCGAGCACCCGGCTGACGAGCGAGTAGTCGCCGCCGGCGATCGGATGCCGCGAGCCGAGCTCGGCGTAGCAGTACGCGATGAGCAGGCTGATCACGCCGGCGAGCGCGAAGCCCCAGAAGACGCCGGTGCCGTAGGTGGCCAGGGCGGCGCCGCCGAGGATGAAGACGCTGGACGCGGGCGAGATGCCGGACAGCGTGATGAGCACGTTGCCGCCGACGCCGAGCGTACGCGAGAGCTTCGCGCCGTGCGTCGTCGTGGCGGCGGTGTCGAGGGTGGGCGGTGTGGTCATGTCGGTCTCTCTTCGTCGGGAGCACGTCGTGTTCCGGGGGCGATGACGCTGGTCACCCAGTTATTTGACACTAGCGTCAATGAACTCGACGAGTGTGGCAGGGCGATCGGCTAGTGTCAAGGAATGGCTCGACCGCGCAACCAGCGGGCCCGCCGCGACGCGCTCATCCAGGCGACGTACGACGCCGGGCACCGGCACGGGCTCCGGTCCCTCTCGCTCACCGACGTCGCCGCGCACGCGGGGCTGACGCGCGGCGCGATCCTCTACTACTACGAGGACCTCGACGCGCTGCTCGTCGAGGCGCACGCCGCCGGCATCGAGCGCTTCTGCGACGCCCGCGACGCCCGCATCGCCGAGCTCGACGACCCGGGCGAACAGCTCTCCGCCGCCATCGAGGGCGGACTGCCGAGCGGGCCCGACGACGCGCTCATGAGCCTGCTCTACGAGTTCGACGTGCTCGCCGGCAAGTCGGCGCTCCACGACGAACTCGTGCAGAAGCTCTACCTCCGCCAGCTCGACACCTACCGGCGGATCTTCCGAGCGGGGCGCGAGAGCGGGACGTTCACCCCCCGGCTCGACGACGACCGGCTCGCGATGACGTTCGTCGCACTCGAGGACGCGTACGGCCTGCACATCGTCGGCGGCAACGCACTCATGACCGTGGAGACGGCGTCGGCCGCGATGCGCGCCGTCGCGGGCGACCTCGGCTGCCCGGCCGTCCCGACCGAGGCCGGCGCGACCGCACGGTGACCGGCGCACGGGGCCGCCGGTCGAAGGTCCCGGTCGACCCCGACCGGCTCGCCCTACGCTGATCGCGCGGCGATGGGCGCTCGGCGGCGCCGACTCGGGGAGCGATGGGGAACGGGACGATGCGCGCGTTGGTGGTGTACGAGACGATCTGGGGCAACACGGGCGCCCTGGCCGAGGCGGCGGCCGAGGGGCTGCGCGGCAGCGCAGGCGTCGAGCGGGTCGACCTCGTGACCGCGACCGAGGCTCCGGCCGCGATCGATCCCGAGATCGACCTCGTGATCGTCGGCGGACCGACCCACGCGTTCTCGATGTCGACCGCGTCGACCAGGAACAACGCACGCCAGCAGGGCGCGACCGAGATCCCCGCCAAGGGCATCCGCGAATGGATCGACGAACTCGCCCCGCCGTCCTCGGCGATCGCGGTCGCGACGTTCGACACGCGGACCGTCAAGCCTCGCCTGCCCGGGTCGGCCGCGAAGAAGGCGATGAAGGCGCTCGTCGCGAAGGGCTTCCGGCCGGTCGATGCGCCGAAGACCTTCGGCGTGCACGGCTACTCGGGCCCGATCGCCGACGGCGAGCTCGAGCGCGCGCGGGACTGGGGCTCGACGCTCACTGACGCGTAGCGGGCGTCGCGGCATCCGCCTGCCGACCCCGTGCACCGTGGACGCGGCGGCCGATCGACGATGCCGGGGTCAGCGTTCGACGTCGAGCCGGATGCGACCGCGGAACCGGTCGGGATCGTCGTCATCGGCGTCGGCCGCCGCGAAGGCGATGCCCTTGTCGCCGTCGCCGGGGACGGGCGCGGGAACGGGCAGCCGCGCCTGGCGGTCGACCTCGACCTGCGCCTCGTACTTGCGCGGCGCGAAGACCTCGTCGCCGATCATCATGACGGCGGAACCGCTCGGCTTGCCCGTCTTGGTCTTGTCGGACAGGTCGATCCACCCCTTGCGCACCGCGATCGCGCCGAACGCGATCGCCGCGCCGGCGATGATGACGATCATCCACCAGTCCACCCGGCGATTGTAGACGCCCTGACTCCGCCTCACGTTCAGGGCTTCCACAGGCCCGCGCGTTCGGGCGGCCCGCAGGCCGGCGACGGCACGCCCGCCGGGCCCGACCGCGCACCTCAGGGGACGCGCTGCAGCCAGTCCTCCGTCGAGAACTTCGACGCGACGAGCGCCTCGGCCTCGGCGAGCTCGTCCTCGGTGACCGAGCCGGGCGTCGCGCCGTAGAGCCCCGCGAACGTCTCCTTGAGCCGGTCGATGATCTCGGCGCGCGCGAGGCCCGTCTGCGACCGCAGCGGGTCGACGCGCTTGGCCGCCGAGGCGATGCCCTTGTCGCTGAGCTTCTCGCGCCCGATGCGCAGCACCTCGAGCATCTTCGCGTTGTCGAGGTCGTACGCCATCGTCACGTGGTGCAGCACGCCGCCGGAGCCCAAGCGCTTCTGTGCCGCACCGCCGATCTTGCCGGCCGGGCTCGCGATGTCGTTGAGCGGCTGGTACGTCGCCTCGATGCCGAGCGAACGCAGGCCCTGCAGCACCCAGTCGTCGAGGAACGCGTACGAGTCCGCGAAGCTCATGCCCTGCACGAGCTCGGCCGGCACGTACAGCGAATAGGTGACGACGTTGCCCTTCTCCATCATCATCGCGCCGCCCCCCGAGATGCGGCGGACCACGTCGAACCCGTACCGGGCCGCGCCATCCGGGTCGACCTCGTTCCGCACCGACTGGAACGAGCCGATCACGACCGCCGACTCCTCCCATTCCCAGAACCGCAGGGTCGGCTTGCGCCGGCCCTCGCCGACGCGTGTCGCGAGCACCTCGTCGAGCGCGAGGTGCACCCGCGGCGGCACGGCCGGGTCGTGCACGATCTCCCACTCGTAGTCCGACCAGGTCCGGGCATCCGTGATCGCGCGGCGGACCGCCACGGCGATCGCCTCGGCCGAGAACCCGAGCATCACGGCGTCGGGACGCAGCCCCTTCGCGATCGCGGCCGCGATCTGCTTGGCATCGGATGCCGCGGGCAGGCCGTCGAGCGCCCGGTCGAGGTCGCCCAGCGCCTCGTCGGGTTCGAGGAAGAAGTCGCCCGCGACGCGCGCGTTCCGGATCGCCCCGTCGACGAGGTCGAAGTCGACGACCACGAGCTTGCCGCCGGGAACCTTGTACTCACCGTGCATGCCCCCAAGCCTACGGATCCCGCGGCGGCGCGCACCCGGGGCGTAGGCTCGGCCACGGAGCATCCGTCCGGCTGCGAGGGGGACGCCGAGATGACCACGCTGTACCTGGCACGACACGGCGAGACCGTGTGGCACGGCGAGCACCGCTACGCGGGCTCGTCCGACATCGAGCTCACCGGGCACGGGCTCGCCCAGGCCGACGAGCTCGCCGAGTGGGCGTCGCGCGCGCGGCTCTCGGCGGTCGTCTCGTCGACGCTCAGCCGCGCGCGGCTCACCGCCCAGCCCGCAGCCGACGCCGCGGAACTCGAGCTGCGCACCGACCCGCGCCTCGTCGAGATCGACTTCGGCGCCGGCGAGGGCCTCGGACCGAGCGAGCTCGCCGAGCGGATGCCCGCCGAGTGGGCCGCGTTCGAACGCCACCCCGCGAGACAGCCGCTCCCCGGCGGCGAAGCGGGGGTCGAGGGCATCGCCCGCGCGAAGCCCGCGCTGCAGGAGCTCGTGGACGAGTTCGGCATCGGGCCGGGCACGGTCGGCGGGTCGGCGGCCTCCCGCCAGGGCGACCGCGTGCTCGTCGTGATGCACGGCACGCTCATGCGGCTGCTGCTGTGCGACTGGCTCGGCATCGACCCCGACCGCTACCGCGACCTGTTCCCCGAGGTCGAGAACTGCGGGCTCACGCCCGTGCGGTTCGAGCTGCTCGAGGGGCGGATGCAGCCGCGGCTCATCGGGTTCAACCTGCCGACGGCGCGCTGACGCGGCATCCGTCGACCGGTCTCAGTCGACCGCGAAGCGCTCGTCGAGCCAGCGGATGAGGTCGCCGCGGACCTCCTCCTGGTTCGTCTCGTTGAAGATCTCGTGCCGGGCTCCGTCGTAGACCGTGAGCGTGACGTCGGCGAGGCCGCCGCGCGCGGCGTAGGCCGTCGCGAGCTTCAGCGCGCTCTTCTCGCCGCCCAGCGAGTCGTCGGAACCGACCATGATGAGCAGCGGCAGCTCGTCGGGGAGGTTGCGCCCGGGGCGGCCGAGCAGGCGGGCCGCCTCGATGAGCCCGAAGAGCTGCTGCAGCGGCACCGCGGTCGTGTACGGGTCGGCCACGAACGCCTCGGCGACCGCCGGGTCACGCGAGAGCCACTCGAGGCCCGTGGTCCCGAGGTGCCGATGGCGGCGGTTCAGGTCGCCCGAGTTCATGTGGATCGGCGTGCGGTACGCGGTGCCCGTGAGCACCACCGCGTCCCAGTCGTCGGGGTGCCGCTCCAACAGGATCTGCGCCATCAGCGACCCCCACGAGTGCCCGAGGAGCACGAGCGGCACCTCGTCGCCCTCGGTCTCGCGGATGATCCCGGTGAAGAGGTGCACGTCGTGGATCGCCGCACGCAGCCCGCCCGGCCCGAGCCGACCCATCCGGTCGAGGTCGCCGCCGTGCTGCTCGAAGCCGGTCTGGCCGTGCCCGCGGTGGTCGTCGGCCCAGACGGAGTACCCGGCCGAGTTCAGCGCCTCGACGAGCGCGCCGTAGCGGCCGATGTGCTCGCCCACGCCGTGCACGAGCTGCACGACCGCGACCGGGTCTGGCACGCGCCAGGACTCGTAGTGGATTCGCACGCCATGCGGGTCGGTGAACGTCGGCATGCGCTCATCCTCGCAGGCCCGGGCGACCGAGCGTCGGGACTCGCGGTCGGGACGCCCGCGTCAGGACTCGCGGGTCACCTCGACCGAGACGAACAGCTCGGACGACGACGGGCCCGCGTACACCCCGCGGAGCGGGGCGACGTCGGCGTAGTCGCGGCCGCGGCCGACGAGCACGTGCAGCTCGCCCACTTCGGCGAGGTTGGTCGGGTCGTACCCGCGCCACGTGCCGGCGAACCACTCGACCCACGCGTGCGACTCCCCCGTCACGGTGGCGCCGACGGGTGCGTCGCGGTCGGGGTGCAGGTACCCGGAGGCGTACCGCGCCGGGATGCCGACCGAGCGCAGCGCGCCGACCGCGAGGTGCGCGATGTCCTGGCAGACCCCCTTGCGCTCGGCCCACGCCTCGCGGGCCGTCGAGTTCACGCCGGTCACGCCCGTCACGTACTGGACGGCGTCGCCGACGGCACGCGAGATCTCGAGCGCGGTCTCGCCGACCGGCATGCCCTCGGCCGCGATCTCCGCGGCGAGCGCGGCGACCTCGGACGGCGGCTCCGTGGCATCCGTCTGCGTCGTGTACTCGGTGAACGGCACGCTGGACGCGCGGATCGCGGCCAGTTCGTCCCACGTCGGCTCCGGCCCGCGGCCCGGCAGCGGCCGCACCTCGACGACGCTCGTCGCCGTGACCGAGAGCTCACGGTGCGGGGTCAGCACCTCGAACGTCGACACGCGCGTGCCCCAGTAGTCGAGGTAGGCGTGCTGCGTGGCGCCGGGCCGGATGTCGAGGCTCGCGTGCAGCACGAACTGCTCGCCGCCGGAGTGCGGGAGCATCCGCGCCTCGTTGTACGACGCGGTGGCCTCCTCGGCGTAGGCGAACCCGGTGCGGTGGACGATGCGGAGCCGACTCATGAGACCTCCCCGATCCAGACCGGCACGACGCTCGTCGGGAAGTAGCGCTGCCGGATCGCGTCGCTCGCCGCCGACACGACCTCCTGGACGCGTTCCATGTTCCCGGCCAGGTCGAACAGGATGTCGCCGATCGGCCGGTACTCGAGCTCGGAGCGGATCTGCCCGAGCAGCCGCTGCGCCTGGTCGGTCACCCCGACGCGACCGGCCCGCGGGTCGATCTCGCGGAGCGATTCCTCGGCCCGGATGACGCTCGAGATGATCGAGCGCGGGAACAGCCGGTCGAGCAGCAGGAACTCCGCCGCCGAGAGCGTCGACGGCACGCCGCGATAGCTCCGGAGGTAGGCCTCGTAGCCGCCGCAGCTGCGGAGGATCGTCGTCCAGCTCGGGCCGCTCGCCTCGGTGAGCGATCGCGTCGCGAGCAGGCGCGCGGTCATGTCGGCGCGCTCGATCGAGCGGCCGAGGTTGAAGAAGTGCCAGGCCTCGTCGCGACTCGAGGCCGAGTCGACCACGCCGATGGCGAGTGCGGCCCGGTCGCGCACCCAGCGGAAGAACTCGTGGGTCTTGTCGGATGCCACGTGCCGCGGCATGCGCGCATACGTGTGGTTCAGCGCCTCCCACAGCTCGGTCGACACGATCTCGCGCGCGCGGCGCGCGTTCTCGCGGGCCGCGATGACCGAGTGGGCGATGGAGGCCGGATGGTGCGGGTCGACGGCGAGGAGCGCGATCACGTCCTGCGGCCCGAGCGCGACGTCCTCGTTCGGCTCGCTCCCCATGACCGCGAGGAGCGCGCGGCACGCGGAGTCCTCGTCGATCCAGGGGTCCTCGAGGAGGAGCTGGAGGTGCACGTCGAGGATGCGCGCGGTGCCGTCGCTGCGCTCGATGTAGCGGCCGATCCAGAACAGGCTCTCGGCGATGCGGCTCAGCATGACGGCACCTCCGGTCGGGTGTGCGGGATCGGTGGACCCTGCTGCTGTTGCTGCTGCTGCTGTTGCTGCTGCCGGACCGGGGCATCCTCGTCCTGCGGGGAGGACTCGGGCCGGTGTCCGCGGTGGTGCACGGCCTGCTCGACCTCGGCGATCGGGCTGGTGGCGTTCGCCGTGGCGTTCGCGATCCCCGTCGCCGTGGTGGGCGTGCTCGCGATGCCGGTCGCCTGGTCGGCGACGATCGTGCCGACGCGGCCGCCGGCACCGTGGACGGTGCCGATCACCTCGGGCCGCGGGCTGGGCACGAGGCCCGCGATCGGCCCGGTCGTGACCGAGTCGTCGAGCACCCACGTGTCCTTCGACCCGCCGCCCTGGCTCGAGTTCACGACGAGCTGCCCCTCGGGCAGCGCGACCCGCGTGAGTCCGCCGGGCAGCACCCACACGTCGTCGCCGTCGTTCACGGCGAACGGCCGCAGGTCGGCGTGCCGGGGGCGCATGCCGTCCTCGACGAGCGTCGGGAGCGTCGAGAGCTGCACGACCGGCTGGGCGATCCAGCCGCGCGGGTCCTGGAGCAGTCGGCCCCGCAGTTCGGCGAGGGTCGACTTCGAGGCGTCCGGCCCGACCACGAGGCCCTTGCCGCCCGACCCGTCGACGGGCTTCACGACGAGCTCGTCGAGGCGGTCGAGCACCTCGGCGAGCGCCTCCGGCTCCTCGAGCCGCCAGGTGTCGACGTTCGGCAGGATCGGCTCCTCGTCGAGGTAGTACCTGATGAGGTCGGGCACGTACGTGTAGACGAGCTTGTCGTCGGCGACGCCGTTGCCGACCGCGTTCGCGATCGTGACGTGACCGAGGCGCGCCGCGAGCATGAGGCCGGGCGCGCCGAGCACGGAGTCGGGACGGAACTGCTGCGGGTCGAGGAACTCGTCGTCGACGCGCCGGTAGATCACGTCGACGCGCGTCGGACCCGCTGTCGTCCGCATCCAGACGCGCCCGCCCGAGCAGAACAGGTCGCGGCCCTCGACGAGCTCGACGCCCATGAGCCGGGCGAGGAGCGTGTGCTCGTAGTAGGCCGAGTTGTAGACGCCTGGCGTGAGCACGACCACCGTCGGGTCGTCCACTCCCTCGGGCGCGCTCGCGCGGAGCGCCTGGAGGAGGCGGTTCGGGTAGTCGCCGACCGGGCGCACGCGCATCGAGGTGAAGAGTTCCGGGAGCGTCTGCGCCATGACGCGTCGGTTCGAGATGACGTAGCTGACGCCGCTCGGCACGCGGACATTGTCCTCGAGCACGCGCCAGTCGCCGCGCTCGTCGCGGATCACGTCGATGCCGGCGACGTGGATGCGCACGCCGTTCGCGCTCTCGATCCCGGCCGCCTGCCGGTGGAAGTGGTTCGACGAGCTGATGAGGGCGGCCGGGATCACCCCGTCGCGCACGGCGTCCTGCCGGCCGTAGATGTCGCCGAGGAAGCGTTCGAGCGCACGCACGCGCTGCGCGACGCCCGCCTCGACGACGTTCCATTCGCTCGCCGCGATGACCCGTGGGACCGCGTCGAGGGGGAACGGCCGCTCCTCGCCGGCGAAGTCGAAGGTGACGCCCTGCGCGAGGTAGCTGCTCGCGAGCGCGTCGGTTCGGCCGCGGAGCTCGTCCTGCGTCATTCGGGCGAGGGCCGGGTACAACTCGCGATACGGCTCGCGCACGGTCACGGCGTCGGCGGGGAACATCTCGTCCCACGGTCGGGCGCGAGCCCGCTTGCGCGATCGCGTCGCCGCGTACCCGTCGAAGAGGCTTCCCATGCGCCTACGCTTCCAGCCCGGTGTTTCAGGCCGGTTACCGACACGCGTCGGGCCGGAATCGACCGGAGTCCATGCGGAATCATTAGGCACGCTAATTTGTTATGCTAACGATGTGACTGACACCTCCGCCCAGGCGCCCCCACGCGTGCGACGCTCCACCCTCGCGGAGCAGAGCACCGAGCTCCGTCTCGCGGTCATGCGGCTCGCCCGTCGCATCCGCCAGGAGCGCGCCGACGCCGAGCTCAGCGCGACGCAGTACGCCGCGCTCGCCTGGACCGCGAGCGAGGGCCCGCTGACGCCCGGCCGCCTCGCCGAGCTCGAGCGAGTCACTCCCCCATCCATGAACCGCACGGTGAACTGCCTCGTCGACTCGGGCCTGCTCGTCCGCGAGGGCTCGCCCGACGACGGCCGCAAGGTCCTGCTCCGCACGACCGACGAGGGCGAGGCCATCGTCCGCGAGACCCGACGCCGTCGCGACGCCTGGCTCGCCAAGCGGTTCGCCGCCCTGACCCCCGACGAGCGCGACACGCTCGCCGCCGCCACCGACATCCTCAGGAGGCTCACCGACCAGTGAGATCCATGTTCCGTTCCCTCGCCTCCGTCGACTACCGCATCTGGTTCATCGGCGCGCTCGTCTCGAACATCGGCGCGTGGATGCAGGCCACGGCCCAGAGCTGGGTCGTGCTCACCGAGCTCACCGACAACGACGCGCTCGCGGTCGGCATCACGATGGCGCTGCAGTTCGCGCCGCAGCTGCTGCTCGTGCCCGTGACCGGCCTCATCGCCGACCGCTTCGAGCGCCGGAAGATCCTGATGTTCACGCAGTCGGCGCTCATGGTGCTCGGCCTCGCACTCGGGCTCCTGCTGATCCTCGGACACGCGGAACTGTGGCACCTCTACGTCTTCGCCGGCCTCCTCGGCATCGTGAACGCCGTCGACATCCCCGCCCGCCAGACGTTCGTCGCCGACCTCGTCTCGTCGTCGAACATGTCGAACGCGGTCGCCCTCAACTCGGCGTCGTTCAACGCGGCGCGCATGATCGGCCCGGCGCTCGCGGGCGTGCTCATCGTGCTCGTCGGCACCGGGTGGGTCTTCGTCATCAACGCGGTCACGTTCATCGCGGTCCTCGTCGCGCTCGCGAAGCTGAAGCGCTCGAACCTGCGACGGATGCCGCGGGCACCCCGCGAGCGGGGCGCGTTCGTCGCGGGCTTCAGGTACGTGGCCGGGCGCCCCGACCTCGTGGTCGTGTTCGTGATGGTGTTCCTCGTCGGGGCGTTCGGCATGAACTTCCCGATCTTCTCCTCGACGATGGCGGTCGAGTTCGGCCGTGGCGCCGGAGAGTACGGCCTGCTGTCGTCGATCCTCGCGATCGGGTCGCTGACCGGCGCGCTGCTCGCCGCCAAGCGCGAGCGGGCCCGCATCCGCGTCATCATCGGCGCGGTCGCCTTCTTCGGCATCGCAGCGACGGTCTCCGCGGTCATGCCGTCGTACTGGTTGTTCGCGGCCTCGACCGTCTTCATCGGCTTCACGGTCGTGACCATGCTGACCACCGCGAACGGCTACGTCCAGACCACGACCGACCCGCTGCTCCGCGGCCGGGTGATGGCCCTGTACATGGCGATCCTGTCGGGCGGCACGCCGATCGGCGCCCCCATCGTGGGCGCCGTCGCGAACGCCTGGGGGCCCCGGTGGGCGCTGGGCGTGGCCGCCGCGGCAGCGGGCATCGCGGCACTGGTCGGCCTCGGCTGGCTGATCGCCGCGCGCGGCCTGCGCGTCGTGCGCCATCCGGTGGGCGGGCGGATGCCGCGCTTCGCGCTCTCCTACGCGGCGGCGCCGACCGCGGCGATCGCCGTGCCGATCACGCGGCCCGTCGAGCTCCCGACGACCAGCACGTCGCCGATCGACCTGGTCGCATCGACCACCCCGATCGAACTGCCTGACATCCCTCCGGTCGAGGTGCCCGACGGCCGGCACACGGCGCGGCGGCCGGCGGCTGCGTCCGCAGCCCCACCGCGCAGCCGACCAGCTGCGCAACGATCCGGCGCCTGACGACGATCTCCTGCGCCTCAGCGGCCTGAGCGCGCAACGGCACGCGCGTCCCCTGTCCACCCCTTGACCTTCTCCGCTCGCCGGGAAAAGGTGAGTCGATCCGGCTTCGCTACGCCGGCGACGCCGGACGTCCCGGACGGCACCGTGCCCCCGGTTCTGACCACCCCCATGGAGAGACCCGTGCGAAGAAGAACTCGGAATGCCACGTTCGCCGCGGTCGCCGCCACCGCGGCGATCGCACTGACCGCGACCGGAGCCCAGGCTGCGGTACCGACGAACACGACCGCGCTGCAGGACGCCGTCACCTCCGACGGCATCATGGCGCACCTGGCGGAGCTGCAGGCCATCGCCGACGCCAACGGCGGCACGCGCGCGAGCGGCACGCCCGGCTACGGCGCGTCGATCGACTACATCGAGGGCGTCCTCGATGCCGCCGGCTACATCACGACCAGGCAGGACTTCACCTTCAACTCGTTCACCGAGCTGAGCGACGCCGAGATGGACCGCGTCTCGCCCGATCCGACGTCGTACGTGCTCTTCGAGGACTTCGTCACGGCCGAGTACTCGGGCAGCGGCGACGTCACCGCGCCGCTCGAGGCGGTCGACCTCGTGCTGCCGCCGGGTTCCTCGGCGAACACCTCGTCGAGCGGGTGCGAGGCCTCCGACTTCGACGGGTTCACGGCCGGGAACATCGCGCTCGTCCAGCGCGGCACGTGCAACTTCTCCCTCAAGGCGGAGAACGCGTACGACGCGGGCGCGAGCGGCGTGATCATCTTCAACGAAGGCCAGGACGGCCGGCAGGAGACCCTGAACGCGACCCTCGGCGATGCCTTCTCCGACCCGATCCCGGTCGTCGGCACCTCGTTCGCGATCGGCGACGAGCTGGCCTCGCTCCTCGCCTCCGGCGAGGTCGTGATGCACCTGAAGACCGACACGCTCATCGAGCTCGACGTGCCGACGCAGAACCTCATCGCGCAGACGCCGACCGGGCGCACGGACCGCGTCATCATGGCCGGCGCGCACCTCGACTCGGTGTCGAGCGGCGCGGGCATCAACGACAACGGCTCGGGCTCCGGTGCGATCCTCGAGACCGCGCTGCAGATGGCGGAGCTCGGCATCCAGCCGCGCAACGCCGTGCGGTTCGCCTGGTGGGGCGCCGAGGAGGCCGGGCTGCTCGGGTCCCAGTTCTATGTCGACTCGCTCTCGAAGCAGCAGGCGAACCGGGTCGAGCTCTACCTGAACTTCGACATGGTCGGCTCGCCCAACTACGCGAACTTCGTCTACGACGGCGACGGTGACGCGTTCGGCATCAAGGGCCCGAGTGGCAGCGACGACATCGAGCACCTCTTCTCGGACTTCTTCGAGTCGATCGGCGTCGCCTCCGAGCCGACGGCGTTCGACGGGCGCTCGGACTACGACGCCTTCATCTCCGCCGGCATCCCGGCGGGCGGCCTCTTCACCGGGGCCGAGGGTGCGAAGACGGCCGAGCAGGTCGGGCTCTACGGCGGCCTCGCCGAGTTCGACGGCCAGCCGGTGTCGTACGACCCGTGCTACCACCAGGCCTGCGACAGCCTGGACCCGATCGGCGACGGCGCGGACGCCGAGCTGTACGAGGCGCTGAACGCCGCGTACGGTGGCGCGCTCGAGTACGAGGGCGCGATCAGCAACGTCAACCAGCAGGGCCTCGGCGACATGGCGGACGCCATCGCGCACGCGGTCCTCACCTACGCGATGTCGACGTCGTCCGTGAACGGCACGGCGAAGGCCTCGTCGAAGGCGGCGGAGAAGGCCGGCGACCACCTGGGCGCCCACCTGTTCCGCTGACCCGCGGCTGAACCGTTCGGCCCTCCCGCATCCGGTGCGGGAGGGCCGAACCGCGTCAGCGCCCGCTCGACTCCCTCACGACGAGCTCGGGCTGGAACTGCACCTGTTCGGGGTCGAAGCCGGCCCCGTCGCGGGCCTCGCGGAGCAGGAGGTCGACCGCGGTGTAGCCGATGAGCCAGGCGGGCTGGCGGATCGACGAGAGCGGCACGACGGCGGCCTGCGCGAAGTCGATGTCGTCGTAGCCGATGAGCGCGATGTCGTGAGGCACGCGAACGTCGCCGAGCATGATGAGCGCCTGCAGCACGCCGACGGCGAGCAGGTCGTTCGCGCAGAAGACCGCGTCGGGCCGGTGCTCGGGCGCGCGTTCGCGAAGCGCCTCGCCCGCCGCACGCCCCTCGAGCACCGTGGTGCCGGAGGTCTCGACGACCTCGAGCGTGACGCCCGGCGTCTCGGCGGCGGCGCGCCGGGCGCCCTCGAGACGGTCGGCGACCTGGCGGATCGACGACGGTCCGCCGACGAACGCGATGCGCCGACGGCCGGACTCGACGAGGTGGCGGACGGCCATCGCTCCGCCGACGACGTCGTCGACCGCGACCGACGAGAAGCGCCGGTCGGGCGCCTCACGGTCGACGAGCACGACGGGCACGCCGCGCGAGCGCGCGCGCTCGAGCCGCGGCAGGTCGTCGGAGCGCGGTGAGATGAGCACGCCGTGCACGCGCTGCTCCTCGAAGAGGTCGAGATAGGCGCGCTCGCGATCGGGGTTGTCGTCGCTGTTGCCGAGCAGGATCGTCATGCCGTCCTCGGCCGCGCGATCCTCCGCGCCGCGGGCGACATCCGTGAAGAAGGGGTTGCGCACGTCGAGCACGACGAGGCCGATCGACCGGCTGCGGCCGGCCCGCAGCTGGCGGGCGGCGTCGTTGCGCACGAAGCCGAGCTCCTCGATCGCCGCGAGCACGCGGGAGACCGTCTCGGGTGCGACCTTCTCGGGTCGGTTCAGCACGTTCGAGACCGTGCCGACCGAGACGGATGCCGCGGCCGCGACCTCGCGCACGCTGACTGCCATCGGACTCCCCTCCGCGTCGGAGTCTACGAGGCGGACGCCGGGATCACGCGGGAAGACGTATTCCACTTGCGCACACCGCGCTGGTGATTTATTGTTGAAACGATTCACGACGAACGGAGAGCTCGACGATGAGCACTGGCACCACGCAGCGGGTCTGCTTCCAGCTGCAGGTCGACCCCGCTCGCCTCGACGAGTACCGCGAGCGGCACGCCGCGGTCTGGCCCGACATGCTCCGGGCCATCGAGGCATCCGGCCGACGCAACTACTCGCTCTTCCTCCGCGACGACGGCCTCCTCATCGGCTACTACGAGGTCGACGACGACGACGCGGCCCAGGCCTCCCTGGCGAACGACCCCCGCACCGCCCCGTGGGAGACCGAGATGGCCGGGTTCTTCGTCGCGCTCGACGGCGCCCGGCCCGACCAGGGCGCCCCCCGGCTCCCCGAGGTGTTCCACCTCGAAGACCAGCTCGCCGCGATCGACGCCGACGCGGCATCCGCACCCGGCGCAGGCGCCGGCCCCGCGGCATCCGGCACCACCCGCACAGAAAGCAGCGAACAGTGAGCACCATTCCGCAGACCGTCCTCGACCAGCTCGAGCTCCAGGCGATCGAACTCCCGAGCTGGGCGTTCGGCAACTCGGGCACCCGATTCAAGGTGTTCGGCACCCCCGGCACGCCCCGCGACCCATACGAGAAGATCGCGGATGCCGCGCAGGTCAACGCGTACACCAAGCTCGCGCCGACCGTCGCGCTCCACATCCCGTGGGACAAGGTCGACGACTACGACGACCTCCGCGCGCACGCCGAGGGACTCGGCGTCTCGCTCGGCACCATCAACTCGAACACCTTCCAGGACGACGACTACAAGTTCGGCGCGCTCACCCACGAGGACGCCGCCGTGCGGCGGAAGGCGATCGACCACCACTTCGAGTGCATCGACATCATGCACGCGACCGGCAGCCGCGACCTCAAGGTCTGGCTCGCCGAGGGCTCGAACTACCCGGGCCAGGCCGACCTGCGCGGCCGGCAGGACCGCCTGCACGAGTCGCTCGCCGAGATCTACGACCGCCTCGGCGACGAGCAGCGCCTCGTGCTCGAGTACAAGTTCTTCGAGCCGGCGTTCTACCACACCGACGTTCCGGACTGGGGCACGAGCTACGCCCAGGTCGCGGCGCTCGGCGAGAAGGCGATGGTCTGCCTCGACACCGGCCACCACGCGCCCGGCACGAACATCGAGTTCATCGTCATGCAGCTGCTGCGCCTCGGCAAGCTCGGCTCGTTCGACTTCAACAGCCGCTTCTACGCCGACGACGACCTCATCGTGGGCGCGGCCGACCCGTTCCAGCTGTTCCGCATCGTCTACGAGGTGGCGCGCGGCGGCGGCCTCAACCACCCCGACGTCGCATTCATGCTCGACCAGTGCCACAACGTCGAGGACAAGATCCCCGGCCAGATCCGCTCGGTGCTGAACGTGCAGGAGATGACCGCCCGAGCGCTGCTCGTCGACACCGACGCACTCCGCGCCGCACAGGTCTCGGGCGACGTGCTCGAGGCGAACCGCATCTTCATGGACGCCTTCTACACCGACGTGCGCCCCGCCCTCGCCGAGTGGCGCGAGTCGCGCGGCCTGGCGGCCGACCCGATGGTCGCCTTCGCCGAGTCCGGCTACCTCGCCAGGATCGCCGAGGAGCGCGTCGGCGGCGTGCAGGCCGGCTGGGGCGCCTAGCCCCCACAAGACGGTCGCGGATGCCGGGTGATGCCCCCGGCCCCGGCATCCGCGAACCACCCCCGACCAGCACGCACGAGAGAGGACGACGCGACCATGGCCACGCCGTACGATTCCGCGGACGGACTCGTCCGCGTCTACCCGGCCGACGACGCGGGCTCCGGCACGACGCCGGCACTCGTCTGGGCGCACGGCGGCGGCTTCGTCGCGGGCGACCTCGACATGCCCGAGGCCGACTGGGTCGCTCGCGCCTTCGCCGCGCGCGGCGTGACGGTCGTCTCGATCGACTACCGGCTCACCGGCGGCGGGTGCCGCTACCCCGACCCGTCCGACGACGTGCTCGCCGCGTGGCGATGGACCTCCGCGCACGCCGGGCACCTCGGGATCGACCCCGCGCGCATCGTCGCCGGCGGTGCGAGCGCCGGCGGCAACCTCACCGCGGGGGCCGTGCTCCGCGCGCTCGACGGAGCCGCGCCCGTCCCGGCCGGCGTGTTCCTCGCCTACCCGACCCTGCTCGCCGTCCAGCCGGCACCGGATGCCGCGTTGCGGGCGATGCTCGACGCGAACCCCGCCGCCGACCGGTTCGGGCCGGCGCGCGTGCGCGCGATGTACGAGGACTACCTCGGCGGGCCCGTCGAGGACGCACCGCTTCCCGCCGTGCCCGGGCTCGCCGCGCCCGACGACCTGGTCGGCCACCCGCCTGTGCTCATGGTCAATGGCGAGGCCGACGAGCTCCGGGTGTCGGGTGAGGCCTACGCGGCCACGCTCGTCGCGGCCGGCGTCCCCGTCCTGGTCGTCACCGAGCCCGGCACCGAGCACGGCCACCTGAACCGGCCGGACGAGCCCGCGGCATCCGCCACCGTCGAGCGCGCCCTCACCTGGATCGCGGCGCTCGGCGCGGCATCCGCCCCCGAGCCGGCCACCGCCGGCACCCACGACCACCCCTGACCACCGCCTCCCACCGAAGGAAACCCCTCATGACGAACCAGGCTGCTGCCGACCTCATCGCGCGGTCGAACCGCCTCGGCGCCGACCCCAAGAACACGAACTACGCCGGCGGCAACACGTCCGCCAAGGGCACCGAGACCGACCCGGTCACGGGCGAGCCCGTCGAGCTGCTCTGGGTGAAGGGCTCGGGCGGCGACCTCGGCACCCTGAAGGAGGCCGGGCTCGCGGTGCTGCGCCTCGACCGGATGCGTGCGCTCGTGGACGTGTACCCGGGCGTCGACCGCGAGGACGAGATGGTCGCCGCGTTCGACTACTGCCTGCACGGCAAGGGGGGCGCCGCCCCGTCGATCGACACCGCCATGCACGGCCTCGTCGACGCCGCGCACGTCGACCACCTCCACCCCGACTCGGGCATCGCGATCGCGACCGCAGCCGACGGCGAGGCGCTCACGGCGAAGATCTTCGGCGACAAGGTCGTGTGGGTGCCCTGGCGCCGCCCCGGCTTCCAGCTCGGCCTCGACATCGCCGAGATCAAGGCGGAGAACCCGCAGGCGGTCGGCTGCATCCTCGGCGGCCACGGCATCACCGCGTGGGGCGACACGTCGGAGGAGTCCGAAGCCAACTCGCTCTGGATCATCGACACCGCCGCCGCCTACATCGCCGAGCACGGCGAGGATGCCCCGTTCGGCGGCGTGCGCGCCGGCTTCGAGGCGCTGCCCGAGGCATCTCGGCGGGAACGCGCCGCCGCGCTCGCGCCGACGATCCGCGGCCTCGCGTCGACCGACAAGCCCATGGTCGGCCACTACACCGACTCCGACGTGGTGCTCGACTTCCTCGCGTCGGAGCGGGCGCCCGAGCTCGCGGCGCTCGGCACGAGCTGCCCCGACCACTTCCTCCGCACCAAGGTCAAGCCGATGATCCTCGACCTGCCCGCCACGGCCGGCGTCGAGGAGCAGCTCGCCCGCCTCCAGGAGCTGCACGAGGCGTACCGCGCCGACTACCAGGCGTACTACGACGCGCACGCGACATCCGAGAGCCCCGCGATCCGCGGCGCGGACCCGCTCATCGTGCTCGTCCCGGGCGTCGGCATGTTCTCGTACGGCGCGAACAAGCAGACCGCGCGCGTGGCCGGCGAATTCTACGTCAACGCGATCAACGTGATGCGCGGCGCCGAGGCGCTCTCGACCTACACCCCGATCTCCGACGCCGAGAAGTTCCGCATCGAGTACTGGGCACTGGAGGAGGCGAAGCTCCAGCGGATGCCGAAGCCGAAGACCCACCAGGGCCGCATCGCGTTCGTCACGGGCGCGGCATCCGGCATCGGCAAGGCGATCGCGACCCGCCTCGCGGCCGAGGGCGCGTGCGTCGTCGTCGCCGACCTCGACCTCGAGAAGGCGCAGGCCGCCGCGGCCGAGCTCGGCGGCACCGACGTCGCGATCGGCGTCGCCGCGAACGTCGCCGACGCCGAGGGCGTGCAGGCCGCGATCGACGCGACCGTGCTCGCGTTCGGCGGCATCGACCTCGTCGTGAACAACGCCGGCCTCTCGCTCTCGAAGCCGCTGCTCGAGACCACCGAGAAGGACTGGGACCTGCAGCACGACGTCATGGCGAAGGGTTCGTTCCTCGTCGCGAAGGCGGCCGCGAAGGCGCTCGTCGAGCAGAAGATGGGCGGCGACGTCATCTACATCTCGTCGAAGAACTCGGTGTTCGCCGGCCCCAACAACATCGCGTACTCGGCGACCAAGGCCGACCAGGCCCACCAGGTGCGCCTCCTCGCGGTCGAGCTCGGCGAGCACGGCGTGCGCGTCAACGGCATCAACCCCGACGGCGTCGTCCGCGGCTCGGGCATCTTCGCCGCCGGCTGGGGCGCGAACCGCGCCGCGACGTACGGGGTCAAGGAGGAGGACCTCGGCCAGTTCTACGCGAACCGCACGATCCTGAAGCGCGAGGTCGTCCCCGAGAACGTCGCCGACGCCGTCTACGTGCTGACCGGCCCCGAGCTCAGCCGCACCACGGGCCTGCACATCCCGGTCGACTCGGGCGTCGCGGCGGCGTTCCTCCGATGACTGCCGGCGCGCACGTGGGCGCGGTCGCCGCGGTCGACCTCGGGGCGACGAGCGGGCGGGTCATCGTCGGCCACGTCGACCAGTCGGCCGGTCGGCTCGACCTCGATCAGGTCGCCAGGTTCCCGAACGGCCCGGTGCGCATGGCCTCGGGACTGCACTGGGACGTCACGGGCCTGTACCGCGACCTCACGCGCGGCCTCGCCGACGCGTTCCGCCGCGAGCCGTCGGTCGCCTCGATCGGGGTGGACTCCTGGGCGGTCGACTACGGCCTGCTCCGTGGCGGCCGACCCCTCGGCGAGCCGTTCCACTACCGGGACGCCAGGAACGAGGCGGCGGTCGAGTCCGTGCATTCGACCGTGCCGTTCGCCGAGCTCTACCGCCGCAACGGCCTCCAGTTCCTGCCGTTCAACACCGTCTACCAGCTGGGCGCCGAGCGGGCGGGCGGATGGCTCGACCTCGCCGACTCGCTCCTGCTGGTGCCCGACCTCATCGGGTTCCAGCTCACGGGGACCCGCGTCGCCGAGCGCACGAACGCCTCCACGACGGGGCTGGTCGAGGTCGCGACCGGCGAGTGGGACGACGAGCTGATCGCGCGACTCGGGCTCCCGGCATCCGTCTTCGCCCCGCTCGTCGATCCGGGCGCCTCGCTCGGCCCGCTGCGGCCGGACGTCGCGGCCGACCTCGCCGCGCCGGAGGGCATCGAGGTCGTGGCCGTCGGCTCGCACGACACCGCGTCGGCCGTCGTCGCGGTGCCGATGCGCGCCGAGTCGGCGGCGTACATCTCGTGCGGCACCTGGGGGCTCGTCGGCGTCGAGCTCGAGCACCCGGTGACGACGGATGCCGCGCGCGAGGCGAACTTCACGAACGAGGGCGGCGTCGACGGACGCGTCCGGTTCCTGCACAACGTGATGGGTCTCTGGCTGCTGTCGGAGTCGGTGCGCTGGTGGGAGCGGGACGGCGAGGCGATCGACCTGCCCGGGCTGCTCGCGGCCGCGGCATCCGTCACCGGCGAGGTCGCGGTCTTCGACGCGAACGACCCGCGATTCATGGCGCCCGGGGACCTGCCCGGGCGCATCGCCGAATGGTGCGCCGAGCACGACGTGCCGGCGCCGCGGACTCGGGCCGAGTTCGCCCGGTCGATCGTCGAGAGCCTCGCGGAGGCGTTCGCGGGCGCCGTGCGGACCGCGTCGGTGCTGTCGGGCGTCGACGTCGAGACGATCCACGTCGTCGGCGGCGGCGCGCTCAACGAGCTCCTGTGCCGTCGCACGGCCGACCGCGCCGGCATCCCGGTGCTCGCCGGGCCGGTCGAGGCGACCGCGATCGGCAACGTGCTGGTCCAGGCGCGCGCGCAGGGCTTCGCGGCGGGCGACCTCGAGTCGCTGCGGGCGCTCGTCGCGCAGGCGTTCGCGCCGCGCCGCTACGAGCCCTCGGGGCGCTGAGCCCGTCGGAACGCGTCAGTGCCCGTGCGCGAGCTGCTGGAGGCCCACGACCGCGAGGCCGAGGAGCACGAGCAGCCCGAGCGCCACGAGCTGCTCCCACCAGGCGAGTCGGCTGCGTCGCACCGCGACGTAGCCGACCAGCGCGAGGGTGGCGATGTAGACGATCGACGCCGCCAGGAGCGCCCCCTGCAGCTCGATGACCCCGACCACCGCGAGCACGAGGATGACGAGCGGGATGCTCGCCGATCCGAGGGCGGACCCGGCGACGCGGACCATCCGCCCGAGCTCCGCGCGGCGGGGGAAGTCGCCGTGCACGACGAGGTGGGAGATCACGTCGGCGACGAACCCGGCCGCGGTGATCGCGACGATTCCGACGAGCAGGGTGAGGGTGGCGCGTCCGGCGGTGATGTGGTCCGCGTTCTCGTGCTGCACGAGCACGATCGCGAGACCCGTGAAGGTCGCGTAGACGCGCTCCTTCAGCGCCTCGCCCATCTCCTCGATCGGCATGTCGTCGCGCCCGCGGCGCAGATGCGGCCGGCCCCGCCGGCTCGCCGGGTCGGTGCCGCTCGGAGCGTCCGCATCCTCCATGCGGGCCATCGTAGCGACCGGGCGCCCGCGACCTCAGGCCGGGACGGGCGCTTGGGCGGCGGCGCGCCCGCGCGCGAGTTCGGTGTCGCGCATGCCGAGGACGGACACGCCGACGCCGTACGTCACGAAGTCGCCCCGCGGCCGCAGGCCGATGCCCACGAGAGCACCGCGCTCGCCTCCGTCGGTGACCTCGAGCCCGTGCAGCAGCGCCCGGCTCACGTCGGGCGGCAGGTCGGCCGCGGGCACGGTCTCGGCCGTCGCGGCGAAGGTGATCGTCGCCGGCGGCACCGTGGTCCACGGCATGAACGGCACCCGCTTCGCGATCGGCACGGTCACCGACACCGACGGGTTCGCGGCGATGTGGCGCGCCTTCCACTCGCGGTCGTTCGTCGTGAACCACAGCGTGCCGTCGTGCACGTGGTGCATGACCCCCGCGGTGCGGGCCTCGCCGCGCACCGACACCATGCCGACGACCATGAATTCCTCCTTCGCGATGGCCGTCCAGACCTCGTCGCTCGTGATGTCGACCATGTGGCACCTCCGCTTTACATTGTCAAGGCTTTACGATGTAAAGCAGGGCACGAGGGTCGACTTGACAATGTCAAGCGCCTTGGCCGGATCGGAGGCGCATGAGCGAGACCACGACGACGGATGCCACGCCCCCGCGTGCGCCCTCACCCGCAGGTCCCGCCGGCTCCCCCGGTCGCGCCGCGCTGCTCCGCGCGCTGGAGCAACTCGCCCGCGAGCAGGGCGTGAGCAACGTGGGCCTCCGCGAGGTCGCACGCCGAGCCGGCCTGTCGCACGCCGCGCCGACCCACTTCTTCGGCAGTCGCGAGGGCATGATCCGCGCGCTCGCCATCGAGGGCCTCGCGCTGCTCGACGACGAGCTCTGCACTGCGCAGGAGGTCGCCGCCCACCTGCCGGGACGCGAACGACTCGTCGCCGACGCGCTCGAGTTCGTCGCATTCGCGCGGCGGCATCCGGCCCACTACGACGCGATCTTCCGCACGCCCGCGATCGCCCAGGGCGACGACACGCTCGACCGCGCACGCCTCGCCGCGCTCGACGGGCTCCGGGCCCTCGTCGCCGACGTGCACGCCGCGGGCGACATCCATGGCGACGTCGAGACGACGTTCCTGCAACTCTGCGCCCTGAGCCACGGCGTGGCCTCCCTCGCCGTCGACGGGCTGCTGCACGGCATCGACGAGGTCGCCCGAGACGGGCCGTCGCAGGACGACCTCGTCGAGCGCATCGTCCGCGCCCAGGTCGAGCAACTCCCGTGACCGCCGACGCTGGAAGGATCGACGCATGACCGACCACCCGAACCTCCTCGTCACCGTGCCCGGGGCGACGCTGCGCCGGGCACTCGAGCAGACGGCCGTCGGCGTGCCCGCCGGCGTCGAGGTCGTCGAGTGGGACCTCGCGGGGCCGCCTCCGGCGGCGGCGTCCGGCCGTCGCATCGGGATCGTCGTGCCGCCGTACATGGGCGCATCGGCGCGACTCGGCGTGCTCGACGGGCTCGACGTCGCGCTCGTGCAGTCGCAGTCGATCGGCTACGACGACGTGCCCGACGCGCTCCCTGCCGGGCACGTGTTCGCGAACGCCGCGTCCGTCCACGAGACCTCGACCGCCGAGCTCGCGGTCGGCCTCGCGATCGCCGCCCAGCGCGGCATCCCCGACTTCGTACGTGCCGCCGACGAGGGGCGCTGGGCGCCCGCACGGCACGCGAGCCTCGCCGACCGGCGCGTCCTGCTCGTCGGCTACGGCGGCGTGGGCCGCGCGATCGAGGATCGACTGGCGGGCTTCGAGGTCGAGCTCACGCGCGTCGCCAGCCGTGCCCGCGACGACGGGCGCGGGCGCATCCACGGGGTCGACGAGCTTCCCGCACTGCTGGCCGGCGCCGAGGTCGTGATCGTCGTCGTGCCGCTCTCCGACGAGACGACCGGGCTCGTCGATGCCGCGTTCCTCGCGGCGCTCCCGGACGGCGCGCTCGTCGTGAACGTCGCGCGCGGCGCGGTCGCCGACACCGACGCGATCCTGGCGGAGGCGACCTCCGGCCGCCTGCGTTTCGCCCTCGACGTCACCGACCCCGAGCCGCTGCCCGAGGGCCACCCGCTCTTCGTCCTCCCGAACGTGCTGATCTCCCCGCACGTCGGCGGCGCGACGACCGCGATGATGCCCAGAATGGCGCGGCTCCTCCGCGACCAGATCGAGCGGATGCTGCGCGGCGACGAACCGCGCAACGTCGTGCTCCGCACCTGACCGACCCGCCCGCCCGCCAGCACGCCCCTCGTCGCTCCTGAATTCGGCGCGGGCTGAGCATCCACCACGAGAGGACGACCCCATGCCGCAGTTCGACCACGCCTTCGACTGGGTCCGCCGCAACGTCGCCGACGGGCCGCTGCCCAACGCGGTGCTCGGCGTCGCGAACGCGGACGGCGTCGTCGCCCTCGACGCGTTCGGCGCGGCATCCGTCGACGACCACTACCCGCTGTTCTCGATCACGAAGCCGATCGTCGGGCTCGCGGCGCTGCGGCTGGTCGAGCAGGGCCGCCTCACGCCCGACACCCCGCTCGAGCGCGCGCTGCCCGGCTTCGGGGCCGGCCGCGACGATGTCGTGCGGCTCCGACACCTGGCGAGCCACACCTCGGGCATCGTCGAGCCGCCCCTCGACACCCCGGCGGGGCTCCGCCCGTCGCTCCTCGCGCCCGGCCGCGACTTCGCCGCAGGCACAGTCTCGCGCTACTCCACGATCGCGTTCGAGGGCATCGCGGCGCTCATCGAGCACGCCTCGGGAGCGCCATGGGAGCGAGCAGTCGCCGACGTCGCCGGGCGAGCGGATGCCTCCGGCCTCACCTTCGACGCCGACGCGTCGCCGCACGCGCCCGTCGACGCCGGCGCGCAGGGACTCGACTACGCGCGGTTCGCCGCGCTGCGGCATCCGGGCGCGGGACTGCTCGGCCGCGCGTCCGACCTGCTCGCGCTCGGCGGCGCACTGCTGCGCGACGACGGCGCGGTCGTCGCTCCCGTGACCGCGGCGGCGATGCTCCGGCCCCTCACCGGAGGCCTGCCGAAGCTCGAGCCGTACCCCGCGTCGCGTGGCCAGGACTGGGGCTTCACGTGGAACCTGCGGCACTCCGCGCCCGGGCTGCTCACGACCGACACGTTCGGGCACGGCGGTTGGGCGGGCACGGAGTTCTGGGTGACGCCGTCGCTCGACGTGTGCTTCGTGCTCATGACGAACCTCGGCGGCGGGTTCGGCCGGTTCGGCGTCGACGCCGACGAGCTGCACAACGCGGTCGCCGCGGCGGCCTGAGCCGCGCCGACGGATCCCTGTCGGCTGCCGGGCGACCGGGCATACGATCGAGGGACACCCCGACGGAAGGTCCGCATGCCCGCTTCGGCAGAACCCCGCGTCGCGCTGTACTTCGACTTCGACAACATCGTCATCTCGCGGTACGACCAATTGCACGGCGACAGCCAGTACCGCAAGGACACCTCGCGCTCCAAGGCGGTCTCGCCCGGCACGAAGGCCGCCGAGCGCCTGAAGGAGGCGACCGTCGACGTCGACGCGGTCCTCGACTTCGCCGCCACGTTCGGCACCATCGCGATCGCACGCGCCTACGCCGATTGGTCGACGCCGGTGAACGCGAGCTATCGCGGCCAGCTCATCGACCGAGCGGTCGACCTCGTGCAGCTCTTCCCGCTCTCGGCGACGAAGAACGGCGCCGACATCCGGCTCGCGGTCGACGCGGTCGAGGACATGTTCCGCATCGACGACCTCTCGCACATCGTGATCGTCGCGGGCGACTCCGACTACGTGGCGCTCGCCCAGAAGGCCAAGCGCCTCGGCCGCTACGTCGTCGGCATCGGCGTCGCCGGCGGCACGAGCCGCGCGCTCACGGCGGCATGCGACGAGTACGCCGACTACGACGCGCTGCTGGCGACGGATGCCGCGGTGGCCGACGACGAGGCGGGCGCGGCGCAGGCGCAGGGCGCATCGCCGCGCGGCGGCAGGTCCGCGACCGGGTCCGCGAAGAAGTCGGAGCCGTCGGAGGCGCCGAAGGAGGAGGACGCGGCGCCGCGCCGACGGCGAGCATCGTCGAAGAAGGCGACGGATGCCGCATCCGCCGACGCCTCGAACGACGCCGCCGCCGATGAGAAGGCGACAGCGCCGACGACGGCCGTGCAGTTCATGGCCCCGGGCGAGGCGAACGACGAGGCGCCCGCGGGCACCACGCGCAACCCGGGTCGACTGCTGCTGAAGGCACTCGAACTGCTGCGCGCGAAGTCCGACGAGGAATGGCAGCCGAGCGGCGCCGTGAAGAACCAGATGCTCCGGATGGATCCGTCGTTCCAGGAGCGGCGCCTCGGGTTCGCGTCGTTCACCGACTTCCTGAAGTCGCGCGGCGGCGTGGTCGAGCTCGACGAGACGTCGGGCCAGAACCGCGTGCGCATCCGGCCGAAGAAGGGCTGACCGGAACCGCGCGCTCGCGCCAGTCCCTGGGTTCCGGTCAGCACGCCCCGATCAGCGGTCGCGTTCCTTCGCGGACCCGCCGCCGTAGACGATGATGCCCGTGATCGGGATGAGGAAGAAGAACAGCCACGACCAGGTGAACCCGCCGGGCACCCAGAAGCCGAAGCCGAAGAACAGCAGGAGCGCGATGAACGGCGAGAGCGCCATGATCGTGTCGCCGACCCGACCGCCGAGGGCTCGGGAGCGTCGTCCCATCGGCGCCGTCGGCTCGGGGACGGGCGCCCAGGTCAGGGGTGGCTCCGACACGGTCGGGGCGGCGGGTCCGGGGGCGTCCGCCGGCAGGTCGGCGAACAGCGGCGCGAGGTCGCCGCGCGTCACGGCCGCCCGCGCCGACGCGGTCCGCTCGGCCAGTTCGGCGGTCGTCATCCGCCCTTCGGCCTGTGCCGTCATGAGGTGGCCGACGGCCTCCTCTCGCTCGGCATCGCTCAGCCGTTCCTGAGGCCGTTCCGGATTCGCGTATGCGCTCATGCAGCCAGCGTTGCGCGGACGGCCCGGTGCGGCAAGGACCATCGGCCCGTGGATCGGACGCCCGAGGGTGATCCACCGACGTGCCGTCGAGAGCTTCCACTGCAACCGCCGCCTCTGGCGAACACGGCGTCGCGCTCGGCATCATCGACTCATGACGGGAACCGGGATCCGACGCGCCGCGCTGTTCGTCGACTTCGACAACATCTACCTCGGCCTGCGTCGCATCGACGTGGATGCGGCCGAGCGCTTCGCCACCGACCCCGCTGCCTGGGTCGACGCGATCACCGAGGGGGACGGGCGTGCTCGACGCTTCCTCGTCCGCAACTGCTACCTGAACCCGACCGGCTTCTCCCGGTATCGGGCGTCCTGGTCCCGGGCGGGATTCGGCGTCATCGACTGCCCGTCACTCACGCAGCAGGGCAAGAGCAGCGCCGACATCAATCTCGTGCTCGATGTGGTCGACGTGTTGCAGGGGTCCACGCACGTCGACGAGTTCTTCATCGCGTCGGCCGATGCCGACTTCACCTCGCTCGTGCGAAGGCTCCGCGCCGCGGATCGGTGGACGAGCGTCGTCGTGGCCGGTCCCGTCGCGAGTGCCTACCGAGCCGTCGCAGACCAGGTCGTGCAGGCGGACGACCTGCTCGAACTCATCGCCTCCCGTACGGCCAAGTCGGTGATGACCTCAAGGCCGGACTCGGTCGTGGACTCCGTCGGGCGACGCACGGTGCTCGAGTTCCTGAGGACCGCGGACGGCCCGGTGGATCTCGCGACCCTGGCCCACCGCGCGCGAATCTCCGATCCGACGCTCACGCGCGATTGGGGGGAGTACGGCTCGTTCCGCGCCTGGCTCGCCGCATCCGATGCCGACATCGGAATCGACTCCTCAGCGCCGGGCTGGGCCTGGGACGCGGCACGGTTCAGCCGAGCAGACCTCGGGGTCGTCGGCACCGCCGCTACCGAGCCCTCGACGGACGTCGCGGTTCACTCGTCGGCGACGGCCGCACCGGACTCTCCCGCACCCGGGTCGTCGGAGCTGCGGGCCGGCGGCGCGCCCGCCCGACTCGTCGCACACGTGGACTCCTTCACGGCATTGCAGCGCGAGGTGACCCAGGTCACCGACGTGCCGCGGCTGACCAGGTCGGCGTATCGCCGGGTACTCACGACGCTGCACCGCGATCTCGCGGTGCACCCGCTCGACATCAACGTGACATCCAAGCGCGTGCGGGACGAATGCGGTGTCGCCGGGGAGCCGGTGGGTCGGACTGCGATCAGCTTCGTCATACGGGGTCTGCAGTACTCGGACCTCGATCTGCGCAGCGCACTCTCGCTGTCCGATGTCGCAGCGGCGTGGACGCGGAATGTGGAGTCGCTCTGCGGCGGTGCCCGCATCGAGTTCGATGCAGCCGGCCTCCAGGAGCTTCGGTCATGGGTCAGCGGCGGGCTGCTCGACGACGAGTCGCCGACGAGCGAATGAGTCGGCTCCGCCCGCTGTCCGATCGATGACAGGCGGAAATGTGGTCTGACCACATCTGGTACGCTGTGGTCTGACCACACACGGACACGGCCGGAGCGCCGGAACCGGAACGCGCGAGGGAGACGGCATGGGCGACGAGGCATCCGCCCGCTCGATCGAGCCGCGCGCGTGGCAGGCCGTGCTCGAGCACGTCGAGCGGAAGCTCCTCCACGGCGAGCTCGCCCCCGGCGACCGCCTCCCGGGCGAGCGCCAACTCGCCGCCGACCTCGGGGTCGGCCGATCGAGCGTGCGCGAGGCGCTGCGCGTGCTCGAGGTGCTCGGGCTCATCCGCACGCACACCGGATCGGGGCCGACCGCGGGCGCGATCATCATCGCCACGCCCGGTGGCGGCATGAGCGCGCTCATGCGACTGCAGGTCGCCGCGAGCGGCTTCCCGGTCGGCGACATCGTCGCCACCCGCCTGCTCCTCGAGACCCACGTCGCGGGCGACCTCGCCGCGGCATCCGCCCCCGACCTCACGGCCGCCGAGCGACTGCTCGACGCCATGGACGACCCCGACCTCGACCCGGCCGAGTTCCTCGCGCTCGACGCCGCCTTCCACCTCGCCCTCGCCGAGGCATCCGGCAACCAGGTCGTGACCGCGACGATGGCGGGCCTGCGCAGCGGCATCGAGGGCTACGCGCTCGCGGGCCACGGGCGCATCGCCGACTGGGCGACGACGTCCGCACGGCTGCGCCTGGAGCACCGCGGCGTGCTCGAGGCGATCAGGGCAGCGGATGCCCCGGCCGCGCGCACGCGCATCCACGACCACATCTCGGGGTACTACGCCGAGATCTCCCCCGCGCCGCACGCCGACGCCCCCGCCGACGACCGAACCCCCGACGCCGGCGCACCCGACGCGCCCGCCCACCCGTAGGAAGAGAGCACAGCATGGTCCAGCGCCAGTTGCCGAACCCCCGCGAGCTCGCCGAGCTCATGAAGTTCAAGACGCCGACCCTGAACCCGACCGACCGGCGCCTCGAGAAGGCGCTCACGATCGCCGACCTGCGCGCGATCGCCAAGCGCCGCACGCCGAAGGCGCCGTTCGACTACACCGAGGGCTCGGCCGAGGCCGAGATCTCCCTCGCCCGCGCGCGCCAGGCGTTCCTCGACATCGAGTTCCACCCCTCGATCCTGCGGAACGTGCCCGACGTCGACACGAGCCGCGAGGTGCTCGGCGGCCCGAGCGCCCTGCCGTTCGGCATCGCGCCGACCGGCTTCACGCGCATGATGCAGACCGAGGGCGAGGAGGCCGGCGCCGGGGCCGCGGGAGCCGCGGGCATCCCGTTCACCCTGTCGACGCTCGGCACGACCTCGATCGAGGGCGTGAAGGCCGCGAACCCGAACGGCCGCAACTGGTTCCAGCTCTACGTCATGAAGCAGCGCGAGATCTCGTACGGCCTCGCCGAGCGCGCGGCGGCGGCCGGCTTCGACACCCTGTTCTTCACGGTCGACACGCCCGTCGCGGGCGCGCGACTGCGCGACAAGCGGAACGGCTTCTCGATCCCGCCGCAGCTGACGCTCGGCACCGTGGTCAACGCGATCCCGCGGCCCGCGTGGTGGATCAACTTCCTCACCACACCGAAGCTCGAGTTCGCCTCGCTCTCGTCGACGGGCGGTACGGTCGGCGAGCTCCTCGACTCCGCCATGGACCCGACCATCTCGTTCGACGACCTCGACGTGATCCGGCAGATCTGGCCGGGGAAGATCGTCGTGAAGGGCGTGCAGACCGTGGAGGACGCGAAGCTCCTCGCCGACCGCGGCGTCGACGGCGTCGTGCTCTCGAACCACGGCGGCCGCCAGCTCGACCGTGCGCCCGTGCCGTTCCTGCTGCTTCCCGACGTCGTCCGCGAGGTCGGCGGCGACATGGAGGTCCACGTCGACACCGGCATCATGTCGGGCGCCGACATCGTCGCGTCCATCGCGCTCGGCGCCCGCTTCACGCTGGTCGGCCGCGCCTACCTCTACGGCCTCATGGCCGGCGGGCGTCGCGGCGTCGACAAGACCATCGAGATCCTCCGCAGCGAGATCGTCCGCACCATGAAGTTGCTCGAGGTCGCGACGCTCGACGAGCTGACGCCGAAGCACGTCACGCAGCTCACCCGGCTCGTGCCGGTCGCGCGCCCGGTCGCGGCGGCCGCCGAGCAGGTGGCGGATCGGGTGCCGACTAGGGTCTGAACCATGTCAGCGCCCCTGGAGCCCCGCAGCCGCCGATTCCTCCTCGGGTCGTACACCCCCGACGGACCGGCGCCATCGGTGCACCTCGCGGAGCGCTCGGCCGACGGCGCGTGGCGGATCGTGACGTCGGCGGCGGCCTCGAACCCGTCGTTCGTCGCCCGCTCCGGCTACCTGGCGTTCGCGGTCCAGGAGGACTCGTCCGGTTCGGTGGCGAGCTTCCGCCTCGACGGCGACGCGATCGCGCCCATCGCGGTCGTCGAGCACGGCGACGCCGATCCGTGCCACCTGGTCGTCGCGGCCGAGCAGGGCGTGCTCCTCGTCGCGAACTACACGGGCGGCTCGGTCACGGCCGTGCCGTTCGAGCCCTCGGGCGAGCTCGGCCGGCCGGTCACGCTGGCGCTCCCCCACCGCACCGGGCCGATCGCCGACCGGCAGGAGGCCCCGCACGCGCACCAGCTCGCAGCGACGCCGTGGGGCACGCACCTCGTGAGCGACCTCGGCGGCGACGCGATCCACGAGATCCGGATCGAACGCGAGCCGGACGACGCGGGCCCCGCGCTCCGGATCGTGCGCACGCTCGAGCTGCCGCCCGGAACCGGCCCTCGGCACATGCTCGTCGGTGGCGGGCTGATGCACGTGGTCGGCGAGCTCGACGGTCGCCTGCACACGTTCGAGCTCGACGCGTCGAGCGTCGGGCCGACCGGCAGCGAGCCGACGGTCGCCGACCCGGGTGGAGACGCCGTCGTGCAGCCGTCGCACCTCGACCGCGCCCCGTCGGGTCGGCTGCTGACCGCGCTCGTGCGCGGCCAGGACGCGGTCTCGGTGTTCGAGGCGACGGATGCCGCGCGCCCGCGCCTGGCGGCGGAGCTGCCGATCGGTTCGGCGTGGCCTCGCCACCACGCGCACCTCGACGACCGCACGGTCGTCGTGGCGGCGCAGCTCGGCGATGCGCTGGTCGAGGTCGACCTCGTGACCGGCGCCGCCCGCGAGGCGCTCGCGCTCCGCGCGCCCGCGTGCGTGGTGCCGCTGCCCTGACCAGGACGGCGGCACGCCTGCCTAGGATGACGGCATGGACCTTCCCGCCGCATGGAACCTCGACGGACGAGTCGCGATCGTCAGCGGCGCCGGCAGCCGCGAGGGCATCGGATTCGCGACCGCCAAGGCGCTGGGAGAGCTCGGCGCCGGGGTCGTGCTGACGGCGACGAGCGAGCGCGTGCACGAGCGCGCCGAGGAACTGCGTCGCGCCGGCATCACCGCGACCGGCCTCATCGCGCGACTGGACCTCGAGGAGCACGTCGACGACCTCGCGGCCGAGCTCGCGGCAGGAGGCATCCGCCCCACCATCGTCGTGAACAACGCGGGCATGATCGCCACGGGCGACCCCGAGATGCTGCACGGCGACGGGACGATGTCGCTCGCCGACTGGAACGCGGGCCTCGCGATGAACCTCACGACGGCGTTCCTGCTGACCCGTGCGATGCTCCCCGGCATGCGCGAGACGGGGTGGGGGCGCGTGATCTGCGTGTCGAGCGTGTCCGGTCCACTCATGGCCTCGCGCGGCGACGTCGGCTACGCGACCGCGAAGGCGGGCATGCTCGGCTACGTCCGAGCGCTCGCAGTCGACGAGGCGCTGTCGGGGATCACCGCGAACGCCGTCGCGCCCGGCTGGATCGCGACCGCGAGCCAGCTGCCGAGCGAGGCCGAGGAGGGACTGCTCGTGCCGGTCGGGCGGAGCGGGCGCCCCGACGAGGTCGCCTCGGCGATCGCGTGGCTCGCGAGCCCGGGTGCGTCGTACGTCACCGGCCAGCTGCTCGCGGTCGACGGCGGCAACGCCGTCGCCGAGGAACGCCGCTGACGCACGAGGCCCGGCGCGCTCGTCGGACCCGGGAACATCGCGGCGCGGCCGATGGGCATTTCACCCATCATCTGCATCATGCCCTCGGCGTCGAGCCCAGCCCGCCGGCGGTCTCGGCCGGCCGGTCGGCGGCGTCCTCGCCCGTCGGCTCTCCTCCGCCGAGCAGGTCGGCCGCCATCGCCGCGAGGGCCTGACCGACGATCGGCCCGGCGACGGGGTGCGCCATGACCTCGCTGATCGTGGACTCGATCGTGAGCGGGATGCGCACGGGGTCGGCCTCGACGTCGCGCTGCTCGCCGGCCGCCGGCGCGACCTTGGCGAAGCCCGTGAGCTCGCGGGGCGCACGCGCGACCGTCGAGCCGGGCAGCGACGTGTACACCTGCACGACCTCGGCGCCGTCGCGGTCGCCCGTGTTCGTCACGGGGCACGAGCACGAGGAGGCCGTCGTCGTCGGAGGTGACGACGGCGTCGCCGTACTCGAAGGTCGTGTACGAGAGCCCGTGGCCGAAGGGGTGCGTCACCTCGATCTCGCGCGACCGGGCCCGTTCGCGCGACCTCACCAGCTCGTGACGAGCAGGTGCTGCACCACGAGCGCGAAGGCCAGCTGGCCGGCGAAGCCGGCACGACGCCAGCGTTCGGTGAGGAGTGCGGTGCCGACGAGGAGCCAGGGCACGAATGGCAGCCAGATGCGCTCGACCTCGGCCTTGCTCATCTGCGACAGGTCGACGGCGACGATCGTCGCGGCCGCGGCGAGCGCGAGCACGATCGCCACGCGTTCGGGGCGGGCCTCGGAACGCCAGCCGATCGCCCGCGCACCCGTCGCGGCGATCGCGGCGCCGACGAGCGGCCCGGCGCTGATGGCGAGCGCAGCGAGGTTGCCCCACACCCAGTAGGTGAACTGCCGGCGGCTCGCGACGCCGTCCCAGTAGCGCTCGACGAGCACGGGGAACGCCTCCCACCAGGCGAAGCCGAACGCCGCGAAGGCGAACACGACGGCGAGCGCCGCGACCGCGGCGATGGGCAGCGGCCACCAGTGACGGCCCAGCGCGAGCACGGCGAGCGCGAGGATGCCGAGGATCGGCAGCCCGTACGAGAGCATCACGCAGTAGCCGAGCAGCAGGCCCGCGAGCACGCTCCACGCGACCATCGCCCGGCGGCGACGGGCGGTCGCGGCGAAGCCGAGCGCGCAGAGCCCCCAGGCGGCGACCGCGGCGAACATGCCGTCGGCCGAGACCGCGAACCAGATCGCCGCGGGACCCATCGCCAGGAACGGCGCCGCCCGGCGCGCGGCCTCCTCGGCCCCGAACCGACGGAGCAGCGTGAGTACCGCGAGCGCCGCGGTCGCACCGATGAGGAGCACGACGAACCCGGCCGCGAGCCCCCCGCCGAGACCGAGCCTGACGAGCACCACGAAGAACAGCAGCGCGCCCGCCGGATGCCCGGCGATGTGCACCGGCCAGTTGTCCTCCGAGTCGAGCGGGATGTGCGCGACGTAGTCGCGGAGGGTCGCGCCGAAGTCGTCGACCTCGCGTGCCGTGCCGAGGTACTCGTACTTGTGCTCGAGGACCTGCCCGATCCCGTCCCAGCCGTCGACGGTCGCGAGCGCGACCATCCACGCGACGGCGGCGGCGTACACCACCCAGAGCAGGGCACCCCAGCCGAGTCGCCGCGCGAGCGGCACGCCCCAGACGGATGCGGCGACCGCGAGCAGCACGGCCGGCAGCGTGCCCGGGCCGAGCCGCGGCATCCACTCGGCGTGCAACGGCGGGAACGACCTGATGTGCACGCTCTGGCCGAGCAGCGGCGGCACGATCATCGCGAGCGCGATGAGCGCGAGCGCGACCACGAGGCCGATCCACGGTGCGACCGGGACGAGCCGTCCGGGACGCCGACGGCGGCCGTCGGCGTCCTCCGCGACCGTCGGCACCGGATCCAGTTCCTCGCGCACCATCCGAGCCTACGGACGAGGTTCCGCCCGGGGCAGGGCTGGACACCTTACGGAACACCGACATCCACATCCGCGAACCGTAAGGTCCGCCCCTCGCATCCGCCGCCTCGGGGTGGTCGACTGGGTCCATGGCCGGCTTCACCGAACGCGCCTCGGCCCGGATCGCCGAACGACTCGAGCCGCTCATGCGCGCCGCGCACGACGCGGCGGCCGACCCGCCGGTGAAGTCGCCGCGCACGACGGTCGTGGTGGGGCGGCTGCTCGGCGCCGCGTTCCTCATCTGCTTCGCCACGGGCGTCTACAGCCACCTGCTGCAGAGCCCGCTGCCGTGGCTGCCGATGCCGACGCGACCGGCCGAGCTCTACCGCGTGACGCAGGGCCTGCACGTGATCACGGGCACCGCAGCGGTGCCGCTGCTCCTCGCCAAGCTGTGGACGGTCTACCCGCGGCTGTTCACGTGGCCCCCGGTGACGTCCGTGGCGCACCTCCTCGAGCGCGCGTCGATCGCGGTGCTCGTCGGCGTCTCGCTCGTCGAGGTGACGATCGGCCTGATGAACCTCGTGCAGTGGTACGCGTTCCCGTTCCCGTTCCGGGCGACCCACTTCGCGCTCGCCTGGGTGCTCATCGGGGCGCTCGCGATCCACCTCGGCGTCAAGCTGCCGGTGATCGTGAAGGTGTGGCGCCGACCGGCCGACGACCGGGCGGATGCCACGGGACGGTTCGTGTCGCGTCGTGGATTCCTCGGCGCGGTCGGCGCGGCCGCGGCATCCGCCGTCGCCCTGACGGCCGGGCAGACGGTGCCCGCGCTCGCACCGCTCAACGTGCTCGCACCGCGACGGATGGGCGTCGGCCCGCAGGGCCTGCCGATCAACCGGACGGCCGCGCAGGCCGGCGTGACCGAGACCGCCGTCGCCCCCGACTGGGTGCTCACGGTCGCGACGCCGTCGGGTTCCATCGACTTCACGCTCGACGACCTCCGCGCCCTGCCGCAGGCCGAGGAGGTGCTGCCGATCGCGTGCGTCGAGGGGTGGAGCCAGTCGGCGACGTGGCGCGGCGTGCGCCTCGTCGACCTGCTGGCCGCGGCGGATGCCGGCGAGCCGACGGCACCGCTGCGGATCGAGAGCCTCCAGGAGCGCGGTGCGTTCGCGCGCACGGAGATGCCGCCGCAGTACGCGCGCGACCCGCTCACGCTCGTCGCGCTCGAGCTGAACGGCGGCACGCTCGACGTCGACCACGGCTACCCGGCCCGAATGATCGCGCCGGGTCGGCCGGGCGTCATGCAGACCAAGTGGCTGCGGCGGATCGAGGTGACCTCGTGAGGGCGGCGCGCATCGCCGTCATCGGCGTCGGCCTCGGGCTCGCCGCGTTCGGCGGGTTCCTCGTGCTGACCGAGATCTCGCCGTCGCGCTGGCTCGGCATCATGGTGTGGGTGGGCGCCGCGATCCTGCTCCACGACGGCGTCGTCGCCCCCGTGGTCGTCGCGGTCGGGCTCGGCGCCGCACGCGTGCGCGCGCGGGTCGGGGATCGCGGCGTCGCGGTCGCGCAGGGCGCGCTCGTCGTGGGCGCCGTCCTGACCGCCATCACGGTGCCCGCGCTCGTCGCCTCGACCCTCGGCACCCCGAACCCGACGATCCTCGTCGGCTCCTACGGCATCGCGCTCGCGGTCATCTGGGCGGTGCTGCTGGCGGTCGCCGCGATCGCGCTGCGCGTCTCGCGCACGAGGCTCCTCCGAGCAGAGCGAACCGCCCGCACGAAGTGACGCCCCGCGGCGTCCCAGTGCTCGACGACCACGAGCCCCGCGTCGGACGCGAGCGCGGCCACGACCGCCCAGCCGACGCGGGCCCAGGGGAACGGCGAGCTCTCGCGCCCGCCGTCGTCGACGAGCGTGCAGTGGCCGACGACTGCGAGGTCGGCGTCGGCATCGACCTCCACGAGCACCTGGCCGCCCTCGGCCACGAGCTCCGCGCACCGCCGCAGCAGCGCGGCCGGTTCGCCGCCGATGCCGATGTTGCCGTCCAGGAGCAGCACGCTCCGCCACCGCCCCTCGAGCGGGAGCCGGTCGAAGACCGAGCGCTGCAGCGCGAGTCCGCCCGCCGTCCGAGCGCGTTCGACCGCGTGCGGCATGACGTCGATGCCGAGGGCGGGGATCGATCGCGCGCCCGCAGCGTGCAGCATCCGCCCGGGACCGCAGCCGACGTCGAGCAGCGGGCCGGTCGCGCGATCGAGCACCGTCAGGTCGGCCTCCCCCGCGGGCCGGACCCAGCTGCCGGCGTCGAGCCGGTGGGACGTGCCGTCCGCACCGCGCAGCGACAGCGACGACGCGATGTCCTGCCCGGCCAGGAGGCGGACGTAGGGTTCGCCGCGACCCGCGCCGAAGTCGGCGAGTTCGGCCGGTCGGCCGCGGCGGCGTCGCGGCTCCCCGCCGTTCGCCCCGGTCCGGTCGGGCGCTGCTGGCCCGGTGGTCGCGGGCGCCGGCCGGAGCGGCGGGGCGCTCATCGCCGACCCCCGGTGAGTTCGCGGTGCAGCCGGGCGAACCGCGTGCCCGGCGCGGCGAGCGCGACGGATGCCGCCGATTCGGCCGTGTCGACGTCGGTGAGCTCGTCGAGCAGCCCCACGACGAATCCGGCGGCCTCGAGGCGCGCCAGCTGGAGTCGCCCGGTGTCGCCGCGCGACATCGGCACGCCCCTGATCACCGCGCCGTCGGGGTCGCGCATCGCGAGCGCCCAGAAGCCGCCGTCGGCGGCCGGGCCGAGCCACGCGTCGGTCGAGTCGTCGCCGCGCGCGGCGAGCGCCGCCGCGACGAGGCCGCTCGTGAGCTGCGGGGTGTCCATGCCGACGAGCAGCAACGGCTCGTCGACGGTGTCGAACAGGTGCGCGAGCCGCTCGTCGAGGTCGCCCGACGACTGCGCGAGCACGTCGAATCCGGCCGCCGCGGGCGGCACGGCCTCGCCGTCGAAGTAGAGCACGCGCCGATCGGCCGGGAGCGCGGCCACGACCTCCAGCGTGTCGTCGAGCGCGGCGGCGGCGAGCGCGGCGGCCTCCTCGGGCGTGAACGGGGGCGTGAGCCGGGTCTTCACACGACCCGGCCTGCACTCCTTCGCGATGACCGCCACGGCCGTCATGCGTGCACCTCGCGGAAGATGCGCGACATGTCGCCGATCGCCGTGAGCGTGCCGCGGACGGTCCCCGTGACCTTCGACCGCCCCTCGCGGGGCCGATACAGGACGTCGAGCTCGCGGATGCGCCATCCGTCGGCCGCGGCCCGCAGCACCATCTCGAGCGGGAAGCCGCTGCGTCGGTCGCGGATGCCGAGCGCCTGCAGGCGGGCGGTCTCGCCGACGCGCATCGGGCCGAGGTCGTGGAGCGGCGTGCCCGTGCGCCGCGTCATGCGCGCGGCGAGCACGCGGTTCGCGAGCCGCGCATGGACGGGCCACGCCGACCCGCTCGTCGGCCGCCGGCGCCCGAGCACGAGGTCGGCCTCCCCCTCCTCGACGAGCCGGACGAGCCTCGGCAGGTCGGCGGGATCGAGGGAGGCGTCGGCGTCGCAGAAGGCGACGAGCGGTGCGGTCGCGGCCTCGAGACCCGCGTTGGCCGCGGCACCGAATCCGCGCCGAGCTTCGGTGACGACGGTCGCGCCGTGCTCGCGCGCGACCTCGGCGGAGCGGTCGGTCGAGCCGTTGTCGACCACGATCGCACGCACGCCGTCGGGCAGTCGCCCGAGCACCCACGGCAGCGCCCGCTCCTCGTCGAGGCACGGGAGCACGAGGTCGACCCGCGGCCCGCCGCGGCGGACGCCGCTCATCGTGCCGCTCCCGCCGCCGCGAACTCGGCCAGGCCCGTCGCGAGGGCGACGCGCGGCATCCAGTCGAGTTCGGCGCGCGCGCGGGCGGACGACGCGGTGATGTGCCGCACGTCGCCGAGCCGGTACTCCCCCGTCACGACGGGGGCGGGACCGCCCATCGCCCGCGCGAGCCCCGCGGCGAGTTCGCCGACCGTCGTGATCACGCCGGACCCGACGTTGAACGCCCGCGTCGTGCCGGCGGGAAGGTCGCCGAGCGCGTCGGCCGCCGCGAGGTTCGCGGACGCGACGTCCGCCACGTGCACGAAGTCGCGGCGCTGCGCGCCGTCCTCGAAGACGCGGGGCGCCTCGCCGCGTGCGAGGGTCGACCTGAAGATCGCCGCAACACCGGCATAGGGAGTGTCGCGTGGCATCCGCGGTCCGTAGACGTTGTGGTACCGCAGCAGCGCCGCTCGCCCCCCGGTCGCCCGCGCCCACGACGCGGCGAGGTGCTCCTGCGCGAGCTTCGTCAGCGCGTACACGTTCCGCGGGTCGAGCGCGTCGTCCTCGTCCACGAGGGCGGGGGCGAGCGGATGCCCCGTCTCCGGGTCGCGCGGCTCGAAGCGCCCGGCATCGAGGTCGTCGACCGTGCGCGCGGCGGGCCGCCGGCGCCGACCCTCGGCGTCGCGGTACGCGCCCTCCCCGTAGACCACCATCGAGGAGGCGAGCACGAGCCGGCCGACGCCCGCGCGCTCCATCGCCGCGACGAGCTCGGCCGTGCCGTGCACGTTCGACGCCGCATAGTCGGGCGCATCCTGCAGGTCGACCCCGAGGCCCACCTTCGCCGCCTCGTGGAAGACCGCGCCGACCCCGACGAGGGCCCGGTCGAGCACGCCCGGGTCGCGGACGTCGCCGCGCACGAGCTCGACGCCGTCGGGCAGCGAGACGGATGCCGCGTGCACGTCGGGTCGCAGCGAGTCGAGCACCCGCACCGCGTCGCCCCGCTCGAGGGCGAGCCGCACGACCTCGCCGCCGATGAACCCGGCACCGCCGGTCACGAGGACCGTCATCGCACCACCGGGAGTCCGAGCACCTGGGCGATCGCGTCGCCGTCGATGAGCTCGCGCGGCGCGTAGTCCGCCGGGATCGCGGCGACGATCCGCTCGAGCGATGCGAGCACGCGCGGCCGGGCCTCGGCGAGGCGGCGGAAGACGAGCTCGGCGGTCACCGCGTCGGGGTCGTCCTCGACGTGCCCGGTGTCGGTGTCGGTCACGAGGCACAGCGTCACGGTGCCCATGCCGAGCTCGGCGGCGAGCGCCACCTCGGGGCAGAGGGTCATGTTCACGAGGTCCGCGCCGGCGTCCCGGAGGACGGATGCCTCGGCCCGCGTGGAGAACCTCGGACCCTGGATCACCGCGACGGTCGCCCGCGGCGCGGCATCCGGCACCGCCTCGACCGCTGCGCGACGGAGGTCGGGGCAGAACGGCTCGGCGAACGGCAGGTGCCGCACGAGCGAGCCGTCGAAGAAGGTGTCGGCGCGACCCCACGTGCGATCGAGGAGCTGGTCGGGGATCGCCCAGGACTGCGTCGGGAGCTCGGCGCGGAGCGACCCGACGGCCGCCGTCGAGACGACCGCGCGCGCGCCGAGGCGGGCGAGCGCCCAGGCGTTGGCCCGCGCGTTGATGCGGTGCGGCGGGATGGTGTGCCCATCGCCGTGACGGGCGAGGAAGGCGACCGGCCGGCCGGCGAGCTCACCGGAGGTGACCGTCGCCGGACCGAACGGCGTGGCGTGCTCCTGCGTCTCCCCGTCGATCAACGCGGCGAGCCCCGTGCCCCCGATGATCCCCACCGTGTCCATGGCTCAACCCTGCCCGTCCCCCGCTCCGCCGGATCGAGGAGGTTCCTTACGATCCGGTGACGCGGAGGCGTCGCGTCGGCCGCCCCGGCATCACGTCAGGCCCCCCGTCGCATCCGCCCCGCGCGCTCCTTCGCGGTCTTGCGCGCGCGCTCCTGGTCGGTGGGCGTCGTGATGGTCGTGAACAGCGTCCGGAAGCCGCTCACGATCGCCATCTTCGACGGCTGCTCGACCTGCTTGCGCTGCCGCTCGATCGACGTCGCTGAACGCCCCTTCCTCGAGGCATCGGCCGAGGAGGCGCGCCCGCCGGCGGTGCCGTACCGGACCGCGACCCGCTCCAGCCGCGCCGACGATCGCTTCGCCGCGCGGCGCGCGGCGTACGGGACGCGATCGGCCTCGCGCTTGACGATGACGATGCGGCGCTTCTCGGCGGAGGCCGCCGACTTCACGCGCGACTTCGCCGGCTCGGGCAGCGACGACGCGAGCTTGCGCGCCTGCTTCCCGGCCCGTTCGGCGTCCTTCACCGCGCGCTTCGCCGCACGGCGGGCGTCGCGGTCGGCAGCGGTCTTCGGCATGCGTCCCCCTCGCGTGTCGCACGGGCGGCCGCGGGATGGCCGCCCTGTCGGGAGCGTACGCCGCGAGGCATCCCACCCCAACCCCTTGACGGGCCGAACGGGCCGCGCAACCTAGGATCGATGGCATGGCACGGCGGGGGGCGTACGCGAAGGGCGTCGCGAAGCGCGAGGAGATCCTCACGGCCGCGCTCGAGGTCATCGCGCGCGAGGGGTACGGGCGCGCCTCGGTGCGCGAACTCGCCGAGGCGGTCGGACTCAGCCAGGCGGGGCTCCTGCACTACTTCGGCACCAAGGAGGAGCTCTTCGCCGCCGTGCTCCGCAAGCGCGACGAGACCGACCTGGCGCGCGTCGAGGATCGGATGGGCGAGGTCTCGACGTTCGAGGGGTTCCGGCAGACGATCGCGCGGAACGTCGACGTGCCCGGGCTGATCCAGCTCTACGTCCGCCTGTCGGCCGAGGCCACCGATCCGGCACACCCCGCACACGCGTACTTCGCCGAGCGCACGCGGACCTTCCGCGACCTCGTCGCCGACGACATCCGCCGCATGCAGGCCGCGGGCGCCGCCCGCACCGACATCGACGCCGGGCAGGCGGCGATGCTCATCCTGTCGTCGGCGGACGGCCTGCAGGTCCAGTGGCTCATGGACCCGACCATCGACATGGCCGAGCACGTCTCGGCGCTGCTGCGTCTGCTCGAGCCCGCCGCCCCACCGGCCGACGCCTGACCGAAGGAGACATCGTGCCCGAAGCCGCGCCCACCGTCGAGGTCGTGACGAGGGCCGGCGCGGTGCGCGGGAGGTGGCGGGGCGCGCCCGGGACGCACGGTGCCTCCGCGGCGTTCCTCGGCATCCCGTTCGCCGAGCCGCCCGTCGGCGGACTCCGGTTCGCCGCGCCGCAGCCCGCCCGCCCGTGGGAGGGCGTGCGGGATGCCCTCGAGCACGGACCGACGCCGCAGCGCGGCGACCCCGGGGTCACGATCATCCCCGAACCGTCGGTGCCCGGCGACGCGACGCTCAACGTCGACGTGTTCACGCCGTCGCCGGGGGGCGGCGGCGAGGGCCTGCCCGTGCTGGTCTGGTTCCACGGCGGCGGCTACGTCGCGGGCTCGCCCGCGAGCCCCTGGTACGACGGCCGCACCTTCAATCGCGATGGCGTCGTCACGGTGAACGTGTCGTACCGCCTGGGCTTCGACGGGTTCGGGTGGATCGAGGGCGCGCCCCCGAACCGCGGCGTGCTCGACTGGCTGCTGGCGCTCGAATGGGTGCGCGACCACATCGCGTCGTTCGGCGGCGACCCGGGACGGGTGACCATCGCCGGGCAGTCCGCGGGCGGCGGAGCGGTGCTGACCCTGCTCGGGATGCCGCGGGCGCAGGGCCTCTTCCACCGCGTATGGGCGGTCTCGCCCGCACTGGCCGACGTGTCGCGCACGCGTGCGCAGGCGTTCGCACGCAGGATCGGTGAGCTCGGCGGCGTCCGGCCCGACCTCGAGGGGCTGCGCTCGCTGTCGGAGGAGCGGGTGCGGCAGCTGCAGCGCGAGGCGCTGCGCCTGTCGCGCGGCACGCGCGGAGGTGCGGAGCTCGTCGCCGGGGGCCTCCCGATCGGGCCGGTCGTCGACGGCGACGTGGTCCCCGCGACCACGCCCTCGTCGCTCGCCTCGGGCGTCGGCGCATCCGTGCCGCTCGTGCTCGGCACCACCGACGACGAGTTCTCGGCGGCCTTCCGCGCGGCGGCCGGTCGGATGCGATGGGTGCCGCGGAAGCCCGCCCTGAAGCGCCTCGGCCTCGTCGAGCCGCGACGCTCGGAATGGCTCGAGGCGAACCGCCGCGAGGGCCTGCACGGCACGGCCGCCGTGCTCGGCCGATACGTGAGCGATCGCCTGTTCCGCGCCCCGCTCGTGCGCACGGTCGCGGCGCGCGAGCTCGGGGCGACCGTGGCGGCGACGGATGGCGCGGCCCCGGCGGCCACGTGGGCGTACCGGTTCTCGTGGCAGTCGCCCGTGTCCGGCGCGGCGGTGCACTGCCTCGACGTGCCGTTCCTGTTCGACGTCCTGTCGGAGGGCCACGTCCTCGCGGTCGCGGGCGTGCGGCCGCCGCAGGGTCTCGCCGACCGGCTCCACGCCGACGTCGTCGCGTTCGCCGGCGGCGCCGACCCGGCCTGGCCGACCGCCGCGGGCGAGGCGTTCCCGGCGCGGCTCTACGGCTCGACGATCGCCACGATGCCCGACGCGTACGCCTCGGCCCGGCCGCTCGCCGGGGTGTGACGCGCCCGACCGGTCGGCCGCGTCTCGTCGCCCGGGTCGTCGCCTGGCGCTCAGCGCCTGGTCTCGTACCTCGCGAGGAGCACGCCGCCCGGGAACGTCCGCGTCTCCAGCAGGGTAAGGTCCACCCGGTCGTCGAGGGGTGCGAAGAACGGCGTGCCGCCGCCCACCAGGACCGGATGGGTGACGATCGCGTACTCGTCGATCAGCCCTGCCGCCATGGCCGCCGCGGCGAGGGTGGCACCGGCGATGTCCATCGGGCCGCCGTCCTCGGCCTTGAGCCTCGTGATCTCGGCGACCGCGTCGCCCGAGACCAGGCGTGCGTTCCAGTCGACCTCGGTGATCGTCGAGGAGAACACGACCTTCGGCATGCGGCGCCAGCGGCGGGCGAACTCGATCGTCGCGGGCGTGGCATCGGGCCGCTGGTCGGCGGTCGGCCAGTGGGAGCTCATCCCCTCCCACAGCCTCCGCCCGTACAGCGCCAGTCCCGTCGAGGCCACCCGGTCGGACCACCACTGGAACAGCTCGTCGCTCGGCACGCTCCAGCCGAGGTCGTCGCCTGGCCCGGCGATGAAGCCGTCCAGGCTCACGTTCATGCCGAAGGCCAGTCGCCGCATGACGCCAGCGTCTCATGAGCCGGCGTCCGACGGTCGGAACGGCACGGTCGGGAGGAGCCGGGAGGCGTCCGGGCCCGGGCGACCCCCGAACGGGGCACTTCTCGCACGCTGCGCCGAGCCGTCATGCTGGCGCAATGACGCAGCCCGGCGCCACCGCAGCCCACCTTCCACCTGAGAGCATCGCGGCGAACCGGGCCGGACGCGCCGACCATGCCGCGCGGATCGTCGACCACCTGTTCACCAACGGCAGCGCCACGCGTGCCGAGCTCGCGGGCGCGACCGGCCTCGGCCGCACCGCCGTCTCCGGGTTGGTCGCTCGCATGGTCGACGCCGGCGTGCTCGTCGACCCGGAGACCGGAGGCGAGGAACGCGACGGGCGCCACGGGCGGCTCCGACTGGCCATCGCCGACCGGCTGCTGCTCACCGCGGGAGTCGCCGCGGACGACGCGGTCGCCACGCTCGCCGACCTCGACGGCACGGAGATCGCACGCTACGAGGAGCCCGTCGCGATCGCCGACGACGACCCTCGGCCATCCAGCGCCGCACCGCTCGACGCGCTCGCGGTCGTCGTCGACCGGGCGATCGCGCAGGCCGAACGCGACGGGCGGCGCATCGCGGACGCCACGTTCCTCGTGCAGGGCGCCGTCGTCGGCGAACCCGCGCTCGCGATCGGCGACGCCACGCTCGGCCTCGAACCGGTCGACCTCCTCGCGGCGCTCCGCGCCAGGTCAGAGGTTCTCGCCGGCATCGAGCACGACCTGGTCGCCCCGCCGGCGCTCCGGGCGGCCGCGTCCGCCCGCGCCGCGAGCGACGCCGCCGAACGGCCCGACGAGATCGTGCTGCACGTCTCCGGCGACGCCCAGGTCTCCGCCGCGATCGTCGTGCGCGGGGAGCGCTACCCCGGTGCGCACGGGCTCGCGGCCACGTTCGGCCACCTCCCGGTCGTGCCGAACGGCGTCAGGTGCGCATGCGGCCAGCGCGGATGCCTCGCCACCGTCGCCGCACCCGATGTCGTGCTCGCCAGGGCCGAGCTCGAGGAGTTCGAGCTCACCTACGGCCGCAGGGCGGCGATCGCCGAACTGGCCGAGCGGATCGCCGAGTCGGAGGACCGCGCCCGGTGGGCGTGGCTCGACGCCGCGCTCTGGATCGGTCGGGCCCTGCAGGTCACCGTCCCGACGGTCGATCCCGACGTGGTCGTCGTCGGCGGATGGTGGGCGCCCCTCGTCGCCGACATCGAGGCCGCGTTCCGCGACAACCGACCGCACCTCGGCGGCGGCGTGCTCGACTCCGTTCCGCGCCTGGTCGCCGGAGGATCCGGTGACGACCTCGGGCTCGCGGGCGCGCGAGGTCAGGCGCGCGACGGCCTGCGATCCTGGTTGGCCTCCAGCCTCGCCTGACGCATCGGACGGAATCGTCGCGCGATGCCCCACGCCGTCACGCGGCCCATCGCCTCGAACACGATCGCCGCGCTCATCTTCGAACGCCCCCGTTCCCGCTCGACGAAGGTGACCGGCACCTCGACGACCCGGAGCCCGGCCGTGACCGCGTGCCACGTCATGTCGACCTGGAAGCCGTACCCCCTCGTGTGCACGTCCTCGAGGTGGAGGGCGCGCAACGCGCCAGCGCGATACACCCGGTACCCGGCGGTCGCATCCTTCACGGGCAGCCCGAGCATCCACCGCGAGTAGGTGCTGCCGGTCTTCGAGAGCCACACCCGCCAGCGCGGCCAGTTCACGGCCGATCCGCCGGGCACCCAGCGCGAGCCGATGACGACATCCGGCGCGGGCCCCGCGCCATCCGTCGCGTCGAGGGCTTCGAGCAGGTTCGGCAACTGCTCGGGCAGGTGCGAGCCGTCGGCGTCGAGCTGCACGATCGGGTCGAACCCCCGCTCGAGCGCCCACTCGAACGCGGCGAGGTACGCGGCCCCCAGGCCCTTCTTGCCGCGCCGGTGCAGCACGTGCAGCGAGGCGTCTGCTGCCGCCATCTCGTCGGCGAGCTCGCCGGTGCCGTCGGGCGATCCGTCGTCGACGACGAGCACCGTCGCGGCCGGCACGGCGGCGCGCACGCGCGCGACGATCCCCGGCAGGTTCTCGCGCTCGTCGTACGTGGGGATCACGACGAGAGGTCCGTTCACCGGCTCCTCCTCCGCGCGCGACGACATGTCAGGGAATCGTACCGGGCCGCGGTTGCGGGCGGCGAACCGCGTCAGCGCACCCCCTGCATGAGCCGCAGCACCGGGCGGGTGGCCAGTGCGAGCGCGCCGCCGAGCACGATCGCGATCGCGCCGAGCACCCCGAAGTACGTCGCCTCGGGCACGGCCGAGTAGAACTCGGCCAACTGCCCGGCGATCGCCGTCCCGAGCGCGACCGAGAGGAAGAACAGCGCCACCATCTGCGTGTGGAACTTCTCCGGCGCGAGCTTCGTCGCCACCGACAGGCCCACCGGCGAGAGCAGGAGCTCGGCCACCGTGAACACGAACAGGATGCCGACGATCGCGAGCAGCGGCGTCGAGTGCGCCCCTCCGCCCGCGAACGGGAGGAACAGCAGGAACGCGACGCCCATGACGGTCGTGCCGAGCGCGAACTTCACCGGGGTCGACGGCTGCCGGTCGCCGAGCTTCGTCCAGATCGCCGCGAACACGCCCGACAGCAGGATGATGAACACCGGGTTGATCGACTGCACCCACGAGATGGGCATCTCCCAGCCGAACAGGTTCCGGTCGAGCTGCTCGTCGGAGTAGATCGTCAGCACGGTGAACTGCTGCTGGTAGAGCGACCAGAACGCCACGCTCGCGATGAACAGCGGGATGAAGCCGAACACCCGACTGCGCTCGACGGCGCTGACCGCCCGGCTCGTCAGGATCACGAAGAAGTACGCCACGGCCGCGACGACCGTGGCGCCGATCACCCACGTCACGAGGTTCTCCGCGGTCACGAGCCGCGTGAGCACGAGCGCCGCGACGAGGATCACCGCCGCGATCGCGATGCCGACGACGAGTCCCCGACGCTCCCGCGGCAGCGGGTTCGGCACGACGGATGCCTCGGGCGGCAGGCCCTTCCGACCGAAGGAGTACTGGATGAGCCCGATGGCCATGCCCACCGCCGCCGCGCCGAAGCCCCAGTGGAACCCGACCGTCGACTGGAGGAGCCCCGTGATGAGCGGACCGAGGAACGCGCCGAGGTTGATGCCGAGGTAGAACAGCGCGAACCCGGCATCACGTCGCGGATCGTCACGGGAGTAGAGCGTGCCGACCACGCTCGTGGCGTTCGCCTTCAGGCCGCCCGAGCCGAACGCCACGAGCACGAGGCCGACGCCGACGCCGAGGAACCCGGGCAGGAGCGCGAGCGCGATGTGGCCGCACATGATGACGATCGCCGAGAAGAAGAGCACGCGCTCGCTGCCGAGCATGCGGTCGGCGATCCACGCGCCGAGGATCGTCGAGAGGTACACGGCACCGCCGTACGCGCCGACGATCCCGGCCGCAGCGCTCTGCTCCATGCCGAGGCCGCCCTCGGACGCCGAGAAGTACAGGTACAGCAGCAGGATCGACTGCATGCCGTAGAAGCTGAACCGCTCCCACATCTCCACGCCGAAGATGTGCGCCAGCGCGCGCGGCTGCCCGAAGAAGCCCCGGTCCGCGCGCTCGTCGCGGTGGCCGACCTCGGTCGGCGGCGCCGTCACCCCTGCGCTCGCGTCCGCCCCGGCCGCCGATCCGTCGCTCTCCCCCATCGGACGATCGTCGTCTCGCATGGCCCCGCACCTTACACCCGTTCGCGGCGCGCGGGCAGTGGCCGGGGCATCCGCGGTGGGGGCCTTGTCCGACCGGTCGCCTGGTGCTGGACTTGCGGCGGCACCACGACCCAGGGGGAGAACGCACATGCCGTACATCACCGTCGGAACCGAGAACTCCGCGCCGATCGAGCTCTACTACGAGGACCACGGCGGGGGGCGACCCGTCGTCCTCATCCACGGCTACCCGCTCGACGGCGCGTCGTGGGAGAAGCAGGCGCGCGTCCTGCTCGGCGCCGGCTACCGGGTCGTCACGTACGACCGTCGCGGCTTCGGCCGCTCGTCGAAGCCCACGATCGGCTACGACTACGACACGTTCGCCGCCGACCTGAAGACGCTGCTCGATGCGCTCGAACTGACGGATGCCACGCTCGTCGGCTTCTCGATGGGCACGGGCGAGGTCGGCCGCTACCTCGGCGCGTACGGCAGCGAACGCGTCGCGAAGGCGGCGTTCCTCGGCTCGCTGGAGCCGTACCTGCGGCAGACGGACGACAACCCCGACGGTGCCGCGCCCGACTTCGACGGGCTGAAGGCGCAGGCCGAGGCCGACCGGTTCGCCTGGTTCGACGGCTTCTTCGGGAACTTCTACAACCTCGACGAGAACCTCGGCTCGCGCATCTCCGAGGCCGCCGTCCGCGCCGGCTGGGCGACCGCGGCCGGAGCGGGCTGGTACGCCGCGTCGGCCGCGGTCGACACGTGGCTGACGGACTTCCGGGCCGACATCGACCGCATCGACGTACCCGTGCTCATCGTGCACGGCACCGCCGACCGGATCCTGCCGATCGACGCCACCGCCCGGCGCTTCCGTCCGCTCGTGCCCTCGGCCGAGTACATCGAGATCGAGGGTGCGCCGCACGGCATGCTGTGGACGCACGCCGAGGAGGTCAACGCGGCGCTGCTGACGTTCGTCGCGTCCTAGGGAGGGCCGGCGGCGGCCGCGGACGTCAGCCCGCGAGTGCCTCGAGCAGTTGCGGCTTCGTCATGCGCGAGTAGCCCGTCACACCGCGCTCCTTCGCGAGCGCGCGCAGCTCGGGGACGGTGCGCGACGCGAGGTCGGACGCCGCCGGCTTGGCGCCCGGCTTCGCCGCGGGCTTCGCTCCGGGCTTGGTCGCGGGCTTCTTCGTCGTCGCCGGCTTCGCGGTGGCCGGCTTCACTGCGGCGGGCGCGGGCGCCGGCGCGGCTGCACCGGCGGGCTCGGGCGCAGCCGGCGCGGCGGCGACGGATGCCTCGGCCGGGTCGACCGTTCCTGCGGGCGACACGGGCGGCTCAGCGGCCGCGGGGGCCGCGGCATCCGTCGTCGTGTTCTTCCGGCGGAGCGTGCGCAGCCGTTCGCGCGTCGCCTGCCCGGCTCGGGCGGCGAGCTGCTTGGCGGCGCCGAGCGCCTTGGCGGCGGGGTTCTGGTCGGTGTTCGCAGGTGCCATCGTCGTTCCCTCGGGGGTGGGGGCGTGCGGGTGGGGTTCTGCGGAATCGTAGCCGGATCAGCGGCGCAGTTCGAGCGTGCAGCACTTCACGCCGCCGCCGCCGAGCAGCAGCTCGGAGAGGTCGACGCCGATCGGGTGGTAGCCGGCCTCGCGCAGCTGGCGCTCGAACCCGGTCGCGCGGGCCGCGATCACGACGTTGCGGCCGTCGCTGTACGAGTTGAGGCCCAGCACCGCGGCGTCCTCCTCGGAGACGAGGATCGCGTCGGGGTAGCGCTCCCGCAGGACCTCGAGCGAGGGCCCGTCGAAGGCGCTCGGCAGGTAGGCGATGTGCTCCTGCCCGGCTCGGGAGTCGAGGACCGCGATCGCGGTGTCGAGGTGGTAGAAGCTCGGGTTCACGAGGTTCAGCGTGACGACCTCCCGGCCGGTGATCCGCGCGAGCTCGTCGTGGCTCGCGCCGTCGCTCCGGAAGCCCGTGCCGGCGAGGATCACGTTGCCGACCAGGAGGAAGTCGCCCTCGCCCTCGTTCGTCTCGACCGGTTCGCGGACGTCGAAGCCCGCCCGGCGGAACCACTCCATGTACGCGGGCCCCTCGGCCGCGCGCTGCTCGTGCGTGAACTTCGCGCCGTACGCGATGCCGTCGATCACGGTGCCGCCGTTCGCGGCGTAGACCATGTCGGGCAGCCCCTCGACCGGGTCGATGAGCTGCACGTCGAAGCCGAGCCCGACGTAGGTGTCGTGGAGCTCCTGCCACTGCGCCACGGCGAGCGCGGTGTCGGTCGGCTTCGCCGGATCCATCCACGGGTTGATCTGGTAGACGACGGTGAAGTGCTCGGGGCGGCACATCAGCACGGTCTTCTTCGACGCGGTGCGCTCCGGCGCGGCGGGGGTCGGGGTCGTCTGGGTCTCGATCACGGTCGACATCTCACTCCTCGAGGTGGGTTCGTCGTCCGGGCACGGCGGTTCGCCGCCGGCTCGGCCGGTGGGGTGTCGGCGGACCAGGTCGCTCATTCGAGCCCCGGCGGCGGTGTTCGGATGGCACCGCCGTCGGGACGCCACCTCCAGTGTGGCGCTCGGGCCCTGCGAGTTCTCGGCTTCTCGCACACGATTCATGCGCGTTCGGGCGCCTCACGCAACGATCGAGGGGTGACGGATGTCTCGTGCGCGCGCTTCGCGCGTCGTGACGAGGCGAGCGGGCGCACGATTCCACCGCTCGCCGACGCGCTCCGACGCGGATCGCGGAGCTCCGGCCGCTTCGAGATGATGCCGAATGCACCGCACCCGCCCCTGAGCGGTGCATTCGGCATCTCCTCGTTCGGAGGCTTGCCCCCACCCCCGCGGTGCGACATCCTGAGCCGGAGTCCGGCCGCCCCTACGCCGGCCGACCGAGGAGGCCCGCGTGCCCGACGCCCACCGCATCGCCGGGTGTACGGCGCCGGCGCCGACGACGACGCGCGCGCCGCCGCCGCGGCCGAACTCGCGAAGTTCCGCGCCAGCGGCGATCCGCGCCCTCGAGGGGGCGACACCCCGTCGACGGCGGCCACCGCCTCGAGCGACGAGGCCTCGACAGCCACGCACGGCGACGTGTTCGACGATCTGTTCCTCGCCGACACCCGCACGGATACGCACGCCGACGCCGACGATCCACACCGCCAGGGAACCACTCCGAACTCGACGATCGTGCGCGTCGCAGCTGTGGCCGCCGCCGTCGCGCTCGCGATCGGCTTCGCGGCGGGCTGGGCCACCGCCCTCGGCATCGCCGGTGCCGCGACCGAGCCGGACGTGCCGGACTCGTCGCTCGTGTTCCCGCTGTCGGAGGTGCCGCCCGACGTCGCCCTCGAGGACGCGCGAGCGGCAGCGGTCTTCGATCGCGAGCAGGAACCCTCGGACCTGCCGTCGCTCGAGGTCGCCCCCGAGGCCATGGGCGTCGACGGCGCGTCGACGCGGCTGCTCACCACCCTCCCCGACGGCACGAACGTGTTCGCCGCCCGGGCGGCCGGGGATGCCGGGCTCTGCCTCCTCGCCCAGGGGCCGGACTCCTCCGCCGCGGCCGGATGCACCCCGGACGACGCCTTCCCGGGTGGCGAGCTCCGGCTGGGCTTCGACCGCGAGGGCGACTTCATCTCGGTGACGTGGGAGGCGACGGGCGCGGTGTCCGTCGCCACCTGAGCCCGTCGACGGTCAGGCCGCGCGCACCCCCGCATGCTCGTTGCGCCGGTCGCGCCACGCGAGCCAGTGCTTGACGGCCGTTACAGCGTGAGCCACGGCCCCGGGGAGATCATCGATCCTGACGTCCGAGCAGCCCAACATCCCACGTTCTTTGCGGTGGCGTTGCGCAGGCAATCTGCAGTATCGATAATGGCCACGTGCCCTCCCCTGTCGCCGCGTGGCTCGAGCAGAACGCGGACCGAGCAATGAACCGGCAGCGCGCACAGTCCGATGCGCTCAAACTTGTCGCGACGTTCACAGTGGGCATTGCGGCAACCCTCGTCGTCGTCCACCTTGAGCGGAACAACTCGGCGTCGATGAACGAGTTCATGGGGAGCCTGGCGATCTGGGCCTTCGTCGGGAGTACCCTCCTCGCGATTCTTGTCATTCTCCTCGACCGCCTGCGCGAACCCGACGCCGATTACATCGTGACTCAGGGCGCTGCGGCGGGCTGGACGGCGGAGCACCTGCTTGATGAATTGAGGTTGCACGTTCTGGCAGCTGCCCGTAACAACGAAGGCGTGATCAGGGACATGCGTATCGCGCTCACGCTGCAAGTCGCCTTTGCCATAGTCTCGGGTTGGGCCGCTATAGTAGCGATCTTGGAGGTGCAGTCGTGAGATCATTCACCGAGTTTCACGTGAGCGGCTGGGGCCCGATCCATCTCCCGTGGGAACGCCATCGGATCGACCGCGCCCTCGACGATGCGAGACGCGTCTTGAACGCATCCGAGCGCGCAGACTCTCAGACTGGGACGACACTCCCGCCAGTCTCCAAGCCTGGGACCTCAGTCTCGACCCACGTCAGCAACTGATCCGGCGACGATGAGGAGGGGCTTCCGCGTCGTCGGGTGGGGCTGGCTCCGTTTCGCGTGGGAGGACGGTCGACTCAAGAGGGCGATTGATTCCGCTCGCAGCCAGCTTGATGCTACCCAGTCACATGTGGCGACCGCGCAAGATCCGACTTCTACGATGGTCCGCAGCGCTCCCGAGGATCCTGGAATTGCCAATCGTCTGATCGACGACCCTTCGACCGATCAGATCTTCGCAGAAATCATCCGCGCCAACTTCGCCCGAGAGAGCGGCGCAATTGAATACGAAGCGATCCGACTCGAGACCTGGGAAGGGCGTTCTTGGGCGGCAACCGTTAGGCGTTCGAACCCTGCGCTCAAAGAGCATGCGGGCTCTCCGAGTGAGGGGGCGAGCGGCGATGTCGGATCACCGAACGGGCCGGTGTCCGAGGCAGAGCTAGATGAGGCCTTCCAGACGATTGCCGAAATCGATCCCAACGAGGCTTCCGAACTGGTATCAGCGCTCCTTCAGCGGAGCCTTACGGCCCGTCAGTTCATGAACCTGTTGGAACTCCTGCAACGACTGCCGGAAAAGGATCGTCTGGCAATGGCATTGAAGCATCGGGCTGTTGATGCGGGTAATGCTGGGGTCCTGCCGCGGTCGGCAGTTGCTATCGACCACCTCGGCTTTCCCAACGAAGCGGAGGCGTTGTTTCGCCGTGCCGTCGAGCTGGACCCAGATAACTACTTATACGCCTGGTCTTTGGGCGGATTCTTGGTTCGTCGCGACGGCGACACCTCGGAGGCTGAGACTTACTTGCGGCGCGCTTACCAACTCGCGCCAGACAATCTGGAGTTGGCTTGGTTCGTTGCGGCTTTCCTGGAGAGCGACCAAGGGGAGCTCGATGAGGCGGAGCGCATCTACCGTACGCTTCTCGAGCGTGATCCCGAGAATTCCGAGACACTGCGGAGGTATGCAGTGTTCCAAGAGCTCTACAGGGAGGATCGAGCGAAGGCAAGGGAACTGTTCTCAACGGCAATCGGTGTCTCCGACGTCGACCCCACGACGAAAGCCCGCGCGGCAATATTCTTTGCGGAGGAAGGCGAACTCGACGACGCCGAGCGTTTATTCGAGGAAGCGCTGGCGCAGGACTCAACCGACGCTCGCACGATTCGGCAGTACGCGGCCTTCCAGGACGAAAGCCGGAAGAACTCGGAACGAGCGGAGGAACTCTACACTGCGGCAACCCAGTTGCCCGAAGTGGACAGCTACACGCTTGTCCTTGCCGCACGATTCTTCGAACGGCAGAACCGCCGCGACGAAGTCGATGATCTCTTCGCGAGGGCGATGAGCCTTGATCCGGCGGAGTTGATGCCCGTCTGGAACTACGCGGTGGTGCTTGATCACCGCGGCGACAGCCCTGATCAGGCGGAGTTTTACTATCGTCGCGTGATAGAACTCGATCCAGACGAAGCTCAGCACTGGTGGATGCTCGGTGCGTTCTTGCAGATTAACGCTCCACAAGATTCCCCAGCCATCGAACTCTTTCGTGAAGCACATGCACGCGAGCCACATAACGCGCTCTTCGCATGGTCACTCGCAAACTCTATCGAGCGGCAATCCCCGGGCGACCCGGAAATCGAGACTCTCCTGCGTCAGGCGTTGGCCTCCGAACCGGAATCTGCAAGATATAGCTGGACACTGGCAGACTACTTGGAGGATTACGCTCCCACGGGTGACGAAGCGGAGGCGTTGTTTCGCCGTGCCGTCGAGCTGGACCCAGATAACTACTTATACGCCTGGTCTTTGGGCGGATTCTTGGTTCGTCGCGACGGCGACACCTCGGAGGCTGAGACTTACTTGCGGCGCGCTTACCAACTCGCGCCAGACAATCTGGAGTTGGCTTGGTTCGTTGCGGCTTTCCTGGAGAGCGACCAAGGGGAGCTCGATGAGGCGGAGCGCATCTACCGTACGCTTCTCGAGCGTGATCCCGAGAATTCCGAGACACTGCGGAGGTATGCAGTGTTCCAAGAGCTCTACAGGGAGGATCGAGCGAAGGCAAGGGAACTGTTCTCAACGGCAATCGGTGTCTCCGACGTCGACCCCACGACGAAAGCCCGCGCGGCAATATTCTTTGCGGAGGAAGGCGAACTCGACGACGCCGAGCGTTTATTCGAGGAAGCGCTGGCGCAGGACTCAACCGACGCTCGCACGATTCGGCAGTACGCGGCCTTCCAGGACGAAAGCCGGAAGAACTCGGAACGAGCGGAGGAACTCTACACTGCGGCAACCCAGTTGCCCGAAGTGGACAGCTACACGCTTGTCCTTGCCGCACGATTCTTCGAACGGCAGAACCGTTTGGGCCTCGCGATCTCTCTCCTGAGCCAGCATCCCAAGCTTGGCTCGGATGCCTTCGTAACTATGCAGCACGCTAGGCTCATGCGCCGATCGGGGAATCTTGAGACCGCGACTTCAATAGTCAGTACAGCCCTCGACAGCCACGGACTTGACGTCGTATGGCTCGAACTTGCCGGATATGTATTCCTCGAATCGCCAGCCGATATCTCTCTCGCAAGCTCACTGTGGGAGCGAGCCGCCGAGCTTTCTCCTAGCGACATCAACCTCGCCGTCAACCTCGCACAGTTGTTACTTGTGCAGGAGCGTGTGGCTGAAGCCGCTCCGCGGATTCTTCGCGCTCTTGAGGACGAGACTCTCCCCGCCCCACTCAGACTAGAGGCGTCGATCTACGCAGTCGCGCACGATCTAGAGTTCGCGTCAGAAGGCCTAGCTGTCGCAGAGTCCCTGCTCGCGAGGGGCGAACGAACGCCCGGCTGGAATTTCGAACCGACGCTGTCCTGGGTACAGCGCGAACGGCCAGCGGTGCTGCAACAGGTTCGGGAGCTGGTTCGCCGTGCGCAGAGCGAGTGATGAGCGCCGGACGGTCGGCTCGGTGAAAGGGAACACTTTCAGCGTCTCGACGATCTGATGGGCTCTGGTCCGGAGTCACCTCGGCTGTTCCGGCCGGTCGGGGTCCATCGGGTCAGGCCGCGCGCACCCCCGCGCGCCCGTTGCGCCGATCGCGCCAGGCGAGCCAGTGCCTCACGGCGGCGTCGTCGTAGTGCGGGCCAGAGATCCCGAGCGTGAAGAGTCGCACGCCCGCGTCGTACAGTGCATCGGCGTACGCGTCGTCGAGGCTGCGCCGCGGGAGCTCGTTCGAGACCGTGATGCCCGAGACGTCCCGCCCGACCTTCTCACCCCAGCCCTTCAGCACGTCGAGCTTGTGCCCGAGCTCGTCGGGCCGCACGAACGAGTGCCAGATGTCGGCGTGCTCGGCGACCAGGCGCAGGGTCTTCCGCTCCCCCTTGCCGCCGATCATGATCGGGATGTCGCGGGTGGGCACCGGGTTGAGCTTCGCCCAGCGCGCCTTGACGCGGGGCAGCGCCTCGGCGAGGTCGTCGAGGCGCGAGCCGACCGTGCCGAACTCGTAGCCGTACTCGTCGTAGTCGCGCTGGAACCAGCCCGAACCGGTGCCGAAGATGAACCGGCCCGTGTCGCCGCCCTTGGCGCTGATGTGGTCGAGCGTGCGGGCCATGTCCGCCTGCAGGTCGGCGTTGCGGTACGAGTTGCAATTCACGAGCGAGCCGAACTCGACGCGCTCGGTCTGCTCGGCCCACGCGCCGAGCATCGTCCACGACTCGAAGTGGAGGCCGTCGGGGTCGCCCGAGAGCGGGAAGAAGTGGTCCCAGTTCATCACGACGTCGACGCCGAGGTCCTCCATGCGGAGCACGGCGTCGCGGATCTGCGTGTAGGTCGCGTGCTGCGGCTGCAGCTGCACGCCGAGGCGCGCGGGAGCGGTGGTGGGGGTCATGGCCTCACGATACGTCGGTCGGCGAGCGGTTTCCGCGGGCTGCGCCACGAGCGAACGGATGCCGCGTCCGCGCGTCGCGCGCGGTGCACGATCACGAAACCGCAACACCACGCACGAAAGCGGCGTCCGGCCGTATCGCCACGCAACGGACCGCCGTACACTCGCCCCATGGACAACCTCGACCGGGCCATCCTCGACCTGCTCCGCCAGAACTCGCGGGCCGGGTACGGCGATATCGGGTCGTCCGTCGGGCTCTCCGCCTCCGCCGTCAAGCGCCGCGTCGACAAGCTCGTGGCCGACGGCGTCATCAAGGCGTTCACCATCCAGGTCGACCCCGCCGTCGACGGCATGAGCACGGAGGCGTACGTCGAGCTGTTCTGCCGGGGCACCGTCGCGCCCGACGAGCTCCAGCGCATCCTGCAGGGCGTGCCCGAGGTCGTGTACGCGGGCACCGTCACGGGCAGCGCCGACGCCATCGTGCACATGCGCGCCCGCGACATCACCTCGCTCGAGGAGGCGCTCGAGCGCGTGCGGATCGCCCCGAACGTCGACCACACGAGGAGCGCGATCGTGCTGTCGCGCCTCGTCAACCGCAACCGAGACTGACCGCCGGGCGCACGCGCCCCCGACTCCGGAGCCCCCATGCGATTCACCGTCGACGACGACGCGCACACTCCGCCGTACGAGCAGCTCCGCATGCAGGTCGTCGACGCCGTGCGCGACGGCCGCCTCGCGGCGGGCTCGAAGCTGCCGACCGTCCGCGCCCTCGCCGAGGAGCTCGGCCTCGCCGCGAACACGGTCGCGCGCGCCTACAAGGAGCTCGAGGCCGACGGCGTCGTCGAGGGGCGCGGCCGTGCCGGCACGTTCGTCAGCGCGGCGGGAGACCCGGTCGAGCGGGCGCTGCAGGCCGCGGCATCCGCCTTCGCCGACGCCGTCGAGCGCCTGGGCGTGACGACGGATGCCGCCGAGGCCGCCGTCGCACGCGCGCTCCGCGCCCGCCGCTGACCGCGCGCATCGACGGCCGATTCCTGCACTGGAGGTCCAGATCCATCCGGCCTCCACTGCACATCTCGACCGTCCGCGGAGGCGGCCGGTGACGTGACCTGAGCGCGCAGCCGGCGCCGCGCGTCAGCTCGCGGCGGCCTCCGACGGCGCCGGGATCGGCTCCTTCGGCAGGCGTCGGACCTTCTGCCGCCGCCGACGGCGCTCCGGGATCATCGAGCGCATCTCCTCGAGCTTGCCGAAGCAGAGCAGTCGGTCCTCGGCCTCGAGCACGACGCCCTTGCGCGGGTTCGGGATGACGGTCGCACCGCGGTGCAACGTGAGCACCGTGATGTCGCGCTCCCAGAGGCCGGACTCGCCGAGCGACTTGCCGACGAGGTCCGCCGCACCGTGCACGACGAGTTCGGCGACGCCGTACCCGGTCGATACCGTGAGCCGCTGCCGCACGTCGATCTCGGGGAAGGCGACCTGGTTTCCGATGTAGTCGATGATGGCGCCCGCGACATCCAGGTTCGTCGCCGTCTCGATGCCCTGCAGCCCGGGCGAGGAGTTGACCTCCATGACGAGCGGGCCCTCGTTGCCCTCGAGCATGTCGACGCCCGCGACCTTGAGCCCCATGATCTGCGCCGACCGCACCGCGGCCTGCTCGTACTCGGGCGTGAGTTCGACGCGTTCCACGCTGCCGCCGCGGTGCACGTTCGAGCGGAACTCGTCGCCGCTCGCGACGCGGCGCATGGCGGCGACCACGCGGTCGCCGACGACGAGGGCGCGGATGTCGCGCCCTCGGCTCTCGGCGATGAACTTCTGGATCAGCACGTTCTGCTTCGTCGAGTGCAGGGTCTCGATGATCGCCTCGGCGACCTTGACCGTCGGGGCCAGGATGACGCCGATGCCCTGCGTGCCCTCGAGCAGCTTGATGACGACGGGCGCGCCGCCGACCGACTCGATCGCGGGGCGCAGGTCGGCGCGGTTGCGCACGAACGTCGTCGCGGGCAGCGCGATGTTGTGGCGCGAGAGGATCTGGTTCGCGCGCAGCTTGTCGCGCGCGTTCGTGATGCCGTTCGCGGTGTTCGGCGTGTACACGTCCATCTGCTCGAACTGCCGCACCACTGCGGTTCCGAAGTAGGTGATCGAGTTGCCGATGCGCGGAAGGATCGCGTCGTAGTCCGACAGCGGTCGACCGCGGTACTGCAGGTCGGGTTCGGCGCCGGAGAGGTCGATGCCGAAGCGGAGGGTGTTGAGGACCTTGACCTCGTGGCCGCGCTGCTGCGCTGCAGCACGGAGACGCTGGGTCGAGTACGCCTGCGGCGCGCGCGACAGGATCGCGAGTTTCATTCGGGAGTCCCTGCGAAGATGATCGGGTGACGGATGTGCCGAACCATTCAAACACCATCGCCGGATGGCGCGAATGGGTGCGCCTCCCGCAGGCCGACGTGGGGTGGCTGAAGGCCAAGCTCGACACGGGCGCTCGTTCGTCGGCCCTGCACGCATTCGACGTCGAGGAGTTCGAGCGCGACGGCGTCGACTGGGTGCGCTTCGGCATCCACCCCTGGCAGGACACCGACGCGGATGCCGCGACGGTCGAGCTCCCCGTCCACGATCGCCGTGTCATCCGCAGTTCGACCGGTCACACGCAGCAGCGGCTCGTCGTGCTCATGGAGGTCGTGCTGCACGACCGTCCGGTCACCGCCGAGGTGACGCTCACGAACCGCGACGAGATGGGCTTCCGCATGCTGATCGGGCGCGAGGCGCTGCGGAACGGGTTCCTCGTCGACGCGGGACGCTCGTTCGTCGGCGGGCGAGCGCCCCGCGACATCCGTCGCCGCAACCGCGGCCGCGCCTGACGCGCCTCGACCCGGCCGCGGCTCACGCCACGGCGAGGTCGGCCTCGAGCCGCGCCACGTCCTCGGGGCGGCACAGCTCCGTCGCGGGCTGCATCGCCGTCGCACTGCCCGCAGCGACCGCCGTGCGGAACGCCTCGCCGATCGTGCGGCCCTGCGCGAGGCGCAGCACGAGCGCGCCGAGGAACGCGTCGCCCGCGCCGACCGCGCTCGCGACCCGGACTCGCGGCGTCGGCAGGCGCAGCACCTCGTCGCGGGTGACCAGCACCGCGCCGCGTCCGCCGAGCGTCAGCGCGACGACCTGGGCCCGACCCGACGCGACGAGCACGCGGGCCGCTTCGACCAGCTCGGGCTCGTCGAGTTCGCCGTCGGCGCCGACGAGTTCGGCGAGTTCGTCGCGGCTCGGCTTGATGAGGAAGACGCCGGCTTCGAGCGCGCGGCGCAGCGCCGGCCCCGAGGCATCCACCACCAGGCGCACGTCGTGATCGGCGGAGATCTCGGCGAGCATCGCGTAGTAGTCGTCCGGGACGCCCGGCGGCAGGCTGCCGCTCGCGACGAGGAAGCCGCCGACCGGCAGCTCGTCGGCGACCACCGAGAGGCACGCGCGCCACTCGGGCTCGCGCATGGTCGGCCCCTGCAGCACGAACCGGTACTGCTCGCCCGTCGACAGCTCGTCGACCGTGAAGCTCTCGCGGGTGTTGCCGGCGATCGTGATCACCCGGGCCACGAGGCCGGCCTCCTCGATGAACCCGCGGTACGCCTGGCCGGTCGGGCCGCCGAGCGGGTAGACCGCGATCGAGCTGCCGCCGAGGTTCCGGATGGCGCGGCTCACGTTGACCCCGCCGCCGCCCGGATCGAACCGGCTGGGCCCGCACCGCAGCTTGTGCTCGGGGACGACCCGGTCGGCCGTGCTCGACACGTCGAGCGCGGGATTCATGGTCAACGTCACGATGGGTGCGTGCACGGCCATGGTCCCGAGCCTAGGCCGCACGCCCCGGCGTGCCGGGACCAATGGCCGATCGAGGTCGCGCGGCCGCGTCACGCGGGCCGCTTCACCGCCCGCCCCGCCTTCCACACGTGCGTGACGTGCGCCGGACCCGCGAGGACCGAGACGTCGGCGAGCGGATCGGCGTCGAGCGCGATCACGTCGGCGTCGTAGCCGACCTCGAGGCGGCCCGATCTCGGCGCCTGCGGTCCGAGCGTCCGCGGCGCCGTCGCCGTCGCCGCCCGGATCGCCTCGAGCGGGGTGTACCCGACCGAGACGAGGTGCCCGAGCTCCTCGGCGTTGGTGCCGTGCGGCACGAGCGAGTCGGCGCCGACGGTCGCGAAGTCGGTGCCGGCGGCGACCGTCACGCCCGCCTCGCGGGCGACGTGCATCGACTCGAGGTGGCGATCGGCGATGACGCGCGTCTTGTCCGCCGCCCAGCGCGGGAGGGCGTCCAGCTGCCTGAGCAGCCGTGCCGCGATCGACCGCGTCGAGACGAGGATCGCCCCGGTCTCGACCATCGCCGCCGCAGCCTCCTCGTCGAGGTAGGTGCCGTGCTCGATCGAACCGACGCCGGCCTCGAGCGCGGCCATGATGCCGGGCTTGCCGTGGCAGTGCGCGGCGACGAGCCGGCCCGCCCGGCCCGCCTCCTCGACGATCGCCCGGAGCTCCTCGTGCGAGAACTGCTGGTGGATCGGGTCGTCGACCTCGCTGAGCACCCCGCCCGAGGCGTGCACCTTGATCACCTTCGCGTTCCGCCGGAGCTGCAGGCGCACGGCCTTCAGGCACTCGGCGACGCCGTCGCACAGCTGGAGGGGCAGGCCCTGGTGCGCGCCCTCGACGAGGACGTCGAGGGGCATCTCGTGCAGGTCGCCGTGCCCGCCGGTCGTGCTCAGCATCGCCCCGGCGCCGTACACGGTCGGCCCGGGGATCGTCCCCTCGGCGATGACGCGGGCGAGCGAGACGCCGTAGCCGCCGACCTCCCGGATGCTCGTGATGCCGGCGTCGAGCAGGTCGGCCGCCGAGCGCGTGGCGCGCGCGACGTGCACGGCCTGCGGCTCCCGCACGAGCATCGTGAGGTCGCCGCCCGTGACGCCGACCAGGTGCGCGTGGCAGTCCCACAGGCCGGGCATGATCGTCGACACGCGGATCGGCTCGGCATCCGGTTCGGGCGCGCCGGCGCGCGGCCCGGCGTAGGCGACCTTCTCGCCGTCGATCACCACGGCCGCGCCGCGGACGGGCTCGCCGTCGCCCGGGATCATCAGGTCCGCGTCGATGCGCACCATGACCGCGTCCCTCAGTAGTCCACGGCGTCGCGGGAGATCGGGCAGGTCATGCAATGCCCGCCACCACGGCCGCGGCCGAGTTCGGCACCGACGATCTCGATGACCTCGACGCCCGCGTCGCGCAGCAGGGCGTTCGTGTACGTGTTCCGGTCGTACGTGAACACCACGCCGGGTTCGACGGCGACGGCGTTGTTGCCGCTGTCCCACTGCTGCCGCTCGCCCGCGTACCACCCGCCGCCCGGTTCGACCGCGCGGAGCCGCGGCAGCCCGAGCGACTCGGCCACCACCTCGATGAACGAGCCCCGCTCCTCGGTGACCTCGATGCCGCCGCCGTCGGCCGGCCGCAGAGAGAACGTGTGGATGCCGTCGACGATGTCGGGGTAGTACGTCACGAGGTCGCGGTCGGCGAACGTGAAGACCGTATCGAGGTGCATGGCGGCCCGGAGCTTCGGCATCCCGGCGACGACGACCCGGTCGGCGGCACCCTGCTCGAAGAGTCGCCCGGCGACGGCCGTGATCGCCTGGCGCGACGTGCGCTCGCTCATGCCGATCAGCACGACGCCGTTGCCGACCGGCATCACGTCGCCGCCCTCGAGCGTCGCCTGCCGCTGGTCCTGCTCGGGGTCGCCCCACCAGACGGTGCTGCCCGTGTAGTCGGGGTGGAAGTCGTAGATCGCCTTCATCAGCATGGTCTCCGCGTGGCGCGCCGGCCAGAACAGCGGGTTGAGCGTCAGCCCGCCGTAGATCCAGCACGTCGTGTCGCGCGTGTAGATCGTGTTGGGCAGCGGCGGCATCAGGTACTCGGTCATCCCCGCCGATTCGCGCACCAGCGCGACCTCCGGGGCACGGAACTCGGCCGGCAGGTCCCGGGTCGAGAGGCCGCCGATGAGGTACTCGGTGAGCGTCGCGTGGTCGAGCGAGTCGAGGAAGGCGCGCGTATCGGCGACCAGGCCCGACCCGACCTCGTTCGCGACGATCTTGCGGTCGAGCAGCCAGTCCCGCGCACCCGGCACGGCCAGCGTCTCGGCGAGCAGGTCGTGGAGTTCGACCACGTCGACGCCGCGGTCCCGCAGGTGCTGCACGAAGTCGGCGTGGTCGCGCTGGGCGTTCTGCACCCACAGCACGTCGTCGAACAGCAGCGCGTCGCTGTTGCTCGGCGTCAGCCGTTCATGGCTGAGCCCCGGCCGGCAGACGAGGACCGTGTTGAGACGGCCGACCTCGGAATGGACCCCGTACGACTGGTCCGACATTGCGTGCTCCCTTCTGCGCCGCGGCGCGAGGACGATCAGAGCTGGACGACACCTGTGGTGAGCAGGACGACGCCGATCACGGCGAAGGCGAGGATGACGACGAAGACGACGAGCCCAGCGGGCGTGAACACCCTCGCCTGCTGCTGTCGCCGGGCGACGACGTAGAGCGCGGACGCCGGGGCGAGCAGGATGCAGGCCAGGAACAGGAAGGCGTAGCCCGCCGCCCAGATCAGGAACAGCGTGTACGCCGTCGAGATCGACGCGATCACGAGCTCGCGCGTGCGGCGCGCCGAGGCGGCGTCCGCGTAGCCGTCCCGCTGCACGGCGATCTTCACGGCGTAGGCGCTCGCCAGGGCGTACGGTGCGAGCGAGAGCGCGGCCGTGAGGTCGAGCGTGAAGTCGAGGGCGTCGTTCACGAACTGGACGAGGAAGAGGATGACGGTGACGAGGATCGACGTCCACAGCACGGCGTGCTCGGGCACCTCGCGCGCGTTCAGGCGCGCGAAGTACCGCGGCAGGTCCTGGTCCTTGGCCGCCGCGAACACCACGTCGGCCGCGAGCAGCTGCCAGGCGAGGTAGGCGCCGAGCACCGAGATGATGAGCCCGACGCGGATCAACGCGCCGCCCCAGGGGCCGACCGCGGCCTCGAGGACGCCGCCCGCCGACGGTTGCTGCAGTTCCGCGATCTCGGCCTGCGGCAGGATCCCGTACGACAGGATCGACACCGACGCGAACAGCGCGAGCACCGAGAGGAAGCCGAGCACGGTCGCCCGCCCGACGTCCGAGCGCTTCTTCGCGTAGCGCGAGTACACGCTCGCGCCCTCGATGCCGAGGAACACGAACACCGTGATGAGCATCGTGCCCTGCACCTGCGCGAACAGCGCCTCGTCTCCCGCCGGCCCGGCGTCGCCGGAGAGGTTGCCGACGAAGACGTCCCAGTCGAAGAAGAAGACCACGAGCAGGAGGAACAGAGCGAGCGGCACGAGCTTCGCGACCGTGACGATGAAGTTGATCGCGGCGGCCTCGCGCACGCCCTGCCGGATCAGCAGGTAGACGCCCCAGACGGCGGCGACCGAGATGAAGAACGACGGCCAGGTGTCGCCCTCGCCGAGCACCGGGCGCAGCTCCGGGAAGAGCTGCGAGAGCGTCGTCATGATGAGCACCCAGTAGAACGCGTTGCCCGCGCACGCCGACGCCCAGTATCCGACCGCGGAGAGGAAGCCGGGGTACACCCCGAACCCCGCCCTCGCGTAGACGTAGACCCCGTTGTCGAGCTTCGGCTTGCGCACCGCGAGCGTCTGGAAGACCAGCGCCAGCGTCAGCATGCCGAGCCCGGCGATCGCCCAGGCGATGAGTGCGCCGTAGACGCCGGTCTGGCTCGCGAACCTCGCCGGCAGCTGGAACACGCCCGCGCCGACCATGGATCCGACGACCATCGCGGTGAGGGCCGGGAGGCTCAGCTTCGACCCCGCGCGGGTCTCGGCCGTCGATGCCATCAGGGCCCCCTCCCCGGTTCCACGCGCCCCCGTGCGGGCGGTTCAGGACACGGCGTCGCAACCTGCTCCGTGTCTAGCGCAGCCTCAGGGCGCGCACAAGGTCGAGGGCAGCGGATGCCGCCTGCTCGCCGGGCACGCCCGGGGACGACGACGGGGGCGGCCGCACGCGCGCGACCGCCCCCGTGGCATCCGTCGACGCCCTAGATGACGCCGTCGGAGATCGTCGTCGGGTTGCCGAACCGGTGGTTGGTGATCGAGATCGCCTGCTCGTGGAGGAACGGCAGCAGTTCGACGCGGCCCGACGGGGTCACCGGGTGCGACCAGACCGCGAGGTCGGGCGTGCCACCGGTCGCCTCGGCGAGCGCCGCGGCCGAGCCGCCGACGAGCCGCACGCGGCCCGTGACCTCGCCCGTGCCGGCACGCGTGATCCAGCCGGCGTCGCCCTCGCGGACCACGCGGACGTCGCGCGACGCGAGGAGCGCGCGGACGCCCTTCGGCAGCTCGTGCGCGGTCGAGATCGACAGCGGCGACTTCGCGAGCAGGCCCGCGGCGATGACGCGGAGGCCGTCGGCGAGCGTCGCGTCCTCGCTCACGCGGATCGTGACCGGCAGCGGTAGGTAGCGGAACAGGTTCCGCTCGACGCCGAGGCCCGAGACATCCTTGACCGTGGCGTACTCGTCGGCCCAGGCGACGGCGTCGGAGAGTGCGGAGCGGCGCAGCACCTCGTACGCCTCGTAGTCGAGCGACGACTGCGACGCCTCGATGAGGTCGGTCACGCGCTGCTCGAGGCCGCGCAGGTGGAGCGAGCGGCTCGGCTCGGAGTGGTCGGGCGCCCAGTCGCCGAGGCCGAACAGGTAGTTCGGACCGCCGGCCTTCGCGCCCGCGCCGACCGAGGAGCGCTTCCAGCCGCCGAACGGCTGGCGCTGCACGATCGCGCCGGTGATGCCGCGGTTGACGTAGAGGTTGCCGGCCTCGACGTTCGCGAGCCAGGTCGCGAGCTCGTCGGAGTCGAGCGAGTGCAGCCCCGCGGTCAGCCCGAAGTCGACGGCGTTCTGGAAGCGGATGGCCTCGTCGAGGTCCTTCGCGTGCATGATGCCGAGCACGGGGCCGAAGAACTCGGTGAGGTGGAAGTACGAGCCGGGCTTCACGTTCGCGCGGATGCCGGGCGACCAGAGCCGTCCGGTACCGTCGAGCTGCCGCGGCTCGACGAGCCACTCCTCGTCGGCGCCGAGCGTCGTGAGCGCGTGCAGCAGCTTGCCGTTCGCGGGCTCGACGATGGGGCCCATCTGGCTCTGCGGATGCTCGGGCCAGCCGACGCGGAGGCTCGTCGCGGCATCCACCAGCTGGCGGCGGAACCGCTCGGACTTCGCGACCGAACCGACGAGGATCACGAGGGACGCGGCCGAGCACTTCTGGCCGGCGTGGCCGAACGCGCTCTTGACGACGTCGGAGGCCGCGAGGTCGAGGTCGGCCGACGGCGTGACGATGATCGCGTTCTTGCCGCTGGTCTCGGCGAGGAGGGGCAGGTCCTTCCGGAACGAGCGGAACAGCTCCGCCGTCTCGTAGGCACCGGTGAGGATGACGCGGTCGACCTTCTCGTCGGAGACGAGCTTGGTCCCGAGCTCGCGCGAGCCGAGGTCGACGAGCGCCAGCAGGTCCTTCGGGATTCCGGCCTCCCACAGCGCCTCGACCATGATCGCGCCCGAGCGCTGGGAGAGCTTGGCGGGCTTGATGATGACGCCCGAGCCCGCGGCGAGCGCCGCGAGCACGCCGCCCGCGGGGATCGCGACGGGGAAGTTCCACGGCGGGGTGACGACCGTCAGCTTCGAGGGCACGAAGCGGGCGCCCTGCACGTGGTCGAGTTCGCGGGCGCGCTCGGCGTAGTAGTGCGCGAAGTCGATCGCCTCGGAGATCTCGGGGTCGGCCTCGGCGATGGTCTTGCCGGTCTCGGCGGCCATGACCTCGATGAGGCGGTCGCGGTTCGCGGCGAGCGCGAGGCCCGCGCGGTGGAGGAGCGCGGCGCGCTCGTCGCCGGGAAGCGCGGCCCAGGCGGCGGCGCGCTCGGTGACCGCGGTCATGAGCCGCTCGAGCTCGTCGGCGGTCTCGATGCGGTTCGCCTTCAGCGAATCGATGCCGAGCGTCGACGTGGGCACGCGCTCGAGGATGCGGCGGCCCCAGTCGCGGTTCGCGGCGAGCGCGGGGTCCGTGTCGGGCTCGTTGCGGAAGCCGGGCGTGACGCCGGGCCCCGTGAGCTCGGCCGCGGCGGCCGCGGCTTCCGCCAGGTCGCCGTCGAGGAGTGAACCGCGCGTGATGCCGAGCACGACGCTCGTGAGCGAGCCCTCGTGCTCCTCGCCGGGCGCGGGCGCGCCGACGACGGTGCCGGCGAGCTCGGCGACATCCTTCTCGTCCCACTCGGTGCGGCGGTTCTGGGTGCGGTTCGGCGACGGCGCCGGGCCCTCCGGGTCCTCGCTCCCGAGCGCGGCGAGCGAACGCAGGTAGCGGTCGCGCTCGCGGTCGAACAGCGCGCGGTCCTCGTTGAGTTCGAACACGGCCGACATGAAGTTGTCCTGGCTCGCGTTCTCCTCGAGGCGGCGGATGAGGTACGCGATCGCGACGTCGAACTCCGACGGGTTCACGACCGGCGTGTAGAGCAGCAGGCGGCCGACGTCGCCGCGCACCGCCGCGGCCTGGCCGGTGGCCATGCCGAGCAGCATCTCGAACTCGACCCCCTGCTCGATGCCGCGCTCCTTCGCGGTGAGGTACGCGTGCGCGACGTCGAAGAGGTTGTGGCCCGCGATGCCGAGCTTCACGGCGTCGATGCGCTCGGGCGTCATCGACCAGTGCAGCACGCGCTTGTAGTTGGTGTCGGAGTCCTGCTTGGTCGAGTAGGTCGCGAGCGGCCAGTCGTGGACGTGCGCGTCGACGTGCTCCATCGCGAGGTTCGCACCCTTGACGACGCGCACCTTGATCGGGGCGCCGCCCGCGGCGCGTCGGGCCTGCGCCCACTCGGTGAGCTCCTGCATCGCGCCGAGCGCGTCGGGCAGGTAGGTCTGCAGCACGATGCCGGCCTCGAGGCCCCGCAGCTGCGGCTGGTCGAGGAGCCGCTTGAAGACCGCGATCGTGAGGTCGAGGTCGCGGTACTCCTCCATGTCGAGGTTGATGAACTTCGCCGTGCCCTGCGCGGCGCCCTTCGCGGCGAGCTCGTACAGCGGCGTGAGCTTGGCGACGACCTTCTCGATCGCCTCGTCGAACGACCACATCGACAGCTGGCTGACGACGCTCGAGACCTTGATCGAGACGTAGTCGACGTCGTCGCGGGCGAGGAAGTCGTAGGTGCCCTTCAGGCGCCGGTCGGCCTCGTGCTCGCCGAGCACGGCCTCGCCGAGGAGGTTGAGGTTCAGGCGGTTGCCCGACTGGCGGAGCTTCGCGATCGCGGGGCCGAGCTTCGCGGGCGTCGCGTCGAGGACGAGGTGGCCGACCATGGCACGGAGTACGCGCCGCGCGATCGGGATGACGAGCCAGGGGAACGTGGGTGCCATCGCACCGCCGAGGCGGATCGCGGCCTTGAGGTACGCGGGCAGGAACTTCGGCGTGAGCTTCGCGACCTCCGCGAGGTTGCGGCCGGCGACGCCCAGGTCTTCGGGGCGCATGACACCGTCGACGAAGCCGACGGTGAAGGCGAGGCCGTTCTCGTCCTTCAGCACGCCCGCGAGGCGCTGCGCGGCGGGGTCGACGGGGTGGTTCGCGCTCTCGGCGAGCCAGCGCTCGACGAGGGCGACGACGTGATCGGTGTCGGGGACGACGTCCGTGAGGAGCTTCGAAGTGGTCACGACTGCGGTGTCCTTAGGTCTCGGAGGGCGCACGGGGATGGTGCACGCCCGGCACCTCCAGTGTGCGCCTGGGATTCCGTTCGGTACAGCGAATGAATCCGATGCATACTGTTCATGTTTCCCGAATGTTTGCGTCGGGCCGCCCCGCCGCGCCGCCTCGCACGAGAGCACCGGCGGATGCCGCGGAGAGGAGGTGCCCGCATGCTCGACGTCCGTCGCCTGCGCCTCCTCGTCGAACTCAGCCAGCGGGGCACCCTCACGGCCGTCGCCGAGGCGCTCTCGTACAGTCCGTCGTCGGTCTCCCAGCAGCTCAGCCAGCTCGAGAAGGAGGCCGGCGTACCGCTGCTCGTGCAGGTCGGCCGGCGCGTGCAGCTCACGCCCCAGGCCGAGCTGCTCGTCGGGCACGCGCAGGCCGTGCTCGAACGGCTCGAGGAGGCCGAGGCGGATGTCGCGCGCTCGCTCACGACCGTCAGCGGCACGGTGCGCATCGCCGTGTTCCAGTCCGCCGCGCACGCCGTCGTCCCGCAGGCGCTCACGCTGCTCGCCGCCGAGCACCCGTCGCTGCGCGTCGAGGTCACCGAGCGCGAGCCGGAACTCGCCCTGTTCGACGTCGCAGCACGCGACTTCGACCTCGTCGTCGCCGAGCAGTACCCCGGCTACACGCGGCCGCTGCACCCCGAGCTCGACCGGGTGCCGCTCGCGCGCGACGCCATCCGGCTCGCGCTGCCGCCGCACCCGGCCGCACGCCGACGCGGCCTGCGCCGACCCGACCCGGTGGCGGCGGCCCTGCCCAAGGAGGCCCCGACCGAGCTGCTCCGCTCGGTCGCCGACGACGGCCTCGCCGCGGCATCCGAGATGCCCTGGGTCATGGAACCGCGCGGGACCGCCTCGCGCGAGTGGGCCGAGCAGCTCTGCCGCCGCGCGGGCTTCGAACCCGACGTGCGCTTCGAGACCGCCGACCTGATGGCGCACATCCGCCTCATCCGCTCGGGCAACGCCGTGGGGCTCCTGCCCGACCTCGTGTGGGCCGGCGAGGCGCCGAGCGTGCAGCTCGCCTCGCTGCCCGACGACCCGTTCCGCGAGGTGTTCTCGTCCACGCGCAGCGCCGCCTCCCGTCGCCCCGCCGTCGTGGCGGCCCGCGACGCGCTCGCGCGTGCCGCTGCCCGGAGCGAACCGCCCCCGACGCATGATCGCTGACGGCGGTCACGTGACGTCGCGGGCGGTCCCCGCTACGCTGCGAGCATGACCAGCAGGCACAGGCTCGTCATCGGCATGGGGGTACTGGCGGCCGCGCTCGCGTTCACGGGGTGCAGCGGAGCCGAGGGCGAGGACACCGGGGGAACGGTGGATCCCGTCGGCACGTGGGGCGACTCGAGCGCCGAGGGCTCGCCGTACCTCTCGCTCGAGGACGGCGGCGACTTCTCGGGGAGCGACGGCTGCAACCAGGTGAACGGCACCTGGTCGGTGAACGAAGCCGACCAGGTCGAGTTCGAGAACGTCGCGACCACGCTGATGGCGTGCGAGGGCGTCGACGACTGGCTGTCGGGCATGAGCGTGGCCGACGTCGCGAACGACACGATGACGGTGCTCGGCTCCGACGGCTCGCCGATCGGCACCCTCGAGCGCTCCGGCTGACGCAGCCCGGGAACGCGGTGCGGTCCGATGGCGGACCGCACCCCTGTGGTGCGCCCGCCTGGCTGCCGCCCCGGCGCCCGGGCCGCCCGGCACGTCAGTCGACGTCCTCACCGGCGTCGGTGCCGTCACCCGTGCCGTCGCCGTGCATCCACGGCGTGTAGCTGACGCCGACGAGCAGCCCCTCGGGGCTCATCAGTCGCGAGGTCGTCTGGCCCCACGGTTCCTCGTGCGCGTCGACGAGGATCTCCAGGCCCCTCGCGCGCAGCTCCTCGACCGCGGGCGCGACCGCCTCGGGCGAGGTGACGTCGAACTCGATCCACGCCTGCGGCACCGGGCGGCCGGCGGGCCACTCGGTCGTGCCGAAGGTCGCCTCGGCGGCCTGGTCGAGCGGCCAGATCGCGAACGCCTTCGCGCCCTCGACCTCCTCCGTGTGGAAGTAGCGCGGCGCGTTCTCGTGGAACGGGATGCCGAGGGCACCGGCCCAGAAGTCGTGCGAGGCGGCGTCGACGGTGCCGATCGGGCCGAACCCGGCGATGAAGGCGATGTCCATGCCCTCATTCGACCGCGCCCCGCCGACACGCGCCCGCCCTGAGCTCGACGATCTCCGGGAAATGGCGGATTCGCCCGCCCTTTCCCGGGAGTCGGCGCTGCAGGAGCCCCGGCCGGCCGGCTCGAGGGCGCGCCGCCCGCGAGCGTGGGTCAGGTCACCTGCCGGCCGCCGCCGCGAACCGCGCGGCCTGCGCCGCGAGGTACGCGAGCAGTTCCGGGGTCCCGTCGACGCGGCATCCGACGCCCTCGGGCACCCAGAGCAGCGCCGCCGCGACGCCCGCGAGCGACTCCCCCTCGACCGGCCACACGGTTCCGCCGTCGGGCGCGCCGACCGCATCGCGCGCCCACCAGCCGAGCCGCTCTCGGAACTCCTCGACCGGCATGGCCAGGTGCACGTCGGCCCGCACGGCGCGATCGCGCCAGCGGACCGCGCGCTGTACCCGCTCGAGCGCCTGGTCGTCGGTGAGCGGATGCGGCGCGAAGCGCACCCGGGTCTGGAACACGTCGTCGATCCGGTCGAGCCGGAACGTCCGCCAGTCGTCGCGGTCGCGATCCCAGGCGAGCAGGTACCAGCGGCGCCCGAGCGGCACGAGCCGGTGCGGCTCGATCGACCGAGTGCTCGGCGCACCCGTGGCATCCGTGTACGTCATCCGGATCCGCTCGGCGTCGCGGCAGCAGAGCGCGAGCAGGCCGAGCAGGTCGCTGTCGACGGATGGCGCGGCGCCCGGGTCCGATCCCGCCCCAGCCCCCGAACGGCCTTCGGGACCGGTCGCACCCGCCGGCGCCGCCACGGCCTGGAGCGCCCCGATCCGCCGCCGCAACGCGGGCGGCAGCACCTGCTCGAGCTTCGCGAGGGCACTGAGCGTGGTGTGCTCGGCGCCCCGCAGTCCGGCCGCCGCCTGCGATCGCAGGCCGACCGCGATCGCCACGCCCTCGTCGTCGGTGAGGAGCAGCGGGGGCAGCCCAGTGCCGGCGGCGAGCCGGTAGCCGCCGGCGACGCCGCGCGTCGACTCGATCGCGTACCCGAGGTCGCGCAGCCGGTCGACGTCGCGGCGGAGCGTGCGCTCGCTCACGCCGAGGCGGTCGACGAGTTCGCGCGCGGTCCAGTGCCGGTGGCTCTGCAGGAGCGAGAGGAGGTCGAGCGTGCGGGACGTCGTCACGGCCATGTTCCCGATCCTCCACCCATTCCGGCCGGAATGCGTCCGCAATCCCGCACCGTGCGAGACGCCCCGCGAGCGAACCGTCCCGCCGAGCGAACGGTCCCGCTGAGCGAACCGTCCCGAATTCAGGAGGCGTGCGGCGTGCCGGCCGGCGACACGCCGACCCGCGCGACGTGTCGCAGGCGCTCGTCCTGAATTCCGCGTCGGGTCGGTCGGCGGGCGGCGGGAGGGGCCGGGCGGCATGCGGGACGCCGCATCCGCTCGTCTACGCTCGTGTGATGCCCACCGATGCGCACCCTGCCGACGCGCCCTCGCCCGCCGGCGCACCCGACCACGACGTCGTCATCGTCGGCGGCGGCCACAACGGCCTCACCGCCGCCGCCTACCTCGCGCGCGCCGGCAAGCGCGTGCTGCTGCTCGAGCGCGACGACCACCTCGGCGGTGCCGCGGTCTCCGCCGAGGCGTTCGAAGGCGTCGACGCGCGCCTCAGCCGCTACTCGTACCTGGTGAGCCTCCTCCCCCAGCGGATCATCGACGACCTCGGGCTCGACGTGCGACTCGTGCGCCGCCGCTTCTCGTCGTACACGCCCGACCCCCGCGACCCGTCGCGCGGCCTGCTCGTCGACGTCGAGGCGGATGCCGCGACCGCGCGCGACGCGTTCGCCCGGGTCGGCGCCGAGGGCGACGCCGAGGCGTGGCAGGCGTTCTACGCCGACACCGCCCGGGTCGCGGAGGCGCTCTTCCCCACGCTCACCGAACCCCTGCCGACCCGTGCCGAGGCGCGCGCCCTCGTCGGCGACGACCGCGTCTGGGACGGGTTCGTCGAGCGCCCGCTCGGGGAGGTCGTCGACGAGCGCTTCGCGGACGACCTCGTGCGCGGCGTCGTCGCGACCGACGGGCTCATCGGCACGTTCACCGACCTCGACGACCCCTCGCTCGAGGCGAACCGCTGCTTCCTCTACCACGTGATCGGCGGCGGCACCGGCGACTGGGACGTGCCCGTCGGCGGCATGGGCGCCGTGTCGGGCGAACTCGCGCGGGCCGCCCGCGAGGCGGGCGCCGTGCTCCGCACCGACGCCGAGGTGGTCGCGATCGACGCCGAGTCCGGCGAGGTGCGCTGGCGGGAAGGCGGCATCGACGGCGCGGCCGAGCGCGCGACGCGCGCCCACGTCATCCTCGCGAACGTCGCGCCGATCGTGCTCGAGCGGCTCGCCGCGGCATCCGCTCGACCGGCCGACCCGGCGTCCCGCGCCGCCTCGGCCGACGCCGACGCCGACGCCGGCCCCGCGGCATCCGTCGCCCCCCGCGACGAGCGCGCCGCCGCGCATTCCGACGAGGTGCCGCTCGACGACGAGACCCGGCGCCGCCTCGCGCGGGCCGTCATGCCCGAGGGCGCCCAGGTGAAGGTCAACCTGCTGCTGAATCGGCTGCCCCGGCTCGCCGACGGCGACGTCGCTCCCGAGCAGGCGTTCGCGGGCACGTTCCACATCAACGAGCTCGAGTCGCAGCTCGCCGACGCCTTCAGCCGCGCCGACGCCGGCGACCTGCCCGACCCGCTCCCCTGCGAGATCTACTGCCACACGTTGAGCGACCGGACGATCCTCGGGCCGGAACTCGCGGCATCCGACGCCCAGACCCTGACCGTGTTCGGCCTGCACGTCCCCGACCGGCTCGTCGACGCGCACGGCAACGACGAGCTCCGCGAGCGCCTGCGCGACGCGGTGCTGGCCTCGCTCGACTCTGTCCTCGCCGAGCCCATCGCCGACGTCATCGCGACGGATGCCGCCGGCCGCCCCTGCATCGAGGTGAAGACCACGCGCGACCTCGAGCAGGCGCTGAACATGCCCGGCGGCAACATCTTCCACGGCCCCCTGTCGTGGCCGTGGACCGAGCCCGATGCCGAGCCCGCCACGCCCGCCGAACGGTGGGGCGTGGCGACCGCCCACCCGCGCGTGCTCATGTGCGGGTCGGGTGCGGTCCGCGGCGGCGCGGTCAGCGGCATCGGCGGGCACAATGCCGCCATGGCCGTGCTCGAGGAGGAACTGCCCTGAGTGCGGCGGACGGGACGAGCGTCAGAAGACGAACAGCTGCCCGAGGATCATGATCGCGATCACGAAGAGCGCGACGACCGCGCCGACGATGATGAGCGCGCGGCCCGACATCTTCGCGACGCCGTAGCCGACGAGGATCGGGAGGGCCACGAGCAACAGGGTGACCACCCACCAGAAGGCCTGGTAGCCGCCCTGCGTCGCCTCCGAGAGGCGGCCGCCGAACAGCTGCTGGGTGCGCGGGTTGGTCGCGAACGCGAACGCGGCGCTGAGCGGCACGGCGATCAGCGCGAGCACGATGATGCCGCTGAACCACCCCCACATGCCGCTGTGCCGTCCGGCGATGTGGAGCGACTGCTCGTCGTGCGTCTGCTGCGAGGTTCCCCGAGTGCTCATGCGCGCCACTCTAGCCCTCCCGGGGCGGCCGGATTAGCCTGAGGTCAGGACGACACGCATGGGGGCGACGATGACCATCACTCGAGCGACCGGCCACTACGTTCACAAGGCCGACGGCCTCTACCTCCAGTTCGATCGGCTGTTCCATGCGCCGATCGAGGACGTCTGGTACTCGCTGACGAATCCGACGGCGATGCTGGCGTGGATCGGCACCTACACGGGCAACCCGTCGACGGGCGCCGTCCGGTTCCGGATGTCGAGCGAGGACGCGGAGTGGCAGAACACGTCGATCCTCGAGTGCGACGCGCCCCACGGCTTCCACGCCGACATCGGCGAGGGCGAGGACGCCGTGCGCGTGTTCTGCCACCTCCGGGAAGCCGGCGGGATGACGACGCTGACGCTCGGCCAGCGGCTGCGGACGCCCGCCGACGCGACCTCCATCGGCCCCGGTTGGGACTACTTCCTTGATCGGCTCGCCGCCGCGCGGTCCGGTTCGGAGATGCCCGAGTGGAGCGCATACGACCCCGGCCTGGTCGACACGTACCGGGCCCTGCACGTGCCGACCGGCGCCCAGGCGCCCGACGCCGCGCGCGGTCACTGACGCGCCTGCGGCTCGGCGCACCCCACGGCGGCGGCACGCGCCCCCTAGACTGACGCGCGTGAAGCCCATCGGACGGCGTGCGCGAGACCTCGAGACGGCCCGGACCCGGGAGGCGCCGCCCGCGCCCGGCGGAATGCTGATCGACCGGCCCTTCGTCTGGGGACTCCTCGCCACGGCGGGCGTGCTCGTCACCCTCGCCCTCGCGGCCGCGATCGTGAGCCTGTCGACTGTGGTGTTCTCCGTGTTCGCGGCGATCTTCGTCACACTCGGACTCGACCCGCTCGTGCGCTTCTTCCAGCGACGGGGCATGACCCGCGGCTGGGCCATCCTCACCGTCATCATCCTCTTCGTGCTCGTGATCGGCGGCATGCTCGGGCTGGTCCTCCCGCTCGTCGTCACGCAGGCGGCGCAGTTCATCGCCTCGATCCCCGAACTGTGGGCGAACCTGCAGAAGCAGGACTGGTTCATGCAGCTCTCGTCCGACTCGAACGGACTGCTCGCGAACCTGTACTCGACGGTCGTCGACATCGCGACCGATCCGGCGACCTGGGCCACGGTCGGGGGCGGCGCGCTGAACGTCGGCTTCGCGATCATCGGCGGCATCTCGACGGCGTTCTTCATCTTCATCCTGACGATCTACTTCACCGCGACGCTCGACTCGTCGAAGGCGGCGATCTACACCCTGATCTCCGCCTCGCATCGGCAGCGCATCGTCGACATCTCCGAGCAGATCATGCAGAACGTCGGCCGGTACCTCAGCGGCATGGTCGTGCTCGCCTTCTTCAACGCGGTCTACAGCCTGATCCTGCTGACGATCGCGGGCGTCCCGTTCGCCCTCGTCATCTCGGTCGCCGCGTTCTTCATCACGCTGATCCCGATGATCGGCACCGTGCTGACGACGGCCTTCATGACCGTGATCGCCCTCTTCACCTCGCCGACGGCCGCGATCATCGTGCTCATCGGCATGCTCATCTACATGCAGGTCGAGGCCTACATCCTCACGCCCCGCGTCATGAACCGCGCCGTGCAGGTGCCCGGGTCGGTCGTCCTCATCGCCGCGCTCGCGGGCGGCACGCTCGCCGGCCTGCCCGGCGCGCTCGTCGCGATCCCGGTCGCCGCCGGCATCATCCTCATCATCAAGGAGGTCGTCGTGCCGTGGAAGGCACGCAGCTGACCTCGGCTCGCGCGGGCGTTCAATCCCAGGTCGAGGGCGCCGCGTCGCGCGACCGCGGCAGGCCCGCCACCTCGCCCCAGCGCGCCACCCATTCCGGCGGCGTCCGCTGCGCCGCCTCGGCGGGGTCGGCGCCGAGCGCATCGACGAGTTCGGCGAAGCGCACCGCGCCGCCCGACCGCCGCACGAGCAGCTTCCGGACGAATGCTCGCGCGTAGATCTCCGGCGGCCCATCGGGCCCGGGCCGCACGAAGCGCTGCTCGAACACCATCACCTTGTCGTCGTGTGCGATGAGCCGGGTCTCGATCGTGAATCGCTGCCACAGGCTCAGCGGCTTGCGGAAGGCGATCGTCTCGCTCGCGACGACCGGGAACCAGCCGCGGGACCGCATCAGGTCGAAGATCCCGGTCCGCACAAACTGGTCCATGCGCGCGAGATCCATGATCGAGAGGAACACGCCGTTGTTCATGTGCCGGTTGACGTCGAGATCGGTCGGCAGCGTGACGAAGCGGGCTCGATCCACGTCGTGCAGTCCGAGCCGGCGACCCCGGCGTGCGAAGAGCAGCACGCGGAGCATGCTGCGGAACACCAGGTGCATGTTCCACGACGCTACGACGCTGCGAACGCGTCCGGCACGGCACTAGGTCCCTCGGCCCGGACGCCCGGACTTCAACCCCAGACCGACGGCGCGGCCGTGCGCGTGGACGGGAGCGCGACGTCCTCGCCCCACCGCACGATCCAGTCGGGCAACTCGTCGTCGGCAGGCGGCGCGCCGAACGCCTCGATGAGCTCCGACACGGGCACCGTGCCGCCCTCCTTGCGCAGGAATCGCGCCCGGATGAACGCCTGGGCGTAGATCTCCGCCTCACCGTCCGGCCCCGGCCGCACGAGCCGGTGCTCGACGTAGACCGCGCGCTCGTCGTAGCCGAGCAGGCGCGACTCGATCGTGAACCGCTGCCACAGCTCGAGCGACTTGCGGAAGGTGATCGTCTCGCTCGCGACGACCGGGTACCAGCCGCGCTCGCGCATCACGCCGAAGACGCCGCTGCGCACGAGCATGTCGAACCGCGCGACATCCATGATCGAGAAGTACACGCCGTTGTTCATGTGCCGGTTGATGTCGAGGTCGGTCGGCAGCGTGATGAACCGGGTGCGCGCGACATCCCAGTGCCCGAGGTCGGGCTTGCGCCGCGACAGGAAGAGGAGGTGCAGCAGCGTTCGGAGCAACATGTGCATAGTCCACGAGGATATGGGCGATCCCTCGTGGAGATCTCCACCTTGGTGGGCGTGCACAGTGCGATGGCGGATGCCGCGGCGCGGCGTTGTGGTTCGGCGCGAAGCCGCGCCGACGCCTGGACGGTCCGGGTCAGCCCGCTCCGCCGGCCGCGTTGCCCTTCGGCGGCACGTGCCGCTCGTCCGGCCCCTCGTACACCGAGAGCGGCCGGATGAGCGCGTTCGAGGCGAGCTGCTCCATGACGTGGGCGGTCCAGCCGGTCACCCGGCTCGCGACGAACAGCGGCGTGAAGATCTCGGTGTCGAAGCCCATGAGGTGGTACGTCGGCCCGGCCGGGTAGTCGAGGTTCGGCTTGATGCCCTTCCGCTCCTCCATTCCCTGCTCGAGGGCCGTGTAGAGCTCGAGCAGGTCGGGGCGGTCGTAGTGCTCGACCATCCGTTCCAGCGCGTCGCGCATCGTCGGGACGCGCGAGTCGCCGTGCTTGTACACGCGGTGGCCGAAGCCCATGATCTTTCGCTTGTCGGCGAGCGCGGCGTCGAGCCACTCGGCGGCGCGCTCCGCGCCGCCCTCGCCGGGCCCGATCTCGTCGAAGGCGTGCATGACGGCCTCGTTGGCGCCGCCGTGCAGCGGGCCCTTCAGGGCGCCGATGGCGCCCGTGATCGCGGAGTAGAGGTCGGAGAGGGTCGAGGCGATGACCCGTGCGGTGAACGTCGAGGCGTTGAACGAGTGCTCGGCGTACAGGATCATCGACGTGTCGAACGCGTTCACGACCTCGAGCTCGGGCGTCTCGCCGAACGCCTGCCAGAGGAAGTTGGCGGAGTACCCGAGGTCGTTGTTCGGCTCGACGAACTCGAGCTCGTGGCGGCGGCGCTGGTCGTACGTGACGATCGACGGCAGCTTCGCGAACAGCCGGATCGACTTCTCGAGGTTCGCCTCGTGCGAGTCGTCGGGCGTCTTCGGGTCGCTCGCGCCGATGACGCTCACCGCCGTGCGCACCACGTCCATGGGGTGCGCCGTGAGCGGCAGCTCGTCGACGATGCGCTTGGTCTCGTGGTCGAGGCCGCGGTGGCTGCGCTCGAGGTCCTCGAAGGCCGCGAGTTCCTGGTCGTTCGGGAGCTCGCCGTACCAGAGCAGGTAGGCGACCTCCTCGAAGGTGACGGATGCCGCGAGCTCCTGCACCGGGTAGCCCCGGTAGAGCAGCGAGTTCGTCTCGGGGTTCACCTTCGAGATGGCGGTGACGTCGACGGGAACGCCGGCGAGGCCCTTGTAGATCTTCGGCGTCTCTGGCTGCGGGGTCTGCTCGCTCATCGTGCTCCTCGTGGGGCTCCTCGGACGGGCGGGTCGCCTCGTCGCGACCCGCCCCCAGCCTACGGCCCGGCGCCCGCGCGCGCTGATCTCAGGAGTCCCCCCGGATGTACAGGACCGTTCCGGACGTAGGCTCCGGTACATCGCGGGACCTCCTGTGAACGGCGCCCGGCCGGACTCAGAAGAGGCCGGTGGGGATCTCGACGTGGTTGAGGGCGCCGGGGGCCGCGGTGATGGTCAGCTGGCCGAGCTCGTCGGGGCCGAGCTCGGGGAGGCGCTGCGCGACGTCGAGGAACCGGTCGATCTCCGCGGGCTCCAGCACCCACTCCGCGAGCGTGCGGAACTTCTGCACGTACTGCTCACGGCCGAACGGCCGGGCGCCGAGCGGGTGCGCGTCGGCGACGGCGATCTCGTCGACGATCTCGTTGCCGTCGGCGAGGCGGATGACGACGCGACCGCCGAACGCCTTCTCGCCGATGTCGAGCGAGTGGTAGCGGCGCGTCCACTCCGGGTCCTCGACGGTCGAGACCTTGCGCCAGAGCGCGACGGTGTCTGCGCGGTGCGCCCGCTCGGGCGTGTACGAGTCCGCGTGATGCCACGTTCCGTCCTGCAGCGCGACGGTGAAGATGTACGGGATCGAATGGTCGAGCGTCTCGCGCGAGGCATCCGGGTCGTACTTCTGCGGGTCGTTCGCCCCCGTGCCGATGACGTTGTGCGTGTGGTGCGAGGTGTGGATGGTGATCGACTCGATGCGATCGGGGTCGTCGAGGATCAACGGGTACTCGTCGTGGAGCCTGCGGGCGAGGTCGATGAGCGCCTGCGCCTGGTACTCGGCCGAGTGCTCCTTCGTGTACGAGTCGAGGATGGCGCGCTTCGCCTCGCCGGTCTCCGGCAGCGGCACCTCGTAGGTCGCCTCGGGGCCGCCGAGGAGCCAGGCGATCACGCCGTCCTCGCCCTCGTAGATCGGCACCGGGCTCGTCTCGCCGCGCATCGCGCGGTCGACCGACTCGACGGCCATCTTCCCGGCGAACGCCGGCGCGTGCGCCTTCCAGGTCGAGATCTCGCCCTTGCGCGACTGACGGGTCGCCGTGGTGGTGTGCAGCGCCTGCCCGATGGCCTGGAAGATCGTCTCCTGGTCGAGGCCGAGGAGGGTGCCGATGCCGGCGGCGGCCGACGGGCCGAGGTGGGCCACGTGGTCGATCTTGTGGGCGTGCAGCGTGATGGCCTTCACGAGGTCGACCTGGAGCTCGTACCCGGTGGCGATGCCCCGCACGACGTCGCGGCCGGTGAGTCCGCGCGACGCGGCGAGGTGCTGCGCGACGGCGACGATCGGCGGGATGTTGTCGCCGGGGTGCGAGTAGTCGGCGGCGAGGAAGGTGTCGTGGAAGTCGAGCTCGCGCACGGCGACCCCGTTCGCCCAGGCGGCCCACTCGGGCGAGGTCCGCCGCGCGGCATCCGCACCGAAGACGGTGGCGCCGTCGCCGCCGATCGAGACGGGGTGGGCGAGCGCCTGGCTGCGGGCGGCCACGACCGGCTTGCGGGCGAGGGATGCCGCGGCCACGGCCGCGTTGTCGATGACGCGGTTCACGACCATGTCGACGACCTCGTCGTCGACCTCGACCGGGTCGACCGCGACGCCCGCGAGCTGCCAGGCGAGCTGGCCCTCTCGTGCGAGGTTCTCGTCGCTCCGGTGGGTACGCAGGTGGTGGATCTTCACGTCGCTCACGCTATCGAACCGGGCCGGGTCGCGCCCGGTCTTGACGGCGACCTCCCGGCCGGGGCATGGGACGATGGAGGGGATGATCCCCACCGACACCGAACGCGTGGGCGCACGGGCGATTCGCGACATCCGACGCGACTTCCCGGCGTTCGCGGCATCCGGCGACGCGCGGCCCACCGCGTACCTCGACTCGGCCGCCACCGCCCAACGTCCGACGGCCGTGCTCGACGCCGAACGCGACTACCTCGAGCACGACCTCGCCGCCGTGCACCGCGGCGCGAGCGCCGCGACCGGCCGCTCGACCACCCGCTTCGAGGAGGCCCGCGCCGACCTCGCGAGGTTCATGGGCGCCGCCGACGACCGCGAGGTGGTGTGGGCGCAGAACGCGACCGACGCGCTCAACATGGTCGCGCTCGGCATCGCCGACGCGAGCGCCGGCATCGGCGGGGCGGATGCCGCGCGCTTCGCGCTCGAGCCCGGCGACGAGATCGTGCTGACGGAGGCCGAGCACCACGCGAACCTGCTGCCGTGGCAGCGCGTCGCCCAGCGGACCGGTGCCCGACTCGTCCCCGTGAAGGTCGACGAGCACGGCTGCTGGTCGGTCGACGACCTCGCCGCGGTCCTCACCCCGCGCACGCGCGTGGTCGCGTTCGCCGAGATCTCGAACGTGACGGGGCACATCGTGCCCGTCGCCGACGTCGTCGCGGCCGTGCGAGCCCGAGCCCCGCAGGCGCTCGTCGTGCTCGACGCCTGCCAGTCGGTGCCGCACCGTCCCGTCGACTTCGCCGGCTACGGCGTCGACTTCGCCGCGTTCTCGGGCCACAAGATGCTCGGGCCGAACGGCATCGGCGTGCTCTACGGGCGCGCCGAGCTCCTCGACGCGCTACCACCCGCCCGCACGGGCGGCTCGACGATCACGCGAGTGACGTTCGAGACGGCCGAGTTCCTGCCCGCACCGCAGCGCTTCGAGGCCGGCACGCAGCCGGTTTCGCAGGCGATCGGGCTGGCCGCGGCCGTCCGGTACCTCGACGGACTCGGCATGGACGCCGTCGCCGCCCACGAGGACGCGTTCGCCGAGCGCGTCGCGAACGGCGTCGCAGGCATCCGCGGCGTCCGCATCGTCGGGCCCCAGCCCGGGCAGGCCCGCGCGGGGCTCGTGAGCGTGGCCGTCGACGGCGTGCACGCGCACGACGTCGGCCAGTTCCTCGACGACGCCGGACTCGTCGTGCGCGTCGGCCACCACTGCGCGCAGCCGCTGCACCGTGCGCTCGGCATCACGGCGACGACGCGCGCGAGCGCCCACGTCTACACGACCGCGGAGGAGGCCGACCGGTTCGTCGCCGCGCTCGGCGAGGTCCGCACCTTCTTCGGACTCGGAACGGGAGCCGCGTGATGGCCAACCTCGAAGGCCTCTACCAGGAGATCATCCTCGACCACGCGAAGGCGCGGCACGGCGACGGGCCGCTCGACGGCGCCGACGCCGAGCACCACGAGTTCAACCCCACCTGCGGCGACGAGATCACGCTCCGCGTGAAGCTCGACGACGCGCACGAGCGCATCGACGCGGTGGCCTGGCAGGGCGACGGATGCAGCATCTCGATGGCATCGGCGTCGGTGCTCACCGACCTCGTGGCCGGTCGACCGGTCGACGAGGCGCTCGGCCTCGCCGAGGAGTTCCGCGCGATGCTGCGCTCGAAGGGCGAGGGCGAGCCCGACGAGGACGTGCTCGGCGACGCGATCGCGTTCCACGGCGTCTCGAAGTACGTCATGCGCATCAAGTGCGCGATGCTGTCGTGGGTCGCGCTCGAGGCGGCGGTAGCGAAGGCGCGCTGAGCCTCGCCGCGCTGCGCCGATGGGTTCCGCCGACCTCGGCGCGCCGGGCTACATGCCGGGAACCGGCTGCGCGGCGTGCACCTCGATCTCGCAGCCACCGGGCATCTTCAGGTGCGGGTGCTCCTTGGCGAGCGCGAGGGCGGCGTCCATGTCGGCCGCCTCGATGATGGTGTAGCCGCTGACCTCGCGCGTGCTCGGCGCGGTCGAGCCGTCGGAACCGACGCGGACGCCCTCGGCGAGCGGCGTGCCGAAGTCGACCATGTCGTCGCCGACCTTCGCAGCCCAGGCCATCCACTCGCCCATGACGGCGGCGGTCTGCTCGTCGGTGGGCGGTGTGGCGTCGGCAGGGAGCATCGGCGCGTGGTAGATGAAGACGAAGCGGGACATGGTGCGGGGTCCTCTCGGGATCGGTGGCGGGCGTCCCGGCCGGGAGCCCGGGTGCCGGCGTCGGTGCCGGTACGGAGCGCGGGTCAGCCGGTCGACGGCTCGAAGACGGCGGCGATCGAGTCGAGGCATCCGCGCCAGCCATCGCCGTGGCGATCGGCGGATTCGGCGGAGGTGAACCGGGTGTGCGTGATCCGGACCCGGGTGCCGTCCTCGGCGTCGGCGAAGCGCACCTCGACGAGGGTCTCCTCGTCCGAATCGTCCCACCGCCAGGTGAAGCTGAGCAGGTCCATCGGGTCGACGTCGACGTACCTCCCCGAGGTCGCGTAGATCGCATCGGGCCCGTGCATCTCGAAGCGGTACGCGCCACCGGGCCGAGGGTCGATCGTGGCGACCGTCTCGCCGTAGTCGGTGACCGAGGGACGCATCCAGCGGGCGGCGTGCGCGGCATCCGTCCAGAGCGACCACATGGTCGACCGGTCGATGGCGAACGTGCGCTCGATGTCGAAGACGGCGTCAGGCATCGGGGTCGTCCTCCAGAATCGTGATGTACGAGTCGAGGGCATCGAGGCGCGCCGTCCAGTACTCGCGGGCGCGGCCGATCCACTGCTGCGCTTCGATGAGCGCGACGGTGTCGAGGACGAGCCGGCGCTCGCGGCCGTCGCCGACCCGGTGGACGAGACCCGCCTTCTCGAGTGCGGCGGTGTGCTTGTTGAGCAGTTGCGGGGACACGCCCCGATCGGCGGCGACCTGCGACATGCGCGGCGAGTCAGCCCTGGCGGCGAGGTAGACGACGAGGTCGCGTCGCGACCGGTGCGAGAGCGCCGCGAAGACCGCGTCGAGGCGGTCGGCGTCCGGGTCGGCATCGGTGCCCGTCGCGGCGCGCGGCCCGTCACCGCCAGTTGAGTAAACCATGTGGTTTATTATCGGCCGCGTTTCGGCCGAGCACAACCCCCTCGCGGGTCAGCGGACGTCGTCGTCCCAGACCGGGTCGTGCAGCTGCTCCTCGAGGACGCGCGCGGGGAGGCCGGGCGGCACGTCGTCGAGCGTGGGCGGGTCCCACTTCGGCGAGCGGTCCTTGTCGATGACCTGCGCGCGGATGCCCTCGTGCAGGTCGTGCTGCCCGATGAACCAGGACACGGCTCGGAACTCCTGCTCGAGCGCGTCCTCGAGGCTCGGCAGCGTGCGTGCGCGCCGCACCGCCTCCAGCGTGACGGCGAGGGCCGTGGGCGAGAGCGTCTCGAGCTCGTCGGCGGCGGCCGCCGCGTAGGCATGAGCGGGCTGGTCGGCCGGGTGCGCGGACCCGTCGCCCACGCCGGGCACCGCCCCCGCGACATCCATGCGCCCGTCGGCGAACGCCCGCAGCCGGTCGATGATGCCGTGCACGGTCGGCGCCGAGAAGCAGGCGTCGACCCAGGGGCGCGCCGCAGCGAGCACGGACGGTCCGGGCGTCTCGTCGAAGAGCATGACGATCTCGGACGGCGTGCCGGGGTCCGCACGCTCCTCGAGGGCCTGCAGGAGGTGCGGGATGCTCCCGCTCGGCACGAACGCGTCGGCGAAGCCGGCGTGCATGGCGTCGGCGGCGTCCATGGTCCGGGAGTTCAGCGCGAGGTGGGTGCCGAGTTCGCCGGGGGCGCGGCCGAGCAGCCACGTGCCGCCGACGTCGGGCGTGAAGCCGATGCGGGTCTCGGGCATCGCGACGCGCGAGCGCTCGGTGACGATGCGGATCGACGCATGCCCGGCGAGCCCGATGCCGCCGCCCATCGTGATGCCGTCCATGATCGCGACGACGGGCTTCGGGTAGCGCGCGATGGCCGCGTTCAACCGGTACTCGTCGCGGAAGAAGCGGAGGGCCTCGGCGACGTGCCCGCCCGTGGCGTACATGTAGAGCTCGCGGACGTCGCCGCCCGCGCAGAACCCGCGCTCGCCGGCCCCGTCGAGCACGACCATCGAGACCTCGGGGTCGTGCCGCCACGCGTCGAAGACGGCGGTGAGCGCCCGGATCATCTCGTAGCTGAGCGCGTTGAGCGCCTGTGGCCGTTCGAGCGTCAGGTGGCCGACCCCGTCGGCGACGCTCGCGGAGATGTGCTCGCTCACGGTGCAACGGTAGCGGCATCACCGCGCGCCGCGTAGCGTCGGGCGCGGGAGGAACCATGATCGAATCCGCGTTCCCGATCGTCGAGGTGCCCGACATGGAGGCCGCGATGCGGTTCTACCGCGACGGGCTGGGGGCAACGGTGACGTACCGGTACCCGCCGGAGGGCGAACCGCTGTTCGCGACGCTGCAGGCGGGGGCGTCGCAGATCGGCCTGGGTCTCGCCGACGGGGCGACGGCCGGCGAGGGCGCGGGCATCCTGCTGTGGTTCTACGTCGACGACGTCGACGCGGTGACGGCCTCACTCGCGGAGGCCGGGTTCCTCGTCGTGGAGGAACCGTCGGACAGCCAGTGGGGCGAGCGCGTCTCGCTCGTGTCCGACCCGTTCGGCACCCGCGTGCGACTGGGCCAGCCGATCTCGCCGCCGCCCGACGAGGAGTAGCCCCCGGAGGAGCCGCCCGCCGAGGAGCCGCCCGCCGAGGAGCCGCCCGCCGTCGGCGAGCGTAGGATCACCCTCGTGCTCCCCGCATCCAACCTCTGGGCGTTCGTGCTGGCCTCGGTGGTGCTCATCGTCATCCCGGGGCCGAGCGTGCTGTTCGTCATCGGCCGGTCGCTCGCGCTCGGTCGCATGGGCGGGCTCCTGAGCGTCGTCGGCAACGCGATCGGCATGCTGCCGCTCGTCGCCGCCGTCGCGCTCGGCGTCGGCACGGTCGTCGCCCAGTCGGTCGCCCTCTTCACGGCGATCAAGATCGGCGGTGCGCTGTACCTCGCCTACCTCGGCGTGCAGGCGATCCGTCATCGAGCGGATGCCGAGGACGCCGTCACGCGCCAGGTCGCGCCGCGCTCACCGTGGCGCCTCCTCGGCGAGGGCGTCGTCGTGGGCGTCACGAACCCGAAGACGATCGCGTTCTTCGTCGCCGTGCTGCCGCAGTTCGTCGACTTCCACGCGGGCGGCATCCCCCTGCAGATGGCGATGCTCGGCACGGCGTTCGTGGTGCTCGCACTTGCGTGCGACTCGGTCTGGGCGCTCGCGGCCGGAACGGCGCGCGACTGGTTCGCGCGGTCGCCGCGGCGGGCGTCCCAGCTGGCGGCCTCGGGCGGCGTGATGATGATCGGACTCGGCGGAGTGCTGGCGCTGTCGGGGAACAAGCACTAGAACGGTCGGTGGAGGGCCGGCACCGGGGATCGGAGGAGCCATGGCCAAGGCGAAGCAATGGAGCGACCTCAGTCGAGGGCAGCAGGCCAGGGGCGTCATCGGCGCCGTCATCCAGCTCGCACTCGCGTCCGCCGCATGGACCGACCTGGCCCGGCGCGACGCGAGGGACGTGAACGGACGCAAGTGGGTGTGGGCGATCGTCATCGCCGTGAACTACCTCGGCCCGATCTCGTACTTCCTGTTCGGACGACGCGTCGACTGAGGGCCCGGACGCGTCAGTCGCGGTTGACGGTGCCGGTGAGGATGCCGCGCGCCAGCGCGTGCGAGAAGCAGCGGATGCCGAGGACCGCGGGCGTCGAGGCGGGGTCGAGCTCGAGGCTCGGCACGTCGAGCGCGTGCACGACGAACACGTAGCGGTGCTCGCCCGTGCCGCGCGGCGGCGCCGCGCCGCCGAACCCGCGCACGCCGTCCTCGTTCGCGAGCACCATCGCGCCGCCGGGCAACGGCGGCCCGCCCGGCGAGCCGGCGCCCGCCTCGAGGCTCGTGGTCTCGAGCGACAGGTTCAGCACGGCCCAGTGCCACCACCCCGAGCCCGTCGGCGCGTCGACGTCGAGGCAGGTCACCGCGAAGCCGCGCGTGCGCTCCGGGAACCCGCTCCACGCGAGCTGCGGCGAGCGGTCGACGCCGCCGGCGCCGTGGCTCCACTGGGGGCGCGCGAGCGGCCCGCCGTCGACGAAGTCCGTGCTGGTCACCGTGAACGAGTCCACGGGTCGGAGTCGCTGCAACGCTCCGTAGGGGTCCACGTCGAGCATGCGCGATCCTCCTGCTCGGTCGACGGTCGGCCGTGTCGCTGACCGGGTGGTCGTGCGGGCAGGGTACGTCCGACGCCGATGACGCCGCCCGCGCACACGCCGCGTCGCGGCATCCGCCCAGCCTCCGCCCCTAGGATCTCGGGGTGCCGACGCCCAAGATCCTGCTGTTCTACGCCTTCACGCCGCTCGCCGACCCCGACGCGATCCGGCTCTGGCAGCGCGACCTCGCAGAGTCGCTCGGGCTGCGCGGTCGGGTGCTCGTCTCGAAGGACGGCCTGAACGGCACGCTCGGCGGCGAGATGGGCGCGCTCAAGCGCTACGTGCGCAAGACGAAGGAGTACGCGGGCTTCCGCGGGCTCGACGTGAAGTGGAGCGGGGGCACTGGGCTCGACGACGGCCTGCGGAGCGTCGACTTCCCGAAGCTCAGCGTCAAGGTGCGCGACGAGATCGTCTCATTCGGCGCACCGGGCGAGCTCCGCGTCGACGAGGGCGGCGTGGTCGGCGGCGGGGCGCGGCTCTCCCCCGACGCCCTGCACGAACTCGTCGCGGAGCGCGGCGACGAGGTCGTCTTCTTCGACGGACGCAACGCCGTCGAGGCCGCGATCGGACGGTTCCGCGACGCGATCGTGCCGCCGACCGAGACGACGCGCGACTTCATCGGGCTGCTCGACTCGGGGGCGTACGACCACCTGAAGGGCCGCCCGGTCGTGACCTACTGCACCGGCGGCATCCGCTGCGAGGTGCTCTCGAGCCTCATGGCGAACCGCGGCTTCGGCGAGGTGTACCAGCTCGAGGGCGGCATCGTGCGCTACGGCGAGCGCTTCGGCGACGACGGGCTCTGGGAGGGCTCGCTCTACGTGTTCGACGGGCGCGGCTCGGTCGACTTCAGCGAGCACGCCGCGATCGTCGGCGTCTGCGAGGGCTGCGGCGCGGCGACGAACCGCACCGTGAACTGCACGGATGCCTCGTGCCGGACGCAGCTCGTGCGCTGCGACGCGTGCACGCCGGCGCGGTGCGCCGAGCACGCGGCATCCGCCGCCTGACGGGCGACTTCGGCGATCGCCCCGCGCCCACGGCGCTTCGCGGATCAGGGGTCGCCCGCGCGCCATCCGCCGGCGCCCGAGACGCCGTCGAGCAGCGACACGGCGAAGCGATCCACGTGCTCGGCCTCGTTCGAGAGCACGACGACGGCCTGCCCGGCCTCGCGATCGACGAAGAGGGCCGCGGCGAAGCCGCTCGTGATCGCCCGCGTGCCGGTCAGCGTCCGGTCGCCGTCGCGTGCCAGGAACCAGAGATAGCCCATGTGCTGCTGGGAGTTCGGGCCGTCGGCCATCGGCTCCAGCGCAGGGCTGTCGGCGAACGGCCCCGAGAGGATCGCCCGCGCCAGCGCGACGAGGTCCGGGAGCGTGGCGTGCATGCCGAACGTGGGGCCCCAGCCGGCGCCCGTCCACGCCTCCGCCGGGTCGCCCCGCGAGGTGTACCCGTCCGCGTGCGCGCTCGCGACCTCGCCGGGGTCGGCGGGCACGTCCGCGCCGTCCATGCCGAGCGGCTCGAGGATCCGGTCGCGCAGGAGCGAGGCGTAGTCGGTGCCGGCGCCGGCGGCGAGGGCGTGCCCCAGCAGCGCCGCGCCGAGCGAGCTGTACACGGCGCGCTCGGAGGGCTCGGCCGACTCGGCGGCGGCGAGTTCGAGCAGCCCGGCGACGGAGAACGGCGGGAGCGCCCCGCCCGTCGCCACCGCCACGCGGATCCCGGTCAGCAGCTCCTCATCGGTCGTGATCGGCGGCAGCCCGGCGCGATGCGTCGCGAGCTGCTCGAGCGTGCGGGCGGCCACCGGGGCGTCGCCGAGCGGCAGGTAGCGACCGACCGGGTCGTCGAGCGCGACCTCGCCCCGCTCCACGGCGATCGGCAGCAGCAGTCCGGTCACCAGCTTCGTGATCGAGCCGACCTCGAACACCGTGCCCTCGTCGGCGTTGACGTACCCCGTGTGCAGGCGGTCCGCCTCGACGATCGCCGCGGCCGCGCGGTCGCGGTCGGCGGAGAAGTGCGTCTCGAGCTGCCGGATCAGGCCGGGGTCGAGTTCGTCCTCGTAGAACTCGATGCAGCCGGAGAGCGCGAGGACGCCCATGGCGAGCACCGCGGCGAGGGCGGTGCGCCGGAGCCGCGCGGCGAGCTGCACGCCCATGCCAGCAGGCTACGCCCGCTCGCGGGCGCCGTCATCGTGCCCGGCGCGCCGATCTCGACTGTCGCGCGAAGGCCCGCGCGTCACGGCTCGAGAGCGCGAGCAGCAGCAGGATGTCGAGCGCGACGGTGACGAACGTCGTCCGGACGGTGACCTCTGCCGAGCCGGCGAACGACGCGGCCGCCGCGCTCGAGATGCTGATCGTCGCGAAGAGCATCACGGCGATGCGGGAGAAGTTGCCGCCGGCCCAGATCCGCCAGGCGAACAGGGCCTGGATCGCGAGCGAGAGGCCGAAGAAGACGACCACCGCGATGAGCGCACCCCTCGCGATCGCAAGGGACTCCGGGTCGGACGAGACGTCGACGCCGAGTTCGTCCTGCAGCACCTGGTCCCACTGGAGGGCGAGCGCGGCGACCCAGACGATGCCCGCGAGGACGCGGAGGACGACCACCACGACGCCGAACGCGGTCGCGCTCGGCCGGGGCATCCGCCGCACCGGCTCGCGTTCGGCGAGGCGCAGGGGCGACTCGAAGGCGGCGCGCTTCGCGACGCCGTCGGCCGCGCCGGCGGGCTCGGCGACCGTGCGCGAGCCGGCGACGGATGCCTCCGCCTCGCCGATCGCCGAGTGCGGCGCGGCATCCGCGGCCACGACCTCGGTCGGCGCGCCGACCTGCACGACCGGCAGGTCGCCGTCGGTGCGGATCGTGTCCCCGCCGCCGTTGCGCGAGTGGTACCCGGTCGAGAAGTCGCGGAGGACCTCCACCCGGATGCCCGGGACGGACTCCACGAGGGTCGTGACGATGTGGTCGCGCTCGACGTCGATGTCGGCGTCGATCTTGTGCGTGACCTGCAGCGTGAACAGGGAGAACCCGACGGAGCGGTCGAACGTGCCGGCGGCCAGCCAGTCGACGCGGCGCCCGCCGGGCAGCAGCCAGCCGTCGGGCGTCCGCCAGAACCGCACGTGGTGGCGCTTCGCCGGGTTGCCCGCGACCTCCTGCTGGTAGGCGAAGTCCTGCTTCATGCCGAAGAGGAAGAGCGGGCTCACCGGGGCTTCGTCGTAGCTGCGACGCGTGATGGTCGACGTGATGATGCGGCGACTCGAGGAGAGCGTGACGTCGTCGGCCCTGGTCCATCCGGCCGCCCGCATCGCGGCGTGCAGGGCCTCCTCGTCGCCGTCGAACGCGAGGTTGACGGGGTCGCCCAGCAGGCCGTCGCTCGTGCGCGTGCGGCCGATGAAGTAGTCGGGCACGTAGATCGTCGTGAGGATGCGATGCAGCCGGGGCAGCACGAGGTAGGCGAGCACGAGCCAGAACGCGAGGAAGAACCCGATGCCGGCCCAGCCGAACTCGAACGACTGGTTGACGATCAGCCACGCGAGCCAGACGGCGGCGGCGCCGGCGAAGACGAAGAAGAACCCGTCGAGCAGGCTCGTGAACGACGTGCGGGGCGGCAGCGGCGGCGGCGGCTTCTCGTCCGCGACATCCGCCCGCATGCCTGCATGCTAGTCGGCCCGACCGTCCGCCCGCGCGCGTCGCGGGGCCGGGCGGCGGCGCGGCCGATCAGGCCGGCCGGAAGCCGGTCGTCTCGGGCGGCGGCGCGTGCCGGATCATGAGGTGCCGCGTGACCGAGTAGTCGAGCAGCGGCTCGAGCGACATGTCCTTGCCGAAGCCGGAGCCCTTCACCCCGCCGTGCGGGGCCTCCGAGGCGATCGGCAGGTGGTCGTTCACCCAGGTGACGCCGACGTCGAGCGACTGGCTGACGCGCATCGCGCGGGCGACGTCCGAGGTCCAGACCGATGATGCGAGCCCGTAGGCGCTGTCGTTGGCGAGGCGGATGCCCTCGGCCTCGCCGTCGAACGGGAGTGCGACGAGCACGGGCCCGAAGACCTCGCCCTGCACGATCTCGGACGACTGGGCGGCGCCCACCAGGAGCGTCGGCTCGTAGTACGACCCGGTGCGCTCGATCGCGTGGCCGCCGACGAGCGCTTCGGCTCCTTCGGCGACGGCCCGGCGCACGAACCCGTCGACGCGGTCGCGGTGCCCGGGCGAGATGAGCGGGCCGATGTGGGTGTCGGCGTCCATCGGGTCGCCGGCGACGACGCCCGAGAGCGCCTGTCGCAGCGCGGCGACGCCGTCGTCGAACACCGAGCGCTCGAGGTAGACGCGGGTCGCAGCCGTGCAGTCCTGGCCTGTGTTGTAGGTCGCGCCGAGCGCGACGGCCTGCGCCATCGCGCCGAGGTCGGCGTCCGTGAACACGATCACGGGCGCCTTGCCGCCGAGCTCCAGGTGTACGCGCTTGACGCCCTCGACGGCGCCGCGCATGACGGCCTTGCCGGTCTGCGTCGACCCGGTGACGCTCACCATGTCGACTTCGCGGTGCGCGACGAGCGCCTGGCCGACCTCGGCGTCGCCCGTGACGACGTTGAGGAGCCCGGCGGGCAGCCCCGACTCGACGGCGAGCTCCGCGAGGCGGAGCGTGGTGCGCGGCGTCGCGGGGGCCGGCTTCACGATGACGGCGTTTCCCGCGGCGAGCGCGGGCCCGGCCTTCCAGACCGCCATGATGAGCGGGAAGTTCCACGGCGTGATGCCGGCGACGACGCCCACCGGCCGGCGCGTGAGGATCGACGTGTAGCCGTTGGAGAACGAGCCGGCCCCGGTGCCGTCGAGCGAGCGCGCGGCGCCCGCGAAGAACCGCAGGTTGTCGACGGCGAACGGGAGCTCTCCGTCGAACGCGGTGGTCCACGGCTTGCCCGAGTCCTCGACCTCGAGCGTCGCGAGGTGCTCGGCGTCGGCCTCGATCGCGTCCGCGAGGCGGAGCAGGGCGAGCGAGCGCTCCCCCGGCGTCTTCGCCGCCCAGTCCGGCTGCGCCGCGCGGGCCGCGGCCGCCGCCTCGTCGACGTCGGCGAGGCCGGACTCCCGGTAGGCGGCGACCGCCTCCTCGCTCGCGGGGTTCACGATGACGGCGTCGCCGCCCGTGCCGGAGCGGTACTCGCCGATGAAGGTGCCGGTGGTGGTCATGGAGTGGTGCCTTTCAGGAGTTGAAGCCGAGTCCGAAGCGGTCGAGCGTGCGCAGCCAGAGGTTGCGGCGCCCCTGGTGCGCGTCGGCGGCGAGGATGCTGCGGCGCGTGAACTGGATGATCGGGTTGCGGAAGGGCTCGGGCGGGACCGGGAACGGCCGTCGGCGCACGATGTCGTACCGGAGCCTCGACGTGGGTTCGCCCGCGAGGAGGTCGAGGGCGACGTCCGCGCTGAACCGCGAGGCGCCGACGCCGAGGCCCGTGTGCCCGACCGCGTAGGCGACCCGACCGCCGCGGGCCGTGCCGTAGGCGGCGGTGAACCGGGTCGTCGAGTCGATCGGCCCGGCCCAGCGGTGGGTGAACCGCACGCCCTCGAGCTGCGGGAAGGTCTCGGCGAAGTGGCGGGCGAGCAGGGCGTGCGATCCGCCCTGCTGCTCGTACACGCTGTCGACCCGTCCGCCGCGGTGGTAGACGGCATCCCAGCCGCCGAAGAGGATGCGACCGTCGGAGGTCGGCCGGTAGTAGTGGAACTGGTTGCCCGCATCGGTGAGCCCCTGGCCCTCGGCCCAGCCGATCGACCCACGTTGCGCGGCCGTCAGCGGCTCGGTCATCAGCACGTGGTCGTAGAGGGGCATGATGTACGACCCGAGGCGGCGCAACGGACCGGGGTACGCGGCCGTCGCGACGACCGCGCCCCGCGCGACCACCTCGCCGGCATCGGTGCGGACGATCACGCCCGCGCCGTCGCGATCGAGCCCGGTGACGCGCGACCCGTCGTGGATCCGCACGCCGCGCCGCTCGAGCTCGGCCGCCATGCCCCACGCCAGCCGTGCGGGGTCGACGAGCACCGTGCCGGTGCGATCGCGCAGTCCGGCGAGGTAGGTCGGCGAGTGCACGTCGGAGCGCACCTCGTCGCGCGACTGCAGCTCGAGCGCGACGCCGTGCCGGTCACCGAGCTCGACCGCCGCGCGGAGGCCGGCGACCTGCCACTCCTCGACCGCGAGGGTCGTCTTGCCCACCCGACGCAGGTCGCAGTCGATGCCCGCGGCCTCGATCGTCGCGACGAGGTCGGCGAGGTTCCGCTCGCCCTCCTCGTGCAGCGCGCCGACCTGGTCGGGCCAGACCATGGTGCCGTGCGCGAGCCCGTGCGTCAGCGACGAGGCGACGAAGCCGCCGTTGCGCCCGCTGGCCCCGTAGCCCACCCGCTCGGCCTCGAGCACGACGACGGATGCCGCGGCCCCGCGCTCGAGCGCCCGCCACGCGGCCCACAGCCCCGTGAACCCGGCGCCGATGACGACGAGGTCGGCCTCGTGGCGACCGGCCAGCGCCGGACGCGGAGCCGGCGCCTCGGGACGGTCGGTCCAGTAGGGCCGCGGTGCGGCGTCCGCGAGTGCCGCGGCTGCGGCGTCCGTCGTCGAAGGGCTCACTCGGCCCCCGCTGCGGCCGACCCGACACCGGCGCCGACCGGGAGCCCGACGCCCGCGATGATCTCGGCGGCCTTCGCCACGCCGTGGCGAGAGCGGATGGCGGCGCCGGCCGCCTCCGAGCGCGCGCGGAGCGCATCGTCGGCGAGGATGCCCGTGACCGCGTCCCGCAGCTCGTCGGCCGTGAAGCCGTAGGTGTCGAGGCGACGGCCGTAGCCCTGCTCGTCGACACGCTGGGCGTTGTCGTACTGGTCCCAGAAGAGCGGGAGCAGGATCATCGGCTTGCCGAAGTGCATGGCCTCGGTCGTGGTGTTGTTGCCGCCGTGCGTGATGACGAGGTCGGCGAGCGGCAGCAGCTTCGTCTGGGGCAGGAATTCGGCGCCCCACATGTTGTCGGCGAGCTCGAACTCGTCGTGCAGCGGGCCCTTGGAGACGATGACGTTCACGGGCAGCGCGGCGAGGGCGTCGATGACGCGCTTCATGAGGTCGACGTCGGCCGAGCCGAGCGAGCCGAGGCTGAAGTAGACGAGGGGCCGGCTGCCGTCGGTGAACGATGCGGGCAGGTCGGCGGGAGCCTGCTCGGTCTCGCGGACCGACGAGTCGAGCCGGTGCCAGGTCTCGTCGAGCGGGCGCACGTCGGTGTAGTCGAGCTCCTCGGGGAACACGTAGAGGTTCGCGTCGCCCGTGTGGATGAACTCCAGGTCGGGCAGCGGCGGCGCCCCCTGCTCCTGCACCCAGGCGTCGAACGACTCCCAGAGCGGACGGTGCGTGCGGTCGTACTCGGCGCGGAACGCCGACCAGCCCTCGCGGTCGTCCTTGCCGAGTCCGGAGAAGACGGGGGCGATGTCATCGCCAGGGACCTCGAGCGGGTTGCAGCTGACGATGCGCACGAAGGGGACCCCCGCCGTGACGAGTGCGGGGAACGTCAGCACGTTGTCCTCGATGATGACGTCGGGCCGCACGCGGCCGATGATCGCCTGCAGCTGCGGTTCGCAGAACTTGGCGCCGTTGACGAGCTCCTCCCAGATGGGGAGCGTGACGGTCTCGAGTTGCTCGGCGGTGGTCTTGCGGAACTCGGGCGCGACCTCCTTGATGTAGTCCTTCCAGAACTGGCCGGCGTCCTGCTCGACCTCGGCCTCGCCCTCGGCCGGTTCCTCGACAGGCGCGAGGTCGACGAGGTCCTCCTCGAAGCCCAGCGCGGTGAGCTTGCCCTGCCATGACCGCTCGGCGGCGAAGACGACCCGGTGGCCCTGCTTCAGCAGTTCGTTGGCGATGCCGATGCAGTTGTTGGTCGGGCCGTAGGCGCTCTCGGGCATGAAGAGGAAGGTGCGGCGAGCGTCGGACATGGCGACTCCGTTCATCGATTCTTTGCAGCAGGTTATAGAGAATTCAGCGCGGTGAAAACCCTGTATTACTAAGGCATTTCGGGCTAACATTGCGGGGCAGTGCAGACAATCTGTCCGCTCGGGAGGGAGCACCATGGCGAGGCCCAAGCGGCAGGAGGAACGCCGGAGCCAATTGGTGGCCGCGGCACAGCGCGCGATCGCGGCGCACGGTCCCGACGGGGCCCGCCTCAACCGCGTGGCCGAGGAGGCCGGGCTCACCTCCGGCGCGGTGCTGTACTACTACCCCGACATCGACGAGCTCATGTTCGAGGCGAACCGCGCCGGCATGGAGCGCTTCTACGAGGGCCGCGTCCGCATGCTCGAGGGCCTGCCCGACGACCCGGTCGTGCGCCTCGTCGCCCTCATCGACTCCGGCCTGCCGAGCGGCTCCGACGACACCGAGGTACGCCTGCTCTGCGAGCTCGGCGGGTCGGCCGGCCGAAACCCGCTCATGGCGTCGCTGCTCACCACGCTCTACGACCGCCAGGTCGGCATGTACCAAGTCGTGCTCGAGCAGGGCGCCGCCCGCGGCCTCTTCGCGCTCGCCCAGCCGACGCTCGTGATCGCGCGCAACCTCGTCGCGCTCGAGGACGCGTACGGCTACCGCATCGTCGCCAAGCACCCGACGCTCGACCGCGCCGCGGCGGCCGAACTGCTGCGCGAGTACGCGCGGATGGCGACGGGTCACGCGCTGACGTCCTGAGCCTCGTTCACCGGGATCGCGGTGGTCGGCACCGTGGTTCCGAAGGACGCCGGCTGCGCCGGGTCCCGCGTCACGGCCGTCGCCCGCCCGAAGGTCACGCCCACCTCGGCGCCGCGTGCCAGTCGGGTCGCGCCGTGCACGCTCGAGAGCAGCGGCGCCGGGAGCCCCGGGACCTCGACGGAGAGCGTCGAGGCGCCGCCGAGGAAGTACGTGTCGACCACGGTGCCCCGGAGTCCGCCCGAGACCTCGGCGCCGACCGTGACGTCCTCCGGCCGCACGACCGCGGTCGCGGGAGAACCGGCGGACAGGGCGTGCGACGCCGACACGAGCCCGATGCCGGGCACGGCGACCCCGTCGGCGGTCGCGTCGCCGTCGAGCAGGTTCGCGGTGCCGATGAACGCCGCGACGAACCGCGAGACGGGCTCGGCGTAGAGCTCCTGCGGGCTTGCGAGTTGCTCCAGTCGGCCCTCGTTGAGCACCGCGATGCGGTCGGCCATCGACATGGCCTCCTCCTGGTCGTGCGTGACGACGACGAAGGTGAGGCCGACCTCGTGCTGCAGGCGCTTGAGCTCGAGCTGCATCGACGCGCGCACCTGGCGGTCGAGCGCCGACAGCGGCTCGTCGAGCAGCAGCAGCTTCGGCCGCTTGATGATCGCGCGCGCGAGCGCGACCCGCTGCCGCTGGCCACCCGAGAGCTGCGACGGCCGGCGCTTGGCGAGGTGCCCGAGCCGGACGACCTCCATGACCTCGCCGACGCGCGTGCGGATCTCGGCACGGCCGACGCCCTCCGCCTCGAGCCCGTAGGCGATGTTCTTCTCGACCGACAGGTGGGGGAACAGCGCGTAGCTCTGGAACATCATGTTCACGGGCCGCTTGTGCGCGGGCAGCGGCAGCAGGTCGAGGCCGTCGACCGTGATGCGCCCGGCGGCGGGCGTCTCGAAGCCGGCGATCGAGCGCAGCAGCGTCGTCTTGCCGCAGCCCGACGGCCCGAGCAGCGCGAAGAACTCGTTGTGGGCGATGTCGAGCGAGATGTCGTGCAGGGCGACGGTGTCGCCGTACACGGCGCGGACGCCGTCGACGCGGAGCAGGGGTTCGGCGGTCATCGGGAGGTTCCTGTCAGTCGGGTGAGGCGCTGCGCCGAGATCACCGCGACGATGCTCACGAGCAGCAGGAGGGTGGCGAGGGCGTTCACCTCGGGCGTGACGCCGAAGCGCACCATCGAGTAGATGACGATCGGCAGGGTCGGCTGGGTCGGCGCGGTCGTGAAGAACGCGATCACGAACTCGTCGAGCGAGAGCGTGAAGGCGAGGAGGGCGCCCGCGACGATCCCCGGGGCGAGCTGCGGCAGCGTGATCCGCACGAAGGTCTTCGCGGGCCCCATGCCGAGGTCGCGCGAGGCCTCCTCGAGGCTCGGGTCGAGGTTCGCCATGCGCGCGAGCACGATCGCGGTCACGAACGCGGTCGCGAAGACCCCGTGGGCGAGGATCACGGAGTGCAGCCCCAGCGTGAAGCTCAGGAGCGAGAAGAAGGTGAGCAGGCCGATGCCGAGCAGCAGGTCGGGCAGGATCGCCGGCGCGATCGCGAACGCCCGGATGAGCCCGCCCCGCGTGTAGTGGTGGATGCCGTAGGCGAGCAGGGTGCCGAGCACGGTCGCGATCAGGGTCGCACCGGTCGCGACGATGAGCGTGTTCGACAGGCCCTGCATCATGGCGCCGTCGGCGAAGAGCTCCGGGTACCAGCGCAGTGAGAACCCGGTCCAGACGAACAGGTTCCGCGACTCGTTGAAGCTCATCACGACGACCACGAGGATCGGCAGGTATAGGAAGACATAGCCGAGCCACAGGGGCACGAGGATGCCCCGGCGCTTCCGGCCACGCGCGGCCGGAACGGCCGGCGTGGGCACGGCATCCGTCATCGCGGTCTCGTCGGCGCGATCGGTCTCGCGGGCGGTCGACTCAGCCACGACGCGGTCCTTCCGTGATGCGGCGCGACACCGCCGACTGGATCACGATGACGACGACGAGCAGCATCGTGAGCACGAGAGCGAGCGTCGCGCCGAACGGCCAGTCGCGGGCCTCGTAGAACTGGTCGCGCACGAGGTTGCCGACCATGACCGTCTTGCCGCCGCCGATGAGCTCCGGGATCACGAAGTTCGACATCGCCGGGACGAAGACGAAGATGCACCCCGTGAGCGCACCGGGCAGCGACAGCGGCAGCGTGACCGTGCGGAACGCGCGCCACGGCGATGCGCCGAGGTTCGTCGCCGCCTCGCGGAGCGAGGGGTCGAGCTGCTGCAGCGACGCGTAGAGCGGGAGCACCATGAGCGGCAGGTACATGTAGAGGAGCCCCACGACGATGGCCTGCGGCGTGTAGAGCATCGAGATCGGCTCGTCGGTGAGCCCGAGCGCCTGCAGCCACTGGTTCACGAACCCGGCGTTGTTGAGCAGCAGGATCCAGGCGTACGTGCGGATCAGGAAGTTGGTCCAGAACGGCAGCACGACGGCGACGAGGGCCACGGTCCGCCACTTGGGCGAGAGCCCGGCGATCGCGTACGCCATCGGGTAGCCGAGGAGCAGCGCGAGCAGGGTCACGACGAGCGCGAGCCCGATCGACTGCAGGATGACGCCGACGTAGAGCGGTTCGGCGAGCTTCGCCCAGTTGTCGAGGGTGAACTCGAACACCAGGCCGCCGAACCGGCCGCGCTTGAAGAACGTGTAGAACGCGAGCAGCCCGACCGGGATCGCCATGAAGACGATGAGGAAGAGCATGCCGGGCGCGAGGAACGGCGCGGCGGCGAGCCCCCGCCGGGCGCGCTGGGCGCGCACGGCGGGGGTCGCCTGCGGGGTCGTGGTGGTCACGGCGCTCCGGGTCAGTTGGTCGCGAGGACTTCCGCGTTCAGGTCGACGTACTTCAGCGAGTCCTCGCCGAGGTCGACGATCACCTCCTGCTCGAAGAGCTCGTCGACCGTGATGCCGAGCGTCGGGTACGCCTCGATCAGCGTCGGGTCGAGGGCCTCCATGGCGACCTGGTTCGGCACCTTGTAGAGGATGTTCTCGACGACCCACGTCTGCACCTCGGGGTCGAGGATGTAGTCGATGAAGGCCATCGCGGCCTCCTTGTTCTCGGAGCTCTTCAGCACGGTCATCGTGTCGACCCAGAGGTCGGCGCCCTCGTCGGGGACCACGAACTCGATGTCGGGGTTCTCGGCGATGCCGTAGTTGCACCAGCCGTCCCACGCCTCGACCATCGCGGCCTCGCCGGAGACGAGCTTCGAGTAGAAGGTCGTGTCGTCGTAGGCGAGGAGGGTCGGCTTGGTCTCGAGCAGCTGCGCCTTGGCGTCGTCGAGCTCGGCGTCGTCGGTCGTGTTCACCGAGTACCCGGCCGCCTTCAGCGCGGGCAGTGCGAGCCAGCGGTCGGTCGAGAGCATCGTGGTCTTGCCGACGAGCTCGTCGACCGGGTTCAGCAGGTCGTTCCACGACGTCGGGTCGAAGCCCGTGAGGTCGGGCCGGTAGCAGAGGCCCGTCGTGCCCCAGGCGTAGGGCTCGGAGTAGACGTTGCCCTCGTCGTAGGCGAGTTCGAGCGCCTCGGGGTAGAGGTTCTCCTCGTTGGGGATGAGGTCCTTGTCGAGCTCCTGGAGCAGGCCCTGCTCGGCGAGCGCCTGCGCGTACTGGCCCGACACGAAGGCGACGTCGATTCCGGGGTCGGAGCTCGCGGTGAGCTTCGCCACCACGTCCTCGTTGGTGGCGTGGTTCACGATCGTGGTCTTCACGCCCGTGGCCGCCTCGAACTGCTCGGCCAGGTCCTCGGGGTAGTAGTCGGCCCAGATCGAGACGGTCAGGGTCTGCTCGGTGATGTCGGCGCTCGGGTCGATGTCGGACCCGTCGCCGCCGTCACCTCCGGCGCAGGACGAGAGGACGAGTGCAAGTGCAGCGGTGCCGGCCGCTGCGATGGAGATGCGACGCATGGTGGGCATGAGGTACCTCCTGGGGACGTCGGAAAGGTTGAGGAATTGTTGCACCGGGCATCAAGAAACCGCAATGGTTTCCGGGACGCTCTAGAGCCGGTTTTGCACAGTTGTTACAATCCGGATTCAATGAACTCGTTGCTCGCGGGCGAGCGGCCCGAGATCGCCGGCCGCGCGCTCTCCGTCGCGCCCACAGGCGAGGTCTCCGTCGACGGCGCCGGGCCGGCCGCGGGTGACGGCGTCGCCCGTGAGCTCGCGCGACTGGTCGATCCGACCGTGGCGGCGGATGCCGCGGAGCGGGCGATCGCCGTCGACCAGACGAACACGTCGGTCATCGTCGACGAGCGCCTCGTCGTGAAGGTCGTGGGCCGCTGGGCCGCGGCCGACCGCGCCGCGCACCTGCTCGGGCGCCTCGCCGAGGCGGGATCGACGGATGTCGCCGGCTACGCCGGCCGCGTCGACTGGCACCACCCCGAGCTCGGCACCTCGACGCTCGCGATCGTCACCGAGTACCTGCCGGGGGCGCTGGACGGCTGGGACTGGGCGGTCGACGACGTGGTCGCGGTGGTCGGGGGCTCCGGTCCGGAGCCCGACTTCCCGGCGATGCTCGGCGCGACCGTCGCGCGACTGCACGACGTGCTCGGCGCCGACGCGGCCGCCGCCCCCGATGATGCGCCCGCGCAGCGCGAGCGGCGCGCGCTCGCGGCGCTCGACGCCGCACTCGAGGCGACCGGCCGCTCCGGCGGCCCGACGGCCGCGCGCCTGGCCAACCGAGCCGAGGCGCTGCGCGGCGGCATCCGCTCGCTCGGTTCGAGCGCGCCCGGCGTCGCCTTCGACCTGCACGGCGACCTGCACGTCGGGCAGGTGCTGCGCTCCCCCGGCTCGCCGCCGCGGTACACGGTCATCGACTTCGACGGCGACCCTCAGCTCGATGCCCCGGAGCGGGGGCGAACGGATGCCGCCGCGCGCGACGTCGCGCACCTGCTCGTGTCGCTCGACCTCGTCGCGGCCGTCGCGCAGAAGCGACTCGGCCGGGCGGAGCCGGCCGCGTTCGCCTGGGCCGACCGGGCGCGCCGCGCGCTGCTCGAGGCCTACCGCGCAACGCTCGTGCTCGGCGACCTGTTCGACCCCACGCTCGTGCCCGGGCTCGAGGCCGAGCAGCTGGCAGCCGAACTGACGTACGCCGACCGCTTCCTGCCGCGCTGGCGCTACGCGCCCGACGCCGCGATCACGCACCGCTACCCCTCGACCGACCAGCTTCCGGAGGACCCGTGGACACCGCCGCCTTTCGAGCCGACCTCGACCTGATCCCGGAGTCGCTCGGCCGGCTCGCCGACGCGCTCGACGCGGGGCTCGCGGGACTCGACCGCCTGGCGCTGCTCGGTGCCTCGCGCGTGCTCGTCGTCGGCATGGGCTCGAGCCGCTACGCGGCCGATGTCGTCGCCCGGCGCTTCCGCGCCGTCGGGGCGAACGTGCTCGTCGAGCTCGCGAGCGTCGAACTGCTGCCGCCAGCCGCACCCGATCTGGTCGTGGTCGCGGTCTCCGCCACGGGCGGGAGCGTCGAGGTGCTGCGCGCGATCGAGCGCTACCGGGGAACGGGCCGTCTCATCGCGATCACGAACCGGAGCGAGTCGCCGCTCGCCGAGGCAGCCGACGTCGTCGTGCCCCTGCACGCCGGCGTCGAGGCATCCGGCGTCGCGTGCCGCACGTTCCGGGCCACGTTCGCCGTGCTCGACGAGGTGCTCGGCGAGCTCCTCGGCACCGCGCCGGCGACACGATTCGACGGCGCGGCACTGCGGCGCGGCGCCGACGCGAACGCGGCGCTGCTCGAGGCATCCGTCGACTGGCTCGACCCCCTCGCCGACCTGCTCACCGGACCCGACGGGACGTGGACGCTCGCGCCCGCCGAGCGCCTCTCCAGCGCCCAGCAGTCGGCGCTCATGCTGCGCGAGGTGCCACGGCTCGGCGCGTTCGCCTCGGAGACCGGCGACTGGTCGCACGTCGACGTGTACCTGACGAAGACGCAGGACTACCGCGCGCTCGTCTTCGCCGGGTCCGCGTGGGACGCGCAGGCGCTCGACTGGATGCACCAGCGTGGCTCGCGCTTCGCGGCCGTCGGCGGCTCCCTCGACGGCGCGGAGCTCACGGTGCGCTACCCGGGTGACGACGACCCGATCGTCGCGGCCCTCGCCGATTCGCTGCTCGGCGAGCTCGTCGCCGACCGCCGGTCGGCCGTGCCCGCTCACCGCGACTAGTCAGCCAGGAGCAGCAGTCGCAGGGCGACCTCCTCCGCGTCGCCCGGGGCATCCCACAGCACGATCGAGGCCACGTCCGCCCCGCGGTCGACGAACAGCACGCTCGAGTAGCCCCCGGTCTGGCCCGAGTGCCCGGTGACCGTGCGTGCGCTGCGCGACTCGACGAACCAGAGGTAGCCGATCGCGAACCGCGTGTTGATCTCATACACCGGATCGAGTGCGGCACTGTCGGCGAACGGACCCGAGATGACCGAGCGCGCGAGGCCCACGACGTCGTCGAGGGTCCCGGCCACCCCCGCAGCGGGCGCGTAGTCGCCGAAGGTCCACGGCTCGACCGGGATCTGTGCGAGCGTGTAGCCCGGCTGGAGGTCGTCCGGCACCTCGGCATCCGTGCCGACGACCACCGCGCCGTCCATGCTCGCCGGATCGAGGACGCGCTCCCGGAGCAGTTGCGAGTACTCCGTGCCGGCCGCCCCGGCGAGTGCCTGGCCGAGCAGGGCCGGGCCCACGTTGTCGTACGAGAAGTCGGCGTCATCGGGGACTTCGACGGTCATCGCCTGCGCGACGAGCGCGCCCGGCTCGTCCGGGAAGGGGTCGTCGTCGGTCGGCGCGTCCGGGACGACCGGCATCCCCGCCCGATGGGTCGCGAGGCGCTCGAGGGTGGCGGACGCCGCATCCGAGGTCCCGAGCTCGAGGAAGTCGCCGACCGGGTCGTCGACGGCCACCTCGCCCCGTCGGACGGCCTCGGCGAGGAGGAGTCCCGTGAGCGCCTTCGTGATCGATCCGAACTCGAACATCGTCGAGGCGTCGGCGTTCACGAACGCGGTGCGCACCTCGTCGTCGATGACCAAGGCGACCGCCGCGCGATCGACGTCGTCGCCGAACGTGCCGCCGACGGCGGCGAGCAGTTCGGCGTCGCCCGTCGTCGCTGCACCGCCAGATGACTGAGGCAGTGGCGTTGAGGTGCCGGCCGAGCCGGCGGTGGTGTCGCCGACCGAGCACCCGGAGACGACCAGCGCGGCCGCGACGATCATCGACGCGGCACCGAATCGGAGCGGCTCCCGCGCGGCCGACGACGCTACGCCCGCATGCATCACCCCACCTCGGTTCGCACCGAATGGTACTCCGGCGGCTCCAGTGCCGCATCAGGGCGACGAGGTGGAATCGGCCTCCCACTCGGGCACGACGATGAGCGCCGAGCGCGAGACGCCGGTCGCCGGGCCGCCGGGCGCCGGGAAGGGACGCCGTGGCGCCTCAGCCGACCACGAGGCCGAGGAGCGGGCGCAGCCGCAGCCACGGCCATGCCTCCTCCGAGTTCGAGAGCAGCACCGCCGCGCGGCCCGCGCGCTGGTCGGCGAGCACGGCCGCGGTGAACCCCTCGGCGGAGCCCGTGACGTAGACGACCTCGCCGTCGTCCGACGAGATGCGCTCCCAGAACAGTCCGACCTCGATCTGCGGCCACCGGGTGGCGTCGACCGGTTCGAGGGCCGCGCTTCCGGCGAAGGGCCCGTCGAGGATCGCCCGGGCGAGCGCGACCGCATCGTCGATCGTCACCACGGCGCCGACGGCCGGCGCATAGGCCCCGGACCCCCTCGCGGCCACACGTTCGCCCTGCCGGTCGTGCCCCTGCGCGAGGCCGTCGGGCAGCAGGTCGCCGGATTCGACCACCAGGGCGTCCGCCATCCCTGCGGGAGCGAACACGCGCTCGGCGAGCAGGTCGGCGAACCGGGTGCCCGTCGCGGCGGCGACCGCCTGCCCGACGAGTGCGGCGTCGAAGTCGCTCGGGTTGTACTCGAGCTCGGGCACGAGGTCGAGCGAGGCGACCCGGGCGATCAGTGCGTCGAGACCGCCCCGGTCGAGGGCCCGCTCCCCGGGCGCCGCGGCCGGCTCGAACGCCGCCGGCCCGAGCGGGTCCTGCGGGAGCGCCGCGTGGTGGGTCGCGAGGCTGCGGAGGGTCAGCCCGGCTGCGGGCGCATCGCCGAGGTCCAGGTGGGCCGAGACCGGATCGTCGAGCGCGACCTCGCCCCGGTCGATCGCGTCAGCGAGCAGCAGCCCGGTGAGCGCGCTCGTCGCGCCGCCCAGCCCGAACCGCGTCCCGGCGTCGGCCGAGACGAAGGCGATCCGCGCCTCGTCGCCGTCGACCAGGGCCATCGCCACGCGATCGCGCGCGTCGGTGTAGTGCTCGCGGGCGATGGCGAGCAGCTCCTCGTCGCCCGTGAGGAGCTGGTCGTACGGCGGGCCCGCGACGCATCCGCCCATCGCCGTCACCGCGACCACCGCGACGACGACGGACGCGATGCGCGGGTGCGGCGTCCGGTGCGCCACCCGATGCGCGGACATGCCGCGCATGCTACGCGCCCTCCCTGATCGCGTTCGCCGATTAGGCTCGCGCCCATGACCCTCGACGTCGCCCGCATCCGCTCCTGGTTCCCCTCGCTCGAGCACGGCTGGGCCCTCTTCGACGGCCCCGGCGGCACGCAGGCGCCGACGCAGGTCGGCGAGGCGATCGCGGCGACGCTGACCGGCCCGCTCTCCAACCGGGGTCCGCTCGGCGAGTCGGCGCAGCGGGCGGATGCCGCGGTCGCGGCCTTCCGCGACGCCGTGGCCGACTTCACGGGCGCCGACCGGCGCGGCGTCGTGCACGGTCGGAGCGCCACGCAGCTGGTCTACGACTTCACGCGGCACCTCTCCCGTGAGTGGGGCCCCGGCGACGAGGTCGTGGTCACCCGGCTCGACCACGACTCGAACGTCCGCCCCTGGGTGCAGGCGGCGGAGCGCACGGGCGCGACGGTGCGGTGGGTCTCGTTCGACCCGGCCACGGGCGAGCTGCCCGTGGGCGCCGTGGCCGCCGCCCTCAGCGATCGCACCCGGCTCGTCGCGGTCACCGCCGCCTCGAACCTCATCGGCACGATGCCCGACATCCCCGCGATCGCCGAGCAGGTGCACGCGGCCGACGCGCTCCTCTTCGTCGACGGCGTCCACTACGCCGCGCACGAGCTGCCCGACCTCGACGCCCTGGGAGCCGATCTCCTGACCTGCTCGCCGTACAAGTTCCTCGGCCCGCACTGCGGGCTGCTCGTCGCCGACCCGGCGCTCCTCGAGAGCATCACGCCCGACAAGCTCCTCCCCGCGACCGACGTCGTGCCGGAGCGGTTCGAGTTCGGCACGCTCCCCTACGAGCTCCTGGCGGGCGTGACCGCCGCGGTCGACGTGCTCGCCTCGCTCGCCGACGACTCGGAGCCGGGGACCGACGGCACCGGCTCCCGACGGGAGCGGCTCGCCGCGTCGTACGCGGCCCTGCACGAGCACGAGTCGCGCCTCCTCGCCCGGCTCGAGTCGGCGCTCGCCGACCTGCCCGGCACGACCGTGCACTCGCATGCCGCGCGGCGCACGCCGACGCTGCTCGCGACCTTCTCCGGTCACGGGGCGTCCGACGTCTCCGACGCGCTCGGCGCCGACCGGGTGCTCGCGCCGAGCGGGAACTTCTACGCGCTGGAGGCGTCGCGGCACCTCGGGCTCGGCGACGAGGGAGGGCTCCGGATCGGGCTCGCGCCCTACACCGACGACGAGGACGTCGACCGGCTCATCGCGGGCCTCCGCCGGATCACCGGCTGAGTCGCGGCGCGGGCCGACCGGACCACGACCGCGACGAACCGGGGCGATTCCTCCGCCGAACCGCGGCCGGGCAATAGTCTGGGACGCATGACCCCCGCCGAGTCCGGTGCCGAGCTGCGCCGACTGCACGTCGACGACGAGCTGCTGCAGGTCGTCAACGTCTGGGACGTCGTGACCGCGAGGGCTGTCGCCGACCTCCGCGAGACCCGGGCGCTCGCCACGGCGAGCCACTCGATCGCCGCCCTGTACGGCTACCCCGACGGTGAGCAGATCCCCGTCGAACTCATGCTCGACATGGTGGGGCGCATCGCGCGCGCCGTCGACGTGCCCGTCAGCGCCGACCTCGAGGCCGGCTACGGCGACGCCGGCGAGACGATCCGGCGCGCGATCGGCGAGGGCGTCGTCGGCGCGAACCTCGAAGACCAGCTGAAGCCGCTCGCCGACTCGGTGGCCCTCGTGGAGGCCGCCGTGGCCGCCGCAGACGCCGAAGGCGTCCCGTTCGCGCTCAACGCGCGCACCGACGCCTGGCTCCGCGGCAACGACCGCCCGCGCGAGGTGTGGCTCGCGGACGCGGTCGAGCGCGGACGCGCCTACCTCGACGCGGGGGCGACCTGCGTGTTCGTCCCCGGGAACTTCGGCGACGACGTGATCGCCGAGCTCGTCGAGGGCATCGGATGGCGCCGGGTGAGCGTGATCGGGCTGCCCGACGTCCCTCCCCCTGATCGGCTCGCCGAACTCGGCGTCGCACGCATCTCGTACGGGCCGCACCCGCAGCGCGTCGCTCTCGCGTCGCTGCAGGACCTCGCGGCCATGCTGTACGGCGGCGGGGTGCTGCCGCGCGGCATCCGCCCACTGAACTAGGCGGCGCCGGCACCCGGCCGGCCCGCACTCGGAGAGGATCGCGCATGGGTGATGGGACCACCATCGAGATCACCGGACTCACCAAGCGGTTCGGCGCCGTGACGGCGGTGGAGGACCTGACCTTCACGGTGGAACCCGGTCGGGTGACCGGGTTCCTCGGCCCGAACGGCGCCGGGAAGACGACGACGCTTCGCACGCTGCTCGGCCTCGAGCGCCCCACGGCCGGGACGGCGACGTTCGGCGGAACCCGGTATCGCGACCTGGAACGGCCGCTCGAGACGGTGGGCGCGGCACTCGACGCGGCGTTCCATCCGGGACGGACGGCGCGCAACCACCTCCGCGTGACGGCCACCGCCGCCGGCATCCGCTCGTCCCGGGTCGACGAGGTGCTCGAGCAGGTCGGCATGTCGCAGTTCGCGAGCCGGCGCGTCGGCGGGTTCTCGCTCGGCATGCGGCAGCGACTGGCGCTCGCGACGACCCTCCTCGGCGACCCGCGGGTGCTCGTGCTCGACGAGCCGATCAACGGCCTCGATCCCGAGGGGATCAGGTGGATCCGCGGGTTCCTCCATGCGCTCGCGCGCGACGGCCGGACGATCCTCGTGAGCTCGCACCTGCTGAGCGAGGTGCAGCAGTCGGTCGACGAGGTCGTCATCATCTCGCGCGGGCGGCTCGTGCGGACGGGATCGCTGTCGAGCCTCGAGCTCGACGCCTCGCCACGGACCGTGGTCGAGTCGCCCGACCGGGCGCGCCTCGCCGCGGCGCTCGACCAGGCCGGACTCGAGTACACGGAGGGGCGCGGCGGGTTCATCGTCGCCGAGCCCGATCCGGGCATCGTGGGGCACGCCGCCTTCGTCGGCGGCGTCGAGCTGAGTTCGCTGCACCGATTGAAGTCGGGGCTCGAGGAGTCGTTCCTGGCCCTCGTCGGCGAAGGCGAGGGTGAGGGGTGATGTCGTTCGTGCGTTCCATCGGCGCGGAGTTCCTGAAGGTCCTGACCACCCGCATGTGGTGGCTGCTCGCGATCGTGCTCGTCGGGTACGTCGCGATGATGTCGGGCGGCTTCGGCGCCTTCCTCGGGTGGGCGGCGCAGAACCCGGATGCCGCGGCCTCGGCCGGCGGCAGCACCGCGATCCCGCCCGGGGTGGAGCTGGCCCCGCTCCTGTACAGCTTCGCCTCCTCGATCGGGTACGTGTTCCCGGTCCTCCTCGGCGCGCTCGCGGTGACGACGGAGTTCCGCCACCGCACGCTGACGACGACCTTCCTCGCCGAGCCGCACCGCACGACGGTGCTGTCGGGCAAGTTCGCCTCGCAGCTCGTCGTCGGCGCGGTGTTCGGCGTCATCGGCTTCGCCACCTCCGTGGGCCTCGGCGCCGCGGCACTGGCCGCGTTCGACCTCGAGACGGGACTCGACTCCGCCGACACGTGGGCGCTCGTGGGCCGCGGCATCCTCGCGATGGCGCTCTGGGGCGCGATCGGCGTGGGGCTCGGCGCGCTCGTCCCGAACCAGGTGGCGGCGATCGTGATCGTCATCGCCTTCACGCAGTTCCTCGAGCCGGTCCTCCGGCTCGTGTCCTCGCTGAACGACGTCACCGCCTCGGTCGGGCGGTTCCTGCCCGGGGCGGCGAGCGACGCGCTCGTCGGCGCCTCGTTCTACAGCGTGGCCTCCCTCGGCTCGGCCGACTCGCTCGAGTGGTGGCAGGGCGGGCTGGTGCTCCTCGGGATCGCGGTCGCGACGACGATCATCGGCGGGGCGACGACGTGGCGTCGCGACGTATCGTGACCGGCCGCCGCGGGCGTAGCATCCGTCCATGAGCGTCCTCGCGATCGTCGGCAGCATCGTGGTGGTGCTCGCCGCGCTGCTGCACGTCTACATCTTCGTGCTCGAGAGCGTCCGCTGGATGCAGCCGTCGACCTGGCGCGTGTTCGGCGTGCGCGATCGCGCGCAGGCCGAGACGCTGCGGCCGATGGCCTACAACCAGGGCTTCTACAACCTGTTCCTCGCGATCGGGGCGCTCGCCGGCGTCTGGCTGTATTGGACCGACCTGCCTCGCGCGGGGCTCGCGCTCGCCCTGTTCAGCACGGCCTGCATGGCGGCCGCGGCCGTGGTGCTGACGACGACCGGACCGGGCTACCTCCGTCCGGCGCTGATCCAGGGCACGCTGCCCCTCATCGGGTTCGTGCTGCTGCTCCTCGCCTGACCCGTCGCGGCGCGGACGGGACGTGCGGCGTCAGTCGCCGCTCGTCTCCTCCTGCGAGAAGTCGTCGGCGGCGTCCGGACCGGGCGCCGCGGGCTCGGTCGCCTCGGAGTCGCTCGAGCCCGGCTCGGTCGAGTCGTCGTCATCGGCGGGCGCGCCGACCTTGAGCCGGTCGATGAGCTCGGCCGCACGGCTCGTGCTCAGCACGAGCCGGTCGAACTCGCCGTCGGAGAGTTCGAGCACGACGGCCTGGCGCTTGCCCTTGACGAGCACGAAGTCGCTGCCGCTGTGCGTCTTCCAGGCACCGACCGCGATGACGAGCGGCACCTCGGTGCCGCGCCGACGGATGCCGCGCACCCAGATCCACGGGTCGTCGGTGATGGTCGCGGAGCGGATGTCGTCGCGCTGCACGATCACGTCGGCGCTGCGCAGCGCGAGCGACTTCTCGGCCGGCGTGAGGTGCACCTCGAGCCGATCGTTGTGGACGCGCAGGTTGGCCATATCTCCCATCCTGCCCGAGCCCGCGGTCACGGGCTCCGTCGACGCTCCACAAAGGCTCGATCGGTTCCGTGCACGAATCCGACCACGGCGCGGAGTCTCCGGTGGACCGAGCGGACCGATGCGGTCAGGCCGCGGGCGGGCGGGCGGATGCCGCGGCGTGCGCCGCCGCCGGGAGGGCCTCGAGGATGCGCGAGACCGCCGCCTCGTCGTGCGCGGCGGTGACGAACCACGCCTCGAACACGCTGGGCGGCAGCGAGACGCCCGCGTCGAGCATCGCGTGGAAGAACGGCGCATAGCGCCACGACTCCTGCGCGAGCACGCCCGCGTAGTCGTGCGCGCCGCCGACGACGGCCTCGCCGAACAGGAAGCTGAAGAGGTTGCCCGCGACCTGCACACCGTGCGCGACGCCCTCGGCCGACAGGGCCGAGGAGACCTCGCGCTGCAGCAGCGCGCTCACCTCGTCGAGCGTCGCGTAGACGGCGTCGTCGGCGAGGCGCAGCGTCGTGACGCCCGCGGCCACCGCGACCGGGTTCCCCGAGAGCGTGCCCGCCTGGTACACCGGGCCGAGCGGCGCGAGCCGCTCCATGATCTCGGCGCGACCGCCGAGGGCGGCGACGGGCATGCCGCCGCCGACGACCTTGCCGAACGTGACGAGGTCGGGCGTGTACGCGGCGTCCGTCTGGGCCTCGAGGCCCCACCAACCGGCCTTCGAGACGCGGAAGCCAGTGAGCACCTCGTCGCTGATCACGAGCGCGCCGTGCGCGTGCGCGAGCTCGACGAGTTCGCGGTTGAAGCCGGGCAGCGGGGGCACGACGCCCATGTTCGCGGCGGCGGCCTCGGTGATCACGGCGGCGATGCGGCCGCCGTGCTCGGCGAAGACCGCGCGCAGTGCGTCGAGGTCGTTGTAGGGCACCACGAGCGTGAGCGCGGCCACGTCGGCCGGCACGCCCGCCGACCCCGGAAGTGCGAACGTCGCGAGGCCCGACCCGGCCTCGGCGAGCAGGCCGTCTGAGTGGCCGTGGTAGTGCCCGGCGAACTTCACGAGCAGGTCGCGGCCCGTGAACCCGCGGGCGAGGCGGATGGCACTCATCGTCGCCTCGGTGCCCGTCGACACGAGCCGGAGCTTCTCGACCGGGGCGACGCGCTGCTCGATGAGCTCCGCGAGCTCGGTCTCGACCGGAGTGGACGCGCCGAAGGAGAGGCCGCGGGCCGCGGCGTCCTGCACGGCGGCGATCACCTCGGGGTGCGCGTGGCCGAGGATCGCGGGCCCCCAGCCGGCGACGAGGTCGACGTACTCGCGGCCCTCGGCGTCGGTCACGTACGGGCCGCGCGCCGAGACGAGGAAACGCGGTGTGCCGCCCACCGAACGGAACGCCCGGACGGGCGAGTTCACCCCGCCCGGGATCGCGGCCTGCGCGCGGGCGAAGAGGTCGGCGTTGGTCGCCGTCGGTGCGGTGGTCATTCGGTCCCCTCCCGGAGCCATCCGGCGAGCTCGGTCGCCCAGTACGTCAGCACGGCGTCGGCGCCGGCACGGCGGATGCCGCGCACCGACTCGATCACGGCCCGGCGGCGGTCGATCCAGCCGTGCATGGCGGCGGCCTCGATCATCGAGTACTCGCCCGACACCTGGTACGCCCACACCGGCACCTCGCTCGCGGCGGCCACGTCGGCGAGCACGTCGAGGTACGACCCCGCAGGCTTGACCATCACGATGTCGGCGCCCTCGTCGATGTCGATCATCGCCTCGCGGAGGCCCTCGCGACGGTTGCCCGGGTCGAGCTGGTAGGTGCGGCGGTCGCCCTCGAGGGTCGACTCGACGGCGTCGCGGAACGGCCCGTAGAAGGCCGAGGCGTACTTCGCCGAGTAGGCGAGGATCGCGGTGTGCGTGAACCCGGCGTCGTCGAGCGCCTCGCGCACGGCGGCCACCTGGCCGTCCATCATGCCCGACAGCCCGAGCAGCTGCGATCCGGATGCCGCCTGCACGAGCGCCATCTCGCGGTAGCGCTCGAGCGTCGCGTCGTTGTCGACCCGGCCCTGCGCGTCGAGCACGCCGCAGTGGCCGTGGTCGGTGAACTCGTCGAGGCACAGGTCGGTCTGCACGACGAGGGCGTCGCCCACCTCGTCGGCGACGACGCGCGTCGCGACGTTGAGGATGCCGTCCGGGTCGACACCGCACGAGCCGGTCGCATCGCGGGTCTCGGGCACCCCGAACAGCATCACGCCGCCGACGCCGGCGGCCGCGGCATCCGTCACCGCCTGCTTCACCGAGTCGAGCGAGTGCTGCACGACGCCCGGCATCGACGCGATCGGCATCGGCTCGGTCACGCCCTCGCGGACGAAGACCGGCAGGACGAGCTCGGCGGGGTCGAGGCGGGTCTCGGACACGAGGCGGCGCAGGGCCGGCGTCTCACGGAGTCGCCGGGGCCGCACGCGGGGCGCGGGTGCGGAAGTCACCCGGCAAGCCTACGCGTGCGCGGCTGGGCGCCCGGTGGGCGCGGGCGCGGCGGCGGATGCCGCGGGCGGGTCAGGCGCTCGCGAGCGCCGAACTCACGACCGCGTCGATGAGCGACTCGGCCGAGCGCTCGGCGGCGATGACGTCGACGCGCAGGCCGAAGGCCGCGGCATCCTTCTGCGTCTGCGGGCCGATCGCCGCGACGAGGGTCTTCTCGGGCACGGGGCCGAGCTGCGCCTGCACCTGCTCGGCGACGCTGCCCGAGGTCACGAGGATCGCGTCGACCTTGCCGGCCCGCACATCGTCGACGACCTTCTGCGTGACCGGCACGCCGACCGTGCGGTACGCGACCACGGCCTCGACATGATGGCCGATGCGCTCGAGGCCGACCGAGAGCACCTGCTTGGCGATGGCCGAGCGGAGCGCGAGCACGCGCAGCGGCACCACGCCCTCGGTCGCGGCCTCCCACTCCTCGAGGAGCCCGCGCGCGGAGTTCTCCTCGCTCGGGACGATGTCGGCGCGGTAGCCGGCTGCGACGAGGGCGGCCGCGGTGGTCTCCCCCACCGCGGCGACCTTCGTCGACTCCGGGATGACCGCGCCGTACGAGGACAGCACGTCGACCGTCGTCGCGCTCGTGACCGTGACCCAGTCGAAGCCGCCCGCGGCGAGCTTCGCGAGGGCCGCCTCGAGCGCGGACTGGTCGTCGGTGGGCGCGAAGTTGATCATCGGCGCGATGACCGGCGAGGCGCCGCGCGCGCGGAGCGACGCTGCGACCGAGTCGCCCCAGGGTCCCCCGCGGGGCACGAGCACGCGCCATCCCGCCAACGGCTTGGAGCCGTCGGCTCCGGGCAGGTTGATCGCGCCGGTCATCGGTTCGAATTCGGTCACGGCGACTCCTGGGCAGGTGCGAGATCGGCGGCGCCGTTGCCGAGGAGGTCCGCGACGACGCGGGATGCGACATCGCGTGCCGCGTCCGCCAGGTCGGCGGCCGAGCGGCTGTCGGGGGTGGCGGCGTGCGAGCTGGTCAACTGCCGCGCCCCGTCGGCACTGTACACCGTCGCCGTGAGGAACAGAAGTTCGTCCTCCACGAACGCGGTGGCCCCGACCGGAGCCGCGCAACCGGCCTCGAGGCCGGCGAGGACGAGTCGCTCGGCGAGCACCGTGGCCCGCGTCGTGCCGTGGTCGACGGCGTCGAGGGCGCGCTGCAGGTGACGCGAGGCGCGCTCGTTGCGCACCTCGAGCGCGAGGGCGCCCTGCCCGGGAGCGCTCGGCCAGTCGCTGAGCGAGAAGCGCTCGGTCGCGGCATCCGCCCGCCCCAGTCGCCCGAGGCCGGCGGCCGCGAGCATGACGGCGTCGAGCTCGCCCTGCTCGACGAACCCGAGGCGCGTGTCGATGTTGCCGCGCACGTCGACGGCGACCACGTCGGGTCGGGCTGCGCCGAGTTGGGCGATGCGGCGCGGCGAACCCGTGCCGATGCGAGCCCCCTCCGGCAGCTCGGCGAGCGTGAGCCCGTCGCGCGCGCAGAGCGCGTCTCGCGCGTCGGCGCGCTTGGGCACGGCGCCGAGGCGCAGCTGCGGATGGTCGGCGGTCGGCAGGTCCTTGAGGGAGTGCACGACCACGTCGCACTGCCCCGCGATGAGGGCCTCGCGCAGCGCGGCCGCGAACACGCCCGTGCCGCCGATCGACTGCAGCGACGCGCGCGACGTGTCGCCCTGCGTGGTCACGGTGACGATCTCGATGTCGGCGTTCGCGGCCGTGCCGAGTCGCTCGGCGATCTGGTTCGTCTGGGCGAGCGCGAGCGCGCTGCCCCGCGTCCCGACGCGGATCACGTCGCGCTGCACCGCCGCGGCGGTCACGGCGCGATCCCCGCGAGGGCCGGCTTGAAGCCGAGGCGGACGTTCTCGCAGCAGCCCGGTCGGCAGACGTCGTACCAGGGGCCGAGGTCGGTCGCGTGCGGGCGCTCGGCGGTGGGCGTGCCGTTCACGCGCTCGAGCACGAGGTCGACCAGCCCGGCGACGTACGCCGGGTGGACGCCCGGCGTCGGCACGCGGACCGCGGCGAGCCCGTGCTCCCCGGCGGTCTCCATGGCCTCCTCGTCGAGGTCCCACATGACCTCCATGTGGTCGCTCACGAAGCCGAGCGGCACGATCACGACGGCCTTCCGGCCCGCGGCGGGCAGCTCGGCGATCGCGTCGTTGACGTCGGGCTCGAGCCACGGCTGCGTCGGGGGGCCCGAGCGCGACTGGTAGACGAGCTGCCACGGCACGTCGCCGGCACCCGCCTCGCGCATGACGACCTCGGCCACGGCGAGGTGCTGGGCCGCATACGCACCGCCTTCACCGAACCCGCGCTCCGCGGGGCCCGACTTCTCGGCGTCGGTCGTGGGGATCGAGTGCGTCGCGAACAGCACCTCGACGTCGGTCGTGGGGTCGAACGACTCGTGGTCGGCCTCGAGCGTCGCGATGGCCTCGCGCACGCCCTCGACGAACGGGGCGACGAACCCGGGGTGGTCGAAGAACTGGCGGACCTTGTCGATCTGCACGACACCGGCCAGGCCGGTGTCCTCCAGCGCGTCCGCGAAGTCCTCTCGGTACTGGCGGCAGCTCGAGTACGAGGAGTACGCGCTCGTGGCGACGGCGATGAGCTTCGTGAAGCCCCGCTCGCCCGCCTCGCGCAGCGCGTCGTTCATGTACGGGTCCCAGTTGCGATTGCCCCAGATGACCGGTAGGTCGATGCCACGACTGGCCAACTCGGCCTCGAGCGCGGCCTTCAGTTCGCGGTTGTGCTCGTTGATCGGGCTCACGCCGCCGAAGTGGCGGTAGTGGTGCGCGACCTCCTCGAGCCGCTCGTCGGGGATGCCGCGGCCGCGCGTGACGTTCCGGAGGAACGGGATCACGTCGTCCTGGCCCTCGGGGCCGCCGAACCCGGCGAGCAGGATCGCGTCGTACGCGACGGGCGCCTCGACGTGCTCGGGACCGGACTGCGCCGGTTCGGTCGCGCCCGGCACGACCGCGCCGGCGGCGAGGGGGGCGGAGGTCGCGGCCGGGGGCTTCACGCCGCGCAGCGGGTGGCCGGCCGAGGCCGCCCGCGCCCGCTCGGGAGCGTCGGCACCCGCACCTCCGAGGTTGGTCGCGGCCATTACTGCAGCACCTCCACGAGCTCGGCGGTCGTGATGCGGCGGCCCGTGTAGAACGGCAGCTCGTCGCGCACGTGGCGACGGGCGTCGGTCGCGCGGAGGTCGCGCATCATGTCGACGAGGTCGGTGAGCTCGTCGGCCTCCATCGGCAGCAGCCACTCGTAGTCGCCGAGCGAGAACGCCGACACCGTGTTCGCGACGACGCCGCGGAACGCGGCGCCCTTGCGGCCGTGCTCGGCGAGCATGCGGCCCCGCTCCTCGGGCGGGAGCAGGTACCACTCGTAGCTGCGCACGAACGGGTAGATCGTGAGCCACGCCTTGGGTTCGATGCCGCGGAGGAAGCCGGGCACGTGCGCCTTGTTGAACTCGGCGTCGCGGTGCACGCCCATGGCGTTCCACGTGGGCAGCAGCGCACGGAACAGCCGCGAGCGGCGCAGTTCGCGGAGCGCCCACTGCAGCCCCTCGGCGGTCGGGCCGTGCAGCCAGAGCATCACGTCGGCGTCGGCGCGCAGGCCCGACACGTCGTAGATGCCGCGGACCACGACACCCTCGTCCTCGACGACGTTGATCACGCCGTCGAGCTCGCCGACGAAGCGCGGCACGTCGCGGCCGTCGAGGTCGTCGGGTCGCGCCGGGTCCTTTCGGAGCACGGCGAAGAGCGTGTAGCCCTCGGGCGAGGGGGTCGGATCGGACTCGGGTGCGCTCGCGGCTGCCCCTTCGGCAGCGGGGGAAGACATGGCACTATCCTCCCCCCGCAAGCTGAAAGCTCAAAAAGCGGCGACGACGGATGCCGCTTCACCGCGCCGCGCGCTCGATCACGAACTCCGGGGTCTCGGCGAGCGATCGCGCGACGACGCAGAAGCGCTCGGTGCCGGTGCGGAGGCGCTCGAGGGTCGCGTCGTCGGCGTCCGTGTCGACGACGGCGGTCACGACGACGTCGAGGAGCCCGACGGGCACGTCGCGGCTCATGCCGAGCGTGCCCCGCGCATCGAAGACGCCCTCGGCGCGGACCTCGGCGGATCGGATCTCGAGGCCCATCGCGGTGGCCACCGACCGGAGCGTGACGCCCGCGCACCCGACGAGCGCCTGGAGGAGGAGGTCGCCCGAGCAGGCGTCGGAACCGTCGCCGCCCGTCGTGGGATGCAGTCCGGTGCGCACCGGACCCGCCCACCCCTCGACGGTCGCCGTGATGCCGGGCTCGGCGAACGTCGCGCGCGCGGCGACGGGCGCGATGGCGGTGTCGGGGTCGGTGCGGTACTGATCCTTCAGCGGCGCCTGCAGCGCGCGGAGTTCGGCCTGGTCCATTGCGCCATCTTGGTCTCGCGGACCCACGGGCACAAACGCGTGACGCACCGCCCGGCGGGCGGGCGCCTCACGGGTGCAGCCGGGTGAACCGGAACGACGCGAATCCGTCGATCGGCAGCACCTCGGCCGAGGCGAACCCCGCGCTGCCCGCGTATCCCGCGAGGGTCTCCGGGCGCATGACGGTGCCGGTGCCGACCGACCCGGGAGTGGAGAGGCTGTCCGGCAGGCAGACGAGCAGGCTGTAGCCGTACATGATCCGCTCGACCGCGTCGCCGTCGGGGGCGAACCGCTCGGCCACCGCCTCGTCCATGATCACGACGGCGCCGTCGTCGCGCACCACGCGGCGGAGCGCCGCGAGCACCTCGACCGGGTTCGGCATGTCGTGCAGCGCCTCGAAGATGAAGGCCGCGTCGTAGGCGTCCTCCTCGGCGAGGGCTTCGCCGCCGCCGAGGTGGAAGGTCACGCGGTCCGCGAGCTCGGCGTCCTCGGCGTGGCCGCGGGCCGACTCGATCGACGGGCCGTCGATGTCGACGCCGTCGACGACGGCCTCGGGATACGCCCTCGCGAGTGCGAGCGAGGACCAGCCGTGCCCGCAGCCGACATCGAGGATCCGCGCCCCCGGCCGGCTCAGCACCGCGTCGAGCTCGGCGACCGAGGCGAGTGCGCCGGCCAGCTCGCGATCGAACCACGGCCGGTTGATGTCGCCCTGCGCATCGCGCATGTCCTTCCCGAACGACGCCCACGGCACGCCGCCGCCGGTGCGCGCGGCGTCGAGCAGCCCGGGCACCTGCGCTGCTGCACTCGCGACGATGCGCGCGATCGGGGCGAGGTAGGCGAGCGACTCGTCGTCGGTCAGCACCTCGGCGTGCGCGGGCGGCAGCGAGTACCGCCGATCCGATGCCGCGGCATCCGCATCGTCGACCGCGAGGATGCCGCTCACGGCCTGGTGCTCGAGCCATTCCCGGGTGTACCGCTCGCCGGTCCCGGCCGCCTCGGCGAGTTCCGACGAGGTGAGCGATCCGCGTTCGGCGAGGGTCCGGTACCAGTCGAGCCGGTCGCCGAGGTGCACCGAGAGCGTCTCGAACGCGCCGAGCGCGGAGGCGAAGATGCGGTCCGCGAACGCGTCGACGGGGTCGGGAGCGGGAGTGGTGGGGTCGGTGGCTGGCACGACGCCTCCTCAGGGGCGGGCCGCTCAGTCGGTGAGCAGCCGGGTGGAGTGCTCGAGATGGGCGCGCATGGCCTCGGGCCCGCGCTCGAGGAGCTCGACCAGCAGGCGCCGGTGGTCCTCGACGAGGTCGGCGACGCTGGCGTGCCGCCGGATGTGGGCGACGAACAGCAGCATCTCGCTGCCGATCGCCGCGTGGGCTTCGATGATGCGGGCGCTGTCGGATGCCGCGACCAGCGCCGCGTGGTAATCGGCGTGGATCCGCTCGATGCGCCGCCACGCGGCATCCGTCGCGCCGCCCGGGCCACCGTCGCCGGCCCGCTCCATCGCGTCGACCGCCGCCCGGGCGGGTTCGAGCACGTGGTCGGGCAGGGTGCCGCCGAAGCGGGCGAACGCGATGCGCAGCGCCTCGATCTCGAGCGCCGCGCGCAACTGCTGCAGCGCGATGATCTCGCGGTCGTCGAAGCTCGTCACGCGGACGCCGCGATACGGCTCGGCGACGGCGAGTCGCTCGGCGACGAGCCGCTGGAACGCGGCGCGAACGGTGTGGCGGGACACGCCGTGACGGGCTGCCGCCGGCTCCTCGCGGAGCGGGGTGCCCGGGCCGAGCTCGCCGCTCAGGATCTCGTCGCGCAGCACCGAGGTGACGCGCTCGACCGCCGTCGATGCCGCGGCGGCCTCGACGCGACCGGGTTCAGCGGTCGAGGTTGGCACGCACCACGAGCCAGACCCCGACGCCGACGGCGGCCGCGACTCCGACCGCGAGCGCGATCGCCGCGCCGGGCTGTTCGTCGGCGAAGCGCTGCATGCGGCGCTTCGCCCTCGCCGTCGCGCGCGCCGCGCGCTTCGGCACGTTGAGCTTCTCCTCGAGCGCGCTGAGCGTGCCGGCGAGCTGGTCCCGCGCGGCCCGCGCATTGTCGTGGGCCTGCAGCCGCGTGAAGTTCCGCTGCTGCTTCCTGTCGAGCCGGACGACGTCAGTGGCCGCCATAGTCGCCCCTTCCGGTGATCGCGTCGATGTCCTTGCGCACGCTCTCGATGGTCTCGAGCGGTTCGCTGCCGCGTCGGAAGCTCGAGAGCGCGACGCCGACGAGGATCGCGATGATGAGCAGCAGGATGCCGGAGACGGTGAGCGCCGCCGCCCATCCCGGCATCACGAGCGAGAGCGCGAGGATGCCCGTCGCGATGAGCGTGCCGAGCAGGAAGATGCCGACGAACGCCGCGGCGATCACGAGCCCCGCGCCGATGCCGAAGTGCTTGGCCTTGTAGCTCAGCTCGGCCTTGATCTGGTCGATCTCGGCCTTGACGAGCGCTTGGATCTGGTCGGGCAGTTCACCGACCAGGGTGAACAGCGACCGGTCGTCGTTGAGTGGTGCAGCCATCGGGTGTCACCTCCGGTGGTCGGTCAGGACGAGGACGAGGACGACCCGGAGGAGCCCGAGGCCTTGGAGCCCGATGCGCCGGACTTCGCCGAGCCCGAGCGGGTCGACGACCCCGAGCCGGACGACTTCGACGTCGACGACTTCGACGCCGTCGACTTCGACGAGGACGACTTCGACGAGGACGTCTTCGACGCCGTCGACGTCGAGCCGCCCGTCGAGGTCGAACCGGTCTCGGTCGTCGTCGAGGCCTCCGAGATCTGCCGCACCAGCTTCTTGGCGTTGTCGAGCACGGCGTCGCTCACGTCGCCGACGCGCGCCATCGCGAAGTCCTTCACGGTCTGGACGCCGTCCTGGACGGCCGGCTGGTTCCAGACGCCCTGGGCGGCCTTCTGGATCTGTTCGTAGCGTTCCCGCCCCGCTCTCGTGCCGAGCACGTAGCCCACCCCGAGACCGACGACGAAGAGGATCTTGCCCTTCATGTGCACCCCATCCCCCGCTGCGGTTCTTCAGACAGCGTCACTCCAGCGTAGACCCCGGCAGGTGCGGCGCAAGGGGGTTGTCGGGCGATCCGGCGGATCGTATGCCGATCCGGCTATGCATCCTCCGCAATCCGGAGGGACCGACGCCGGATGCGCTCGGCGGCCTCGATGGCGTGCGGCACGACCGAGGCGAGCCCGGTCCCCGCGACCCAGGACCCGGCGATCGCGAGCTCCTCCTCGTGCTCGAGGGCGGCCTCGAGCGCACGCACGCGATCGCGCTGGCCGACCGCGGCCTGCGAGAGCGCGTCGCGCCACGCGGAGCGTCCGTGCGCCCGCAGGCGCGAGGCGTCGAGCTCGACGCCGAGCAGGGCGGATGCGTCGCGCAGGGCGAGCTCCGCGACGGCGTCGTCGTCGCGGCCCTCGAACGGGCTCGCGGCACCGGCGCGCCCGTACGAGAGCCGGACCACGTGCCGGCCGCCCGCGGCCTCGGCGAGCCACGGCCACTTGGCGCTCGAGTGCGTGAGTGCCTTGGCCGTCACCCCGGGGGTGCCGGCCGCGACGAGCACGCCGGTCCCGCGCGGCGCGGCGTCGAGTTCGGGCGCGTCGACCACCAGGGTGACGAGTTCGACGGATGCCGCGGCCGGCCACTCCTCGGCGAGCGCGCCCTCGGGCGCGATGCCCGCGAGCAGCGCGCGCGAGACGTGGGCGGGTGTCGCGACGATCGCGAAGCGCGCATCGACGACGACGGATGCTGCGGCCTCGTCCTCGCCCGGCGGATCGGCCTGGTCGAGCACGGTCTCGCCGATCGCCCGCCACGACGGCGAGGCGGCGCGCGGGTCGGCGTCGCGGGCGGGCCGCCGCTCGAGGGCGGTCGCCCGCACGCCGGTCCGGATGTCGGCGCCGAACCGCTCGAGCTCGGCGATGAGCGCGTCGACCAGCGTGTGCATGCCGCCGCGGAGGCCGAGGACCGCGCTGCCCGCGCGACGCGCCTCCACGAGCTGGCCGACGCCGCCCGAAAGCGACCCGGCGCGGGTCATGGCCTCGTTCAGCCCCGGTGCGACGACGTCGACGTCGAGGTCGTCGGGGTCGGTCGAGTACACGCCCGCCGAGATCGGCGTCACGAGCCGGTCGAGGACCGCGTCGCCCATGCGCTGGCGCACGAGCGGACCGAGCCGCTCGGCCCGGCCGATCTTGAGGATCGGCGTGACGCGGTCGCGCCAGGCGCGCCACGCCCCGCCCCAGCCGATGATCGCGCGGACGTCCTCGCCGAGCGGGTTCGCCGGGATGCCGAGCACGCCCGTGCGCGGCAGCCGGGCCGCTCGGCGCTCCCCGCGGTCGCCCCAGGCCAGCCAGGCGCCGGCCGGGTTCGGCGACTCGACGGCGTCAGCGAGCCCGAGCCGCTCGACGAGCTTCGACACCGAGTCGTTTCGCGTGGCGAACGACTCCGCGCCCGCGTCGAGCGCGAGCCCGTCCACCTCGATGCGCCCGACGCAGCCGCCCGGCCGCTCGGCCTGCTCGAGCACGGTGACGCCCAGGCCGAGGCGCGCGCACTCGAGCGCGGCGACGAGGCCGGCGACGCCGCCGCCGACCACGACGACATCGGTGGACCGGTGATCGGATGCGGCGGGCTCGGTCATCGCCCGGCCTCGTGCACGAGCTCGACGACGCGCGTCAGCACGGTCGGGTCGGTCTCGGGCGGTACGCCGTGCCCGAGGTTGAAGACGTGCGAGGGTGCCGTGCGACCTCGGGCGACCACGTCGCGGACCGAGGCCTCGAGCACGGGCCACGGCGCCGCGAGCAGGGCGGGATCGAGGTTGCCCTGCAGGGGCACGCCCTCTCCGACGCGGAGGGCGGCGACGTCGAGCGGCACGCGGTAGTCGACGCCCACGACGTCGACGCCGACGGACTTCATGGCGCCGAGCAGCTCACCGGTGCCGACGCCGAAGTGCACGACGGGGACCGCGTGGCTGCCGGCCGTGCCGGCGGCATCCGTCGTCTCGTAGGTCAGGTCGTGCACGTGCGCGAGCGCGGCCGCCGAGGCGGGGGCGACGTGCGTCTCGTAGTCGGCGAGCGAGAGGGCGCCCGCCCACGAGTCGAACAGCTGCGCGGCCGACGCGCCCGCGAGGACCTGGGTGCGGAGGAAGCGGCCGGTGAGTTCCGCCGTCCACGTCATGAGGGCGCGCCACGCTCCCGGGTCGGCGTGCATGAGCGTGCGCGCGGCGAGGTGGTCCTTCGAGGGGCCGCCCTCGGCGAGGTAGGCCGCGAGCGTGAACGGCGCGCCCGCGAACCCGATGAGCGGGGTCGAGGTCGGCGCACCCGGCGCGGTGAGCGTCGCGAGCTCGGCGACCGTGCGCTGCACGGCCTCGGTGATCGGGCCGGCGGCCTCGTCGAGGCGGGCCGGGTCGATCGCGGTGAGCTCGGCGACGGCCGCGGCATCCGCGTACGCCCGACCGAAGACGGGGCCACGGCCCGGCTGGATCTCGACGTCGACGCCGACGAGCTTCAGCGGCACGACGATGTCGCTGAAGAAGATGCCCGCGTCGACGCCGTGGCGCCGGACCGGCTGCAGCGTGATCTCGGCCGCCATCGCGGGATCGAGGCACGCGTCGAGCATGCGCGTGCCGACGCGGAGTTCGCGGTACTCGGGCAACGATCGACCGGCCTGTCGCATGAACCACACCGGGAGGGTGTCGCTGCGGAGCCCGCGATAGGCGCGGACGAGGCGCGAGTCATGGGTGAGGCCGGCGGCGAGCGGATGCTGCGGGGAGAGGTTCACCGTGACATCCTCCCCCATCGGGGCTGAGGGGGCCCTGATGCCGGGGGCTCCGCCCGGCCCCTGGCAGTCGGACCGTGTTGGCCGGTCGGAGAACTGGGGCTGGTGGCCGCGCTCCCACGCCGCTAGGGTCGGTCGCGTCGTGCGTCCCCGCCACGACGACGCGCGCCGCGCCACCCACGCGACCGCGCGCCTCCGCCACCCACGGAGAACACCACTGTGTCCAGCATCGCAACGCGGCACCGCACCGGACTCATCGTGCTCGTCGCCCTCGCGGCCGCCGCCGTCGTCGTCGCGCTCGTGCTCGGCGGCCGGCAGCTCGAACGGATCGTGCCGACCCTCCCCGACGTGCCCGGCACCCCCGTCGCACTGGGGCTCGCCGCCGTCGCCGGCCTCATCGTCCTCGTCTCCGCCATCGTCAGGGGCGCGGCATCCGCCCGCGCGCGGGCCCGCCATCGCGCGCTCGACTCGGTGCACGCCGGCGCGGTGAGCTGTGGCATCCGGAATCGCGACCTCGTCGCGCGGCTCGACGAGCTGAGCCGCCCCGGCGCCCGCGCGCACCGCCTGCCCGCACGGTTCTCCGTCGTCGCCGACGACCTCGGCATCTCGTTCTGGGGCGGCGGCCGCAGGCCGAGGCGCGTGGCAGCATTCCCCTGGCGCGAGGTGCGGAACATCCGCGCCGACTCGACGGTCGCGGGCAGCACGAGCGTCCCCGTCGCGGTCGTGCGGATCCGCCGGGACGGCTCGAGCATCGAGCTGCCGATGATGCTGAGCGACCCGCGCCCGGGTCGCTACGCGCTCACCGACGCGCCCTTCTTCGCGAACGTACGGGCGTGGAAGGCACGGCACCGCGCCGCACTCGCAGCCGAGGGCCTCGAGCTCCCACCCGTCACCGGTGCGATCCCGATCATCCGGCAGGACCGCCCCGCGGCCTGAGCGGCCGACCGAGGGCGTGTGACGCGGCCGGTCGGAGCCGGTTTCGACGCCGGGTAGAATCGACCGGTGCTCATCTGTCTCTCCGCGAGCCACAAGAACGCCGGCTTCGACATGCTCGAACGTCTCTCGGCGTCCTCCGAGCACGCCGGACCGCGGTTGACCGACGGGCACGAGGCCGTTCGCGGAGCAGTGGTCGTCTCGACGTGCAACCGCTACGAGGCCTACCTCGACCTCGACGTCCCGCACGGCGACTCCCCCGTCGAGGCCGTGCACGACGCGATCTTCGCGGTCGGCGACGTCGCCGGCCTCTCGACCGACGAATTGCGCAGCACCTTCGACTTCGTGCACGGCAACGCCGTCGCCGGTCACCTGTTCTCGGTCGCCGCGGGCCTCGAGTCGGTCGTCGTCGGCGAGGGCGAGATCGCCGGCCAGGTGCGCCGCTCGCTCGAGCGCGCGCGAACCGAGGGAACGACGACTCCCGAGCTCGAGCGCCTGTTCCAGCGCGCCTCGCAGACCTCGCGGAAGGTGAAGAACCGCACCGGCATCGGGCACGAGGGCCGCTCGCTCGTGCGTCTCGCCCTCGACCTCGCCGAGAGCCGCGTGACCGACTGGTCGGACGTGCGCGTGCTCCTCGTCGGCACCGGCCGCTACGCGGGCGCGTCGCTCGCGGCGCTCCGCGACCGCGGCGTCGTCGACGTCGCCGTGCACTCGGTCTCCGGCCGCGCGGGGCGCTTCGCCGCGAACCACGGCATCGAGGCCGTGTCGAACGCCGACTACGCGATGGCCGCCGCGCGCGCCGACCTCATCGTCACCTGCACCACGGTCGAGCACCACGTCGTCGACCGCGACCTGCTCGACCTCGGCCGCACCGAGCTCGCCGTCGCCGACGGGCGCGCGCCCATCGCGCTGCTGCCGGGCCGCGAGTCGACGGATGCCGCGGCGGCGACGGACGCCTCGGCCGACGCTCCCCGCCAGCTCGTGATCGACCTCGGGCTGCCGCGGAACGTCTCACCCGACGTCGTCGAGCTCGCGGGCGTCGAGCTGCTCGACCTCGAGACGATCAAGATCCACGCACCGCTCGAGGAGTTCGGCTCGACCGACGCGGCCCGCGAGATCGTCGACCGCGCGGCACGGAACTTCGGCCGCGTCGCCGAGGAACTCGACCTCGCCCCCGCCGTCGTGGCGCTCCGCCGCCACGTCTTCGACGTGCTCGACGCCGAGATCGAACGGGCGCGTTCACGCGGCGACGACGACGGTCGCACCGAGGCGGCGCTGCGGCACATGGCCGGGGTCCTCCTGCACACGCCGATGGTCCGGTCGCGCGAGTACGCGCGGGCCGGCGAGCAGCAGGCCTGGCTCGACGGGCTCGAGGCGATCTTCGGCATCTCGCCCGACGGCGAGTCCGCGGCATCCGCCCTCGCGGGTGGCGACGCGGGCGACGCTCGCCCCGCGGCCGATGCCCGCTGACCGCACGGAATGACGCTCCGTCGAACGCAGCCGACGGCGACGTACGCCCCGCTCACGTGACGATGGGCCCGGCCGTGCGGCCGGGCCCATCGTCACGTCCGGGGCCTCCTACGCGTACTGCCGCCACACCGTCGCGATGACGACGTTCGTGATCGACAGCACGGCGAGCGTCGGCAGGACCCACCGGGCGAGCGTCTCGCGCTTGCGGTTCACGAGCGCGATCACGAGGATCGCGATCAGGATCACCAGCTTCACCGTGATCTTCAGGTTGTCGGGCTCGCGGCCGAGCGGGTACTGCAGACCGACGAGGATCACGCCGGTCACGAGCATCGTCCACGCGCCGTGGAGGATCGCGGGGATGATCCGCGCGGTGCCGGTGCGCTGCGCGCCGAGCTGGACGAGCACTCCTCCCAGCAGGCTCGCGACGCCGATGATGTGCACGGCGAGGATGACGTTCTTGAGGATTTCCATGGGGCTCCCGTTCAGGGATGCCGACAGTATGTCGGCATCATACCGACAGTATGTCAGGAACGATTCGTCGCTCCGAATCAGGCGCTGCGCACGATGCCGTGCTCGAGCATGCCGATCAGCCCGGAGGCGGTCGATTGCACGGGCACGCCATGCGAGACGAGCTGCATCGCCGACCCGAGGGCTCCCTGCACGAACGCCCCCGTCGTCCGCGGGTCCGCGACGCCGAGTTCGTCGAGCACGCGGACGAGCGGCGCGGTCAGGCGGTCGTGCACGGCCATCATGTCCTCCCTGCTCGTCGGCGACAGGTCGGCCTCGCGAAGCACGTTCGCGATGCGATGCCGCCCGTCGGCCGTCATCGCGAGGGCTGCCATGACGTAGGCGCGCAAGCGCTCGATCCCGGGCGCGGCCGCGGCGAGCGCGTCGTCGAGCTCCGCGTTCCACTCGTCGAAGACCTGCAGGGCGACGGCGACGAGGAGGTCGTCACGCGAGGCGAAGTACTCGTAGAACGAGGAACGCGAGAGGCCCGCGCGTCGCGTCACCGCGGCCGGCGTCGCGGCCCCCACGCCCTCCGCCTCGAGCAGTTCGCGGGCGGCGAGGAGCAGCGCGGTGCGCTGGGCGGCGCGGTGCTCCGCGACGGTCGGTGCGCTGATCTTCGGCATCCCCCGATTATCCGCCCCGCCGGAGCACCCGGGGTCGGCCGCGGCCGCCGTCGCCCCGCTCAGCCGGGCGCGGTACGCTGCCGATCGATGTCCACGACCCTCCACGCGCTGCCCGACGAGGCGGCCGACGCCGGCCCCCCGGCCCTCCGCCTGCCCTACGACGTTGTCGAGGTCGAGCACCGGCCGTTCACGACCGCTCGGATGACGCTGCGACCGCTCGCGGCGTACGACGCCGACGACGTCTGGGAGTACCAGCGGCTGCCCGAGGTGCTCCGCTACATCCCGTGGCCCGAGCGCGAGCGCGACGAGGCGCGGGAGCACACCGAGGCGCGCGCCGGCATGCGCCGGCTGGTCGCCGACGGCGACGCGACCTTCCTGGCGATGGTGCTCGACGGGCGCGTCATCGGCGACCTGATGGTCCGGCTCGCGAGCGCGCAGCACGCCCGACTCGAGATCGGCTGGGTCGTCCACCCCGACTTCCACGGCCGCGGCCTCGCGACCGAGGCCGCCGACGTGCTGCTCGACCTCGCGTTCGGCCGGCTCGCCGCCCACCGCGTCGTCGCCCACCTCGACGCCCGCAACGCGGCATCCGCCCATCTCTGCGAACGCCTCGGCATGCGGCGCGAGGCGACCCTCGTCGAGGAGGAGTACAACGACGGCGAGTGGCAGGACACCGCCTCGTACGGGATGCTCCGGCGCGAGTGGCGCGCACTGCGCGCAGGCCGCATCGCCTGAACCTCCCAGGGGCGGACAGCGACGGAGGTCCGGCATCCGGACCCTCGTGCCCGACTCAGCCGACCGAGAGCGTCCAGTCCTCCGTCGAGCGGACCGTCACGACCGACGGGCCGGCCGCGAGCGGGACGCTGCCGTCGTAGGCGCCGGTCACGTCGATGAGCGCCGCGCCGCCGAAGGCCTGCTGCGGCTGCTGGGCGACGACGAACGGGTCCTCGGCGTCGTCGCCGGCGTGGGTGGCGGCCAGCGTCGCGGCGCCGCCGCCGTAGAGGTAGACGGCGTCGTCCTCGCCGTTGGCCGCGTTCGGGAGTTCGGACGCCGCCGACATCTGCTGGATGGAGATCGTCCACGAGCCGGTCGCCGTCACCTGCACGCTTCGCGCCGACGAGGCATCCGCCACGCCCCACGCGGTCGTGCCCTGGTAGTCGTCGGTCGTGTCGACGAGCGGATTCCCAGAGGGCTGGTTCGACGCGTCGAGCAGCGTCAACGTGAAGGGGGCGTCGTCGTCGCCGTCGAACGTGGCCGTCACGATGCCGCCCGTGATCCCGTCGGGGATCGCGACGACGTCGTCGCCCGTGCCGTTCGCGTCGACCTCCGCGAAGGTGCCCCAGGTCTGGTCGGCCCACTCCTGCACGGTGGCCGTCGGCGTCTCGGTGGGGGTCTGCGTGGGCGTCTCGGTCGGCGAGGCCGACGGCGAGGCGGACGGTGTCGGCGAGGCGGTCGGCTGGACGCCCGCGCCGATCGCGCCGGTGCCGTAGAGCACGGCCACGATGATCGCCAGCACGAGCGCCGCTCCGGAGACGACCGTGCCCGCAGTCGCGACGCCCTTCGGCCGGTCCGCCTTCGTCAGGCCGACGATGCCCATCACGAGGCCGATCGCCGCGAGCACCGCGGCGGCGATCCACGCCCACTGCCACGCCAACGCCAGCAGGGCGACGACGGCCGCGACGATGCCGACGACGAGCGCCCCGACGCCGACGCCGTTGCGTCCCGCGGGCCGGTCCTCGGGCCCCGGACCCGGCGCGTCGAGCACCTCGGTGCGGCCGTCGTCGGGCGGGTTCGGTCCGGATGCGTTCGTCATCATTCCCCCGTGGATGGCTCGAACGTGCAGTCCCGCGCCATGATGGCAGGCCGACGGAGGGTCGGCAACGATCCCGCGGGCGCGTCAGCCGACGCGCGGCAGCGTGACGGCGAGCACCGCGCCGCCCTCCGGCGCGTTCGACGCCGACGCGTCGCCGCCGTGCGCGCGGGCGATGCCGCGCACGATCGCGAGCCCGAGCCCCGCGCCCCCCGTCACGTCGAGCCGATGCGGCGAGCGCGCGGACGACCCACGCCATCCCGCCTCGAACGCGTGCGCGAGGTCGCCATCGACGAAGCCCGGGCCGCTGTCGGCAACGGCCAGCCGGACCTCGTCGCCCACGCCGTCGATCGTGACCTCGACCCGCCCGCCCGCGGGCGTGTGCTGCAGCGCGTTCGCGAGCAGGTTCGCGACCGCGCGTCCGAGCTGGAGCGCGTCGCCCTCGACCGTCGGCGACGCGTCGGGCGAGACGACGAGGTCGAGCCGGACGCCCGCGCCGTCGGCGAGGCCGCGCAGCTCGGCGACGGCGTCGCTCGCGACATCCGCCAGCGACAGCCGATCGGTGCGCAGGTGCAGGGTGCCCGCGTCGATCTGCGAGACCGCGAAGAGGTCGGCGACGAGCGCGTCGAGGCGGTCGACCTGCGAGGCGATGCGGGCGAGGTAGCGGTCGGGGTCGGGCGCGAGCCCGTCCTGCAGGGCCTCGGCCTGCGCGCGGATGCCGGCGAGCGGCACGCGCAGGTCGTGCGCGACGCGCGTGACGAGCTCGCGACGGGCCTGCTCTTGGCGTTCGACCTCCTCGCGCGCGGCGCGGATGCGGGCGTCGGATGCCGCGAGCTCGTCGAGCACGGCCCGGAACTCGCCGATCGGCAGCGGACGCGACTCGACGGGGATGCCGCGACCCAGGTCCTCGGCCGCCGACCGCAGCACGCGCGCCGCGCGCGCGATCTCGGCCCCGAGGATCGACGCGGTGAGGATCGCGACGACCCCGCTCGTGACCGCGATCGCGAGCGCGATCTGCGCGTCGTGGTCGGAGAGGTACATCGCCTGCGTCGCCACGAGCACGCCGCCGACGACGGACGCCACGGCTGCGACGACCACGGTGACGAGGTGCACGACGATCGGCGCCCACGCGAAGCGGCGGAGCAGCAGCCACGCGATGAAGCCCACGGCCGCGGCGATCGCGGCCGACACGGCGACGACGAGGAGCAGGTCGGTGCCGCTCACGGGCCGGCCTCCCCGCTCGGCGGCTCGGCGACCGGCGCGCCTGCCGGACCGCCCGGTACGCCGGCCCCCGGGTCGTCGAACCGGTAGCCGTACCCCCACACCGTGACCAGCAGTCGCGGGTTCGCGGCATCCGCCTCGATCTTCTCGCGCAGCCGCCGCACGTGCACGGTGACGGTCGAGAGGTCGCCGTGGCTCCAGCCCCAGACGCCCTGCAGCAGGTCCTCGCGCGAGAACACGGTGCCCGGGCGGCGGGCGAGGAAGGCGAGCAGCTCGAACTCGCGCTGCGTGAGCGCGAGCCGGCGGCCGTCGAGGTCGACCGTGTGCGCGGCCGTGTCGATGCGCAGCGGCCCGCGAACGATCACGGCGGCCTCCGAGCCGGCGACCGCCGCGCCCGCCGCCTCCACGGCGAGCGCGCGCCGCAGCACCGACTGCACCCGCAGCGTCAGCTCGCGCGGCGAGAACGGCTTCGAGAGGTAGTCGTCGACGCCCGCCTCGAGCCCCGCGATGCGGTCGTCCTCGCCGCCGAGCGCGGTGAGCATGATGACCGGCACCTGCGAGTGCGCGCGGATGCGTCGGCAGACCTCGATGCCGTCGACGCCGGGCAGCATCCGGTCGAGCACGACGAGGTCGGGCCGCTCGGCGGCGATCCGGTCGAGCGCGACGAACGCGTCCGCCGCCTCCTGCACGCGGAACCCCGCCGACTCGAGGTAGGCGCGACACACCTCGAGCACGGTGGGGTCGTCGTCGACGAGCATCACGAGGCGCCCGTCGAGCAGCAGGTCGACCTGGTCAGCCACCGATCACCTCCTCGAGGCGTGCGATCGGATCGTACAGCCCGGCGTCGAGGATCCACGTCTGCAGCGTCTTGTCGAAGCCGGTCACGACCATGACCCCGACCGCGATGAAGATCACGCCGATCGTGCGGCGGAACCACCCGTCGGGGTTCGCGAGCCACCCGAGCCGGCGCACGAGGCTCCGACCGAGCAGCGCGATGAGCAGCAGCATCGCCGCCAGGCCCACCGCGTACGCGACGACGTACAGCACGCCCTCGCCGAACGACACCGGCAGCACTGCGGCGACGATCAACGCGTAGGTCGGACTGCAGCTCGAGAAGACCGGGCCGAGGGCCGCGCCCGTGAGGATGTCGCCGCCGACGCTCTGCCGTCGGACCGACCGGTCGAGCAGCTCGCCGCTCTTCGCGCCCCACCCGAGCGCGGTCGAGACCCGCTCCCAGAGCCGCGGGAACAGCATGTCGACGCCGAGCACGATCACGATGCCGCCCGCGATCACCTGCCAGACCTGCGGCGGGATGCCGAGCAGCGCGGTGGTCGCCTTGAGCAGCAACGTGAACAGGACGACGGATGCCGCGAGCGACGCCGCGATCACGTACGGGCGGTAGCGCGCACGGCGCTCGTCCCCGTCGCGGACGATCGATCCGCCCACGATCACGGGCAGGAGCGGCAGCACGCACGGCGCCGCGACGGTCAGCACGCCGGCGGCGAGGGCGAGGGTGAGCGATGCGGTCACGTGGCGCCGCCGCCCTACGGCATCGCGGCGACGAGCGACTCGACCGACGGATCCTCGTAGAGCACGACGCTCGAGATCTTCTCGCCCGCGTCGTCGACGAACACGATCGTCGTCTGGATGGTCACGCCGTACTGCTGGCGCAGGTCGGTGCGCGAGTCGTAGTCGACCTTGAAGACGGTGAGCCCGTCGGGCGCGCCCTGCGCCTTCAGGTCCTCGTCGAGCGAACGGCACTTCGGGCACCAGCTCGCGTGGAAGAACAGGGCCTTCGGCCCGGCCGTGGCCTCGATCGCGCCGTCGGCGTAGTCGAGGTAGGCGCCCTCGGCGGGCGCGGCGTCGTCGTCCGTCGGCGTGGCCCCGGCGTCGGATGACGCCGGGCTCTCGGTCGCGTCGGGCGTCGGGTCGGGCGTACTCGCCGCAGAACCCGGCGTGGGAGCGTCGCTCTCGCCCGCGGTCCCGGTCGCGGCACATCCCGTGAGCGCGAGTGCGGCGACGAGCAGCGCGGCGGCTCCGGTGGTTGGTGCGGGTCGTGCAGGCATCGGGCGTCCTCGTCTCGTGCGCGGGCGACATCCGCCCGCCTCACTCCACGCTAACGGGGCGCGGTCGAGCCCGGCCCGCCGTCCGGGTTACGGAATCCTGACGGCGGGACCGGGACCGGGTCGGTGCGTTCGCTCAGTACGGCAGTGACACGGAGGTGCCGCCGTACCGGGCCTCGAGCGTCGTCGTCGTGCCCACGTACTCGATGGAGGTCCACGTGCCGGTGGCTCCGCCGCTGGACGTGCACTCGTCGCCGTCGGTCGGGACGTACCCGCCGCCCCCTCCACCGAAGTAGCCGTGCAGATCGAACCCGCTGGCCTGGCCCGTGCCGCGAACCGTGGAGTCGATGAAGTCGGAGTTGCCGTACCCGAACTGCGTGCTCGTCTCGGAGCCACCGTCGAATACGCAGGTCGCACCCCAGACCCACCTGGTGATCAGCTGGAATGAGACGGATGCCGCCCGCTGCTGGAACTGGGCGTTGTTCCAGGCGAAGGCGTTCTGGACATCGCCCTTGCCGACGAACCCGGTGCCGCTGCCGGGGTCGAAGGTCACCGCCGCCGACGCCGGCACGACGCCGAGCGAGCAGGCGACCGCGAGCGCGGCGCCGAACACGGCGGACTTGGTACGAAGGTTCACGGATCCTCCTCACGCCAGCCGAGTCACGCGGACCCGACGTGCGCCCGCGAGGGCCGGACGAAGCAGCCACACGCTACTCGGGCGGCGATTCCGCCGAGCGTCCCACTTCGAGGGCCAGTTGGCCAGCGCCTTCGAAAGTGCCGCGAGGAGCCGGGTCCCACGCGGCATCCGCCCCGCTCAGGCGCCGACGAGGCGCGCGGCCAGGTACCCCTCGAGCTCGGAGAGCGGCACGCGCTCCTGGCCCATGGTGTCGCGATGGCGCACCGTCACGGCGTCGTCGTCGAGCGAGTCGAAGTCGACCGTGACGCAGAACGGGGTGCCGATCTCGTCCTGGCGGCGGTAGCGGCGGCCGATCGCGCCGGCGTCGTCGAAGTCGACGTTCCAGTGCTTCCGGAGCGTCGCGGCGACCTCGCGCGCGAGCGGCGAGAGCTTCTCGTTGCGCGAGAGCGGCAGCACGGCCGCCTTCACTGGCGCGAGGCGCGGGTCGAGCTTCAGCACCGTGCGGGAGTCGGTGCCGCCCTTGGCGTTCGGCACCTCCTCGACGTGGTACGCGTCCACGAGGAACGCCATGAGCGAGCGCGTGAGGCCCGCAGCCGGCTCGATGACGTACGGGGTCCAGCGCTCGTTCTTCTGCTGGTCGAAGTACGACAGTTCCTTGCCGGAGTGCTTCGCGTGCGTCGACAGGTCGAAGTCGGTGCGGTTCGCGACGCCCTCGAGCTCGCCCCAGTCGCCTCCGGTGAAGCCGAAGCGGTACTCGATGTCGACGGTGCGCTTGGAGTAGTGGCTGAGCTTGTCCTTCGGGTGCTCGAAGAGCCGCAGGTTCTCGGGGTCGATGCCGAGGTCGACGTACCACTGGTACCGGGTGTCGATCCAGTACTGGTGCCATTCCTCGTCGGTGCCGGGCTCGACGAAGAACTCCATCTCCATCTGCTCGAACTCCCGCGTGCGGAAGATGAAGTTGCCGGGCGTGATCTCGTTGCGGAACGACTTGCCGATCTGGCCGATGCCGAAGGGCGGCTTCATGCGCGCGGCCTGCAGGACGTTGCCGAAGTTCACGAAGATGCCCTGCGCGGTCTCGGGGCGCAGGTAGTGCAGGCCCGCCGCGTCGTCGACCGGGCCGAGGAACGTCTTCAGCAGGCCGGAGAACTCGCGCGGCTCGGTCCACTGTCCGCGCGTGCCGCAGTTCGGGCAGACGATGTCGGCCATGCCGTTCTCGGGCGCGCGGCCCTTCTTGTTCTCGAAGGCCTCGATGAGGTGGTCCTCGCGGAAGCGCTTGTGGCAGTGCTGGCACTCGACGAGCGGGTCGCTGAAGACCTCGACGTGGCCCGACGCCTCCCAGACCTGGCGCGGCAGGATGACGCTCGAGTCGAGGCCGACGACGTCGTCGCGGCCCTGCACCATCGTGCGCCACCACTGGCGCTTGATGTTCTCCTTCAGCTCGACGCCGAGGGGGCCGTAGTCCCACGCGGAGCGCGAACCGCCGTAGATCTCACCCGCCTGGAAGACGAAGCCCCGGTGCTGGGCGAGCGTGATGACGGATTCGAGACGGCTGGGTGCGGCCACGGTGGCTCCAATGGTCCAGGGAGGGAATCGGGCGAAGCGCCCGCGAAGTCGCTGTCCATCCTACGAAATGTGAAGCGCGACGGATGCCGCGGCTTCGCGCCGCACGGGCGGCACGCCCGGCCGCGGGCCGCGGGCCGGTGTACAACGGCTCGTGAGGCGGCCGGGCCGGGCCGCCACGGCGGGAGGGAGCGGTCGCATGGGCTTCACCCGGCGCGTCTTCCTGACCGGCGTCGCGGTCGTCGGCGTGCTGGCCGTCGGCCGCGTCATGGCGGAGCGCCAGGAGGTCGAGGAACAGGAGGCCGCGGTCGAGGAGTTCCCGGCTCCCGAGCTCGCGCGGGTCTCCGTCCCCGCGGGCGCGCTCACCGAACTCCCGGCCGACGCGGGGCAGGTCCTCGCCTGGACGGTCGACGATGGGACCGACTCGGCCGTGGTCGGCGCGTACACGGCGTTCGCGGCGGCGAACGGCATCCGCCTCACCTACTTCGTCAACGGCGTGTACCCGTCGTGGGACGACAACGCCGACGCGATCCGCCCCCTCGTCGAGCGCGGGCAGATCCAGCTCGCCAACCACACGTGGTCGCACCCCGACCTGACGACGCTGAGCGACGCCGAGATCCAGTGGCAGCTGCAGCACAACCACGACTACTTGCAGTCGGTGTACGGCGTCGACGCCCGGCCATACTTCCGGCCGCCGTACGGCGTGCACGACGCCCGCGTGGACGCCGCGGCCGCCGCGATCGGCTACACCGTGCCGACGCTCTGGTACGGCTCGCTCGGCGACTCGGGCGAGCTGTCCCAGCAGCAGATCGTCGACCTCGCCGACGAGTGGTTCGACGCCGGCCGGATCGTCATCGGGCACCTGAACCACGATCCGGTGGTCCACGTGCTCCCGCGCCTGAAGGGGATCCTCGACGAGCGCGGGCTCGCCACGGTCACGCTGAACGACGTCTTCACCTCGCCGCAGCATCCGTAGGTCGCTGCGTAGGCTGAACGGATGCCGCTGCCCGACCTGCACGTCGCCGCGATCGCGCTCGTGCGCGACCGTCGCGTGCTCATGGTCACCGCGCGCGGCCGCGACGTGCACTACATGCCGGGCGGCAAGCTCGACGAGGGCGAGACGCCCGCCGAGGCGGCCGCGCGCGAGGCGTTCGAGGAGGTCGGGCTGGTGCTCGACCCGGCGCACCTCGTCGAGGCGTTCACCGTCCGCGAGCTGGCGCACGGGCAGGCCGAGGGCCGGCACGTGAGCATGCACGTCTTCCTCGCCGAGACGGATGCCGAGCCCGTTCCGTCGGGCGAGGTCGGCGAGGTGCACTGGGTCGGCGCGGCCGACGCCGGGCGCTGTCCGCCTGCCGGCGTCGAGGTGCTGCGCCGGCTCGCGGAATCCGGCCTCATCGACTGACGGGCGCGCTGCGGCATCCGGCATGATCGAACCCGGGGCCGGCGGGAGGGGGTGCGGATGTCGCAGACGCGCGAGTTCCGGCGCGGCGACGAGGTGACCGTGATCACCGAGTCGGGCGCGGGGCGACCGACGTACGTGCTCGTGCACGGCATCGGCATGGGGCACCGCTACTGGTCCGACCTCGCCGACGAGCTCGCCCGCGAGGGGCGCGTGCTCGCGCTCGACCTGCCGGGCTTCGGCGACGCGCCCGAGCCGCGGCGGACGCAGACGATCGCGCAGTCGGGCGCGCACCTCGCCACGCTCGTCGAGGCCGAGGGCGGCGGCGAGCCGGTCGTGCTCGTGGGGCACTCGATGGGCACGCAGATCGTGGCCGAGGCCGCCGCGCAGCGACCGGAGCTCGTGGCATCCGTCGTGCTCATCGCGCCGACCGTGAACCCGCGCGAGCGGTCGGCGCTCATGCAGGGCCTGCGCCTGCTCGAGGACCCGTCGCTCACGCGCCCGAAGGTGGTCGCGCTCGGCCTCCACTCCTACCTCCAGGCCGGGCCGCGCTGGTACTTCCGCAAGCTCCGCCGCATGCTCGACCACCGCATCGAGCTCGTGCTACCCGATGTCGCGGCGCCGACGCTCGTGATCCGCGGCGAGCACGACCGGCTCGCGCCGCGCGGGTGGGCCGAGCAGGTCGCCCGGCTGGTGCCGCACGGGCGGTACGTGGAGATCGCGGACCGCGGGCACGAGACCATGGTGACCGCGGGCGAGCGCGTGGCCGACCTCGTCAGGCGGCACGCGCGGGGGGAGCACATCGGGCACGAGGTCGAACGCGTCTCGGAACCGCAGGAGCTCTCGGCGCTCGCACGCGGGTGGTGGTGGGCCCGCGACTACGTCTACGCCGGCATCCGCCAGGTCGCCATCGTGGTCGACGGGTGGAGCCCGCCCGCACGCTGGCGGTCCGGCCGCGGAGACCTGCCCGAGGTGCTGCTCCTGCCCGGGATCTACGAGCACTGGTCGTTCCTGCGGCCGCTCGGCGACGCGCTGAACGGCGCCGGGTACCGCGTCCGAGTGGTGCACGGCATGGGCACGAACCGGCGCGGCATCGCCGACACCGCACGGCGACTGGGCCGGGCGATCGAGCGCCGTCCGGCGCCCGATGCCGGCCGGGTGATCGTCGCGCACAGCAAGGGCGGCCTCGTGGCCAAGCAGCTGCTGGTCTCCTGGGCGGACGGCGCGGACGGCGCGGACGGCGCCGCGCACGTCGCGCGGGGCCCGCACGGCATCGTCGGCCTCGTCGCCGTCGCGACGCCGTTCGCCGGCTCGCGCATGGCCCGGCTCATCCTCGACCCGAGCGTGCGCGCGCTGCTCCCGAGCGACGAGACGATCGTGCTGCTCGGACGCGCGGCATCCGTCAACGCCCGCATCGTCTCCGTGTTCGGCCGGTACGACCCCCACATCCCCGACGGGAGCATGCTCGACGGCGCGACGAACATCCGCGTGCCCGTCGCCGGGCACTTCCGGATCCTCGGCGCCGTCGAGACGCACCGTGCGGTGCTCGAGGGCGTCGCGCACCTCCTCGATCAGGCGGGCTGACCCGGCTGCTCCGGACCGATCCGGTACGGGCGCATCATCTCGTTGTCCTCGTGCTCGACGATGTGGCAGTGCCAGACGTACTGACCGGGGTTGACGAAGGTCGCGCGCACGCGCGTGACCTCGCCGGGGTAGGCGATGACCGTGTCCTTGAAGCCGGTCTCCCACGGTTCGGGCGGCCGCACGTTGCCGTCGGGCTGCACCGGCTGGGCGACCTCGCCGCCGTCGAGGACGAGGCCCTCGCGGTTCACCACCTCGAACACGACCTCGTGCACGTGCATCGGATGCGCGTCGCCCGTCGTGTTGACGAACTCCCAGAGCTCGGTCGCACCGACTGCGGGGTTCTCGGTGACCGGATCCGCCCACACGCGGTCGATCCAGACCCCCGACTGGATGTCGCCGAGCAGCGCCTCGACGGGGCCCTCGTAGACGTCGCCGTCCTCGTTGTGGCCCTCCGCCATCTTCTCGATGAGCGCGAGCGGCCGGACCACCGACTCCATCGGCAGGGGCGCGATCGGCGGGAGGACGAGGTACTGCGGCGGGGTGGTCGTGTCGGCGGCCAGGGCGGGCCCGACCACGAACGACATGACCTGACCGGTCGAGTCCGGGTCCGCCTTCGGGAAGTCGAGATCCGGCACGCCGCCCCCGAACGGCTCGTCGGGACCGACGTTCCCCAGCACGTAGGCGCCGACCGGGACGTTCGTGAAGTCGACGATGACGTCGGCACGCTCGGCGAGCCCCAGGAGCATGCGGTTGCCGTGGTCGACGGTGAGGTTCACCGGGGCGGCGAGGAAGCCGCCCTCGTTGCCGATCTGCCAGACCTCGACCCCGGGGATCGCGTTGAAGTCGAGGATCAGGAACCGGGACTGGCATCCGTTGAGGAACCGCAGGCGGTAGCGGCGTTGCTCCACCTGGTGGAAGGGCCAGGTGTTGCCGTTGACCATCAGCATGTTGCCGAAGAACTCCGGCTGCCAGATCGGCGAGAACTCCCCGGCGGGGATGTACGGCCCGACGATCTCGTCGAAGAACTCCCTGGTGTCGGGGTAGAACAGCGAGCCGTCGTCGTTGAACGAGCGATCCTGCACGACGATCGGGATCTCGAAGTACGTCTTGTTCGGCGGGAACTTGTCGCCCTCCATCGGCGCCGGCGACGGCAGGACCGCGGTCGCTCCGTTCCGCGCGTCGAGCACGGCCTTCTCGCCGTCCGGGCCGCCGCGGACGATGAAGAACCCGGCCGGCCCCGCGTAGACGTTGAGGCGCGTCATCCCGAGTGCGTGGTCGTGGTACCAGAGCGTGGACTCGCGCTGGTCGTTGGGGTACTCGAACTCCGCGAAGCCCGGCCCCCAGCTCGCGCCGAACGAGGCCGCCGCCTTGCCGGCGAAGAACTCGTACCAGGTGCCCTCGGTCGCGTACCCCGCCGGGATGTCGCCGGCGGCGGGCAGGAACCACGCCTCCGCGTAGCCGTCGCTCTCGTCGCCGACGCCGACCGCACCGTGCAGGTGCGTGACGAGCGGGACGGGTCCGGTGTACCGGCCCGGCGTGTCGCCGGTGAAGACCGGCCTGGTGTCGCGCCCGGCGTCCCCGCCCGGCGGGTTCGCCCAGTGCAGCGTGGGGTCGACGGGCAGCAGGTGCGGGAGGGCGTTGCCGTCCGCGTCCACGAGCTCGTTGATCCACTTCACCCGGACGGGACGGCCCCACTTCGACTCGATCGTGAGCGAGGGCGCGTTGTGGATGAGCAGCCCCTTCCTGCTCTCGCTCGAGGTCGCGCCATAGCCCCAGACGGTCGTCGCCGGGAGGCCCGCGGGAAGGATCTGCTGCGTGAACTGCCGCACCGAGATCTCGTAGTAGTCGGCGGGCTTGCCGCCCTTGCGGTTGACCGTGCCGGCCCGCGGCATGACGGGCGGGACGAGCAACGGCGTGACGAACTTCGGCACGTCGCCCGGCGGCAGCGTGCCGCCCGGGATCTGCGCGAGCGCCACGCGTTCGCCGCCCGGCAGCATCGCGTAGAGCATGAACCCCGCGCCGGCCGCGCCGACGGCTGCGATGAACGTGCGTCGACTGATGGGTCGCCCTGTCGGCGTCGCCTCTGACATCCTGCTGTTCCCCTCGGTGTCGAGCCGGAGCGGGGGCGCAGGGTGGCGGCGGCGGGTATGAGTCGGGTCGTCCTCAGTTCTACCGGCGCGACGGCGGGGTGCTAGGGACTCAGGTCCCGCCGACCGCGCGTCAGTAGAGGCCGAGTTCGCGGCCGGCCTCCTCGACCTCGCGCATGCGATCGGATGCCGCCGTGCCGAGGCGTTCCGCGCACTCGGCGATCAGGGCCTCGACGATCGCGAGCACCGGCGTCATCGCGTCGAACGCCGCGGAGGGCGAGTCGGTCTCGCTCGGGAGCACGACGTCGGCGTCGCTCGCGATCGGCGAGAGCCAGGCATCCGTGAGGAGGATGACCGACGCCCGGCGTTCGCGGGCGGCGGCCGCGAGTCGGCGCGTCGGCTCCTCGTACCGGCGGTAGTCGAACAGGACGACGACATCGCCTCGCCGCAGCCCGGCGACCGCTTCGATCCGCCCGGCGTCGTGATCGGGCAGCGCGGTCACGCCCGGCCGGACGAGCTGCAGGTGCTGCGCGAGCAGTCGCGCCAGCAGGCCGCTGAACCGTCCTCCCGACACGAGCACCCTGGTCCGCGGCGTGCACAGCAGGTCGACGGCGCGCTCGAACTCGCCGGGGACGAGCCCGTCGAAGGTCCGGACGAGCGTCTCGCCCATGATCGACGCGGCGCGCTCGAGCCCGGAGGCGGGGCCGCCCTCGGATCGGTGGCGCGCCTGCAGGTCGATCGGCGACGCCGAGCGCTCGTCGAGGTCGTCGCGGAGCGCCTGCTGGAAGTCGGGGAACCCGCGGTATCCGAGGCGGTTCGCGAACCGGAGGACGGTCGGGCCGCTCACGCCCGCGCGGGCGGCGAGCTTGAGGTCATCGCCACCGCGGACTGAGCGTCGTCGCGACCGCGGGCGGCGGATGGCACCGGGTGCCGTCCGCCGCCCGTCGGCCTTCCGGGCGGTTTCACAGGCCTGTCAGTCACTGTTGCAGTTACTGCATCTGTTTCTGCACCCAGTGAAAGGAAGAACCGCCATGGCCCCCGCACCCGCACCAGGCGCCCCGCCGGTGCTCAGCGCGCACGCGCTGACCAAGACCTATGGCGCCGGGCACTCCCGGTTCGACGCCCTGAAGGGCGTGTCGCTCGACGTGCACCGCGGGGAGTCCCTCGCGATCGTGGGCAAGTCGGGCTCGGGCAAGTCGACCCTCATGCACCTGCTCGCCCTGCTCGACCGACCCACCACCGGCGCGGTCGAGGTGGACGGCGAGGATGCCGCATCCGCCTCGGCGAAGCGGATCAACCGCCTGCGCAACGAACGGTTCGGATTCGTGTTCCAGCAGTTCTTCCTCACCGCGCAGCAGTCCGTCCTCGAGAACGTCACCCTGCCCCTCCTCGTCGCCGGCGTGGCCCCGCGCGAGCGCGCACGGCGCGGCATGGCGGTACTCGACGCCCTGGGGCTCGCCGACAAGGCGGGCAACCGGGCCAACGACCTCTCCGGCGGCCAGAAGCAGCGCGTCGTGATCGCCCGCGCGCTCGTCAACGATCCCGACGTCATCTTCGCCGATGAACCCACGGGCAACCTCGACACCGCCACCGGGTCGCAGGTCGAGGACATCCTCTTCGGCCTCCAGCGCGAACGGGGCATCACCCTCGTCGTCGTCACGCACGACGACGACCTCGCCGCCCGGTGCGATCGCCACATCACCATCGCCGACGGCCTGACCGTGGAAGGAGCGGAACGATGAGGACCGCCGACCTCATCGCCAACGCCGCTCGGAACGCGTTCCGCAGCAGGCTGCGCACCACGCTCACCGTGCTGAGCCTGTTCGTCGGTGCGTTCACCCTCACGCTCACGACCGCACTCGGCGCCGGCGTGAACGACTACGTCTCCAGGCAGGTCGCGACGGTCAGCACCGGCGACGCGCTCCTGGTCGCCCCGGCGGCCTCGTCGGAATCGACCGAGGGACCGACGCCGTTCGAGGCCGACGGGCGCCAGCAGGCCACGCAACCCAATCCGCTCGGCTCGGGCACGCTGCTCAACTCCGACGACCTCGACGCGATGCGCGGAATGGACGGCGTCGACGAGGTCGAGCCCGTCCGGCAGATCACGATCGACTGGATCACCACCGCGGACGGCGGAGGCGACGACCGCTACGAGATCGACGTCAACCCGAGCTCGTCGCTCGGTCGCAGCGACCTCGTGGCCGGCGACCAGCTCGACAACGAGGCGGATGCCGCGCAGGTGGTCCTCCCGGACGACTACGTCGAGGCCCTCGGCTTCGCCGACGCCGAGGCCGCGATCGGCGAGACCGTCTCCCTCGGGTACACGGACGCTGCTCAGGGCGAGCGGACGATCGATGCGGAGGTCGCGGGGATCGCGCGCATGAGCCTCTTCGCCTCGGGAGCGGGGGCCAACGCGCACCTGACCGACGCCGTCACCGACGCGCAGGCCATCCCCGGGCAGCCCGAAGCCTACGTGCTCGCGGTCGCGCACCTCGACGGGACCGGGCCGGGCGGAGCCGTCACCGACCAGGACGTCGACGACGTCAAGTCCCGGCTCGCCGACGCCGACCTCGCGGGCCAGACCGTGGAGGACCAGCTCGGCGTCATCCAGACCGTCATCAACGGCATCATCGGCGTGCTCAGCGCGTTCTCGGTGATCGCGCTGCTCGCGGCATCCTTCGGCATCGTGAACACGCTGCTCATGAGCGTGCAGGAACGCACGCGGGAGATCGGCCTCATGAAGGCCATGGGGATGTCGAACGGCCGGGTCTTCTCGCTCTTCAGCCTCGAGGCGGTCGTCATCGGCTTCCTCGGATCCGCGATCGGCGCGGTCGCCGCGATCGGGCTCGGCTCGGCGGTGTCGACCGCACTGTCCGCCGGACCGCTCGCCGACCTGCCGGGCCTCACGATCCTGCTGTTCGACCCCGTCAACGTGGCCATCGTGATCCTCGTGATCATGCTCGTCGCGTTCCTGTCCGGCGTGCTGCCCGCCCGCAGGGCGGCACGTCAGGACCCGATCGACTCGCTACGGTACGAGTAATCGACCAGGAGGCGGATCATGTCGACCGAACCCGGACCGCGGCGTCGCGGCGTCGCCGAGACGACCGCCGCGATCGAACGCGCCGCGATCGACCTCGTCGCCGAGCACGGCTACGACCAGGTCACGGTCGACATGATCTGCCACGCCGCCGGCATCAGCCAGCGGACCTTCTTCAACCACTTCAAGACGAAGGATGCCGCGCTGCTCGGCAACGACGAGCCGGTGATCGACCAGCAGGCCGCCCGGGAGTTCATCGTCTCGGAGGGCCCGCTGCTCGCGGAGGCCGCGGGCCTCGTCCGGATCGAGCCCGGCAGCCTGCCGGCGGACCCGGCGCTCCTCGTGCGCCGCATCACCGCGGTCTCGCAGAACCCCGCGCTCCTCGCGCGCCAGATGGAGCGGCTCGCCGCCATTGAGGCGGAGCTCCGCCAGATCCTCGAGTTGCGCCTCCGCCAGGACGCGCTCCGCGACGGGGCGGACGAGGCCGAGCTCGCCGACCTCCCCGAGCAGGCCGAGATCATCACGCACCTGCTCGCCGGGCTCATGCGCTACGTCGGGCTCAGCTGGGCGCGGCGCGGCGCGGACGGTCCGGCCGGCCCGATCGACGCCGACCGCCTCAGCGAACGCCTCGAGCGCGTGATCGGCAAGCTCGGCTGAGCCGCGCAGCCGACGATCGACTCGATCGGCCTGCGGGCCGGTCGAGGTCAGGCCATGGTGTCCAGGATCGCCGTGAGCTGCCCGAAGCTCGTCATCGGGTTGACGATCGCGAACCGCGTGTTCGAACGGCCCGCGTGGGAGCTCGGCGTGACGAACGCGTGCTGCTCGTCGAGCAGCCGGGTCGACCACCGCGCGTAGTCGGCCTTCGTCCATCCCTCGCGCTCGAAGACGACGACCGAGAGCTGCGGTTCGCGCACCAGGCGGAATCCGTCACGGCGTTCGATCTCGCGCGCGATGTCCTGGGCCAGCCGGATCGACGCGCCGATCGCCTCGCGGTATGCCGCCGCGCCGTGCGTCGCGAGCGAGAACCAGAGCGGCAGGCCGCGCGCCCGTCGGGTGAGGTGGGCCGCGTAGTCGGACGGGCTCCACTCGCTCGTCTCGGTGAGCGTGTCGAGGTACTCGGCGTGCTGCGTGTGCGCGCGTCGGCCGGCCTCCGGGTCCCGGTAGATCAGCGCGCAGGCGTCGAACGGTGCGAACAGCCACTTGTGCGGGTCCACGATCACGGAGTCGGCGCGTTCCACGCCCGCGAACCGGTGCCGGGCGATGGGCGAGAGCATCCCGGCCAGGCCGTAGGCCCCGTCGACGTGGAACCACACGTCGAACTCGTCCTTGAGCGCGGCGATCGAGGCGAGGTCGTCGACGATGCCGAAGTTCGTCGATCCCGCCGTCGCGACGACGGCGAAGGCGGATGTCCCGTGCTCGTCGAGCGCGGCCCTGACCGCGGGCCCGCGCAGCACGCCGTCCTCGCCCGGGTCGACGGTGACGACGTCGACGTCCATGACCCGGGCCGCCGACGCGATCGACGAGTGCGCCTCGGCGCTGCAGACCACCTTCCACCGGCTCGGCACCTCGGCCCCGTCGCGGGCGACCGCGGCGCGGGCGTGCTCGCGTGCGGCCACCAGGGCCGAGAGGTTGCCGAGCGTGCCGCCCTGCACGAACACCCCGCCCGCGCTCGACGGCAGCCCGAACTCCGCGGCGAGCCAGGAGAGCACCTCGTTCTCGGCGTACACGGCGCCCGCGCCCTCGAGCCAGGATCCGCCGTACAGCGCGCTCGCCGAGACGACGAGGTCGAACGCGACCGCGGCCTTCGTCGGAGCGGTCGGGATGAAGGAGAGGTACTGCGGATGGTCGGTCGTGATGCAGGCCGGCGCGAGGACGTGCTCGAACCGGGCGAGCGCCCGGTCCGCCCCGATGCCGTGCTCGTCGATGCTGCGCCCCGCGAGGCGTCCGAGGTCGACGGGAGGGATCGGCTTGTCGAGCGGGGTCTGGGTCATGAGGATCCGGTCGCGCGCGTACCGGAGCACGAGCTCGACGAGATCCGAGGTGCGGTCGGAGACCTCGTGCATGGACGCCGGGGATGACGGGGCGACTCGGCGGGACATGATCCTCCTATCTGGGCGGGCAGGCACAAGTGTGCGTCACCCGAGGATTCATCGCAAACTCCGAGCGCGAGTCTGCCATCAGCCGCAATGAACATGCGTCTGGCGTGGTTTCGACGCAATGAAACCCGGGCGGCGCATCACTGCCGCCAAGGGTGCGCGACGCGGCGCGGATCGCCGCTCAGTGCACGTACTCGAGCAGGTCCGCGCCCACGCGCCGCATGCCGTCGAGCACCGCGAGGCGCGACGCGAGCTGCGTGTCGGCGAAGTACATCGACACCGCATAGGCCACGCCCGCGCGGGGGCCGCGCAGCACGCCGACCTCGCTGCGCACCCCACCGTCGGTACCCGTCTTGTTCATCAGGAGCAGGCCGTGGTCGGGGGTGCGGTGGGCGAGCGGGTCGAGGCCGAACGCCGAGGCGACCAACGACAGGTCGGCGTTGAGCGAGAGCCATCCGACGACGCGCTGCGACACCTCGGGGCTCACGATCTCACCGCGGGCGAGCGAGGCGAAGAGCCACGTGAGCTCCTTCGCCGAGCCGATCGACAGCTGCGGCGCGTCGTCCGGACCGCGGTGGTCACGCACGAGGTCGAGCAGCGCGGTGCGCGTGAGCCCGAGCGCCTCGGTGCGCGAACGCACCGACTCGAGCCCGATGTGCCGGATGAGCACGTTCGTGGCGAGGTTGTCGCTCGTCGCGCCGACCATCGCCGCGAGGTCGGACATCGGCAGCGAGGGCGTCTGGAGGTGCTGCCAGATGCCGGAGTCGCCGACCGCGTCGCGAGGCGCCCGGTCGAGCACCGTGAACGCCTCAGCGCTCGCGTGGCCGAGGCGCGAGGCGACCTCGACGAGGAGCAGCACCTTCCCGATCGACGCGGTCGGCATCACGACGTGGTCGTCGACGGAGAACAGCACGCGACCCGTCGCCAGGTCGGTCGCGCGAGCCGACACCTGGACGCCGGTCAGCGCGAGCTCGCCCAGTGAGTCGAAGCCACGCGAGAAATCCTCGACGTGTTCGTCGGTGCGGTGTCGGCTTCGTCGGAAGGATGCGTGCCGAGCACGGCGCTCGGAACCCTGGGACGAGGTCACCACGACAGGAACAGCGGCTTTCGTTCGGGTCTCGCGCTCCCCCACCGCGGCATCGCGGTGCGCTCGACGGGATCGGACGGGGTCTGGGGTGAGGTGCTACCAGATGCGGACGCGGTCGGCCGGGTCGAGCCAGAGCTCGTCATCGGGCGTGACCTCGAACCCAGTGTAGAACTCATCGATGTTCCGGACGATCTGGTTGCACCGGAACTCGTTCGGCGAGTGCGGGTCGATCGCGAGCAGCCGCTCGACCTCGGCGTCGCGCCCCTTCATCTGCCAGGCCTGCGCCCACGAGAGGAAGAACCGCTGCGCGCCGGTCAGGCCGTCGATCACGGGCGCCTTCTTCCCGCCGAGCGAGAGCAGGTACGCCTTCCACGCGATCGCGAGCCCGCCGAGGTCGCCGATGTTCTCGCCGATCGTGAGCGCGCCGTTGACGTGCGCGGGCGCGCCCGCGGCATCCGCCTCGCCATCGCCCGCGCCGTCGGACGCACCGTCGGCGAGCTGCGCCGGCACCAGCACGTCGTACTGCTCGATGAGCGTCTTCGTGCGCTCCTCGAACGCGGCGCGGTCGTCCTCGGTCCACCAGTCGATGAGCCGGCCGTCGCCGTCGAAGCGCGAACCCTGGTCGTCGAAGCCGTGGCCGATCTCGTGCCCGATGACCGCGCCGATCGCGCCGTAGTTCGCCGCGGCGTCACGCGTCTCGTCGAAGAACGGGAACTGCAGGATGGCCGCCGGGAACACGATCTCGTTGAAGCCGGGGTTGTAGTAGGCGTTGATCGTCTGCGGCGTCATGAACCACTCGTCGCGGTCGAGCGGCCTGCCGATCTTGCCGAGCTGGCGCTGGAACTCGAACTCGGCCGCCGCGCGCACGTTCGCGACGAGGTCGGACGCGGACGCCTCGAGCGTGGAGTAGTCGCGCCACTTCACCGGGTAGCCGATCTTCGGCGTGAACTTCTGCAGCTTCTCGAGCGCCTTCGCGCGCGTCTCCTCGCCCATCCAGTCGAGTCCGGCGATCGAATCGCGGTAGGCGTCGACGAGGTTCGCGACGAGCTCGTCCATCGCCTCCTTCGCCGCGGGCGGGAAGTGCCGCTCGACGTAGATGCGGCCGACCGCCTCGCCCATCGCGCCCTCGACGAACGACACGGCGCGCTTCCAGCGCTCGCGCAGCTGCGGCGTCCCCGTGAGGGTGCGACCGTAGAAGTCGAAGTTCTCCTCGACGAAGGCGCTGCCGAGGTACGGCGCCGCGGCGTGGACGACCTGCCACGCCAGCCAGTCGCGCCACGCGGGCAGGCGGTCGGGCGTCATCAGGGCGCCGACGCCCTCGACGAAGCTCGGCTGCCGCACGACGAGCTCCGCGAACGCTCCGTCGGGGACGCCCATCGCATCACGCCAGAGGTCCAGGTCGACGGATGCCGCGTCAGCGACCTCCGACCACGGCATCAGGTTGTACGTCTTCTGGCTGTCGCGCGAGTCGACGTTGGTCCAGTGCACCTTCGCGATCTCGGTCTCGAGGTCGAACACGCGCTTCGCGCGCGCGGCGCCGTCGTCGAGCGCCGCGAGACCGAACATGCGCTCGACGTGGCCGAGGTACTTCTCGCGGATGGGCGCGAAGCGCTCTTCGCGGTAGTAGCTCTCGTCGGGCAGCCCGATGCCGCCCTGCTCGACGAACACGAGGTAGCGCTCGGGGTCGCCGGGGTCGTTGTCGACGAAGAGCTGCGCGAACCCGCCGACGCCCTGCCGCTCGAGGCGCCCGATCGCCTCGAGGAGCTGTGCGACCGTGCCGGGCAGCGAGGCCTCGACGAGCTGGCTCGCAATCGGCGTCGCGCCGAGCATCTCCGCACGTTCCTCGTTCATGAACGACGCGTAGAGGTCGCCGACCTTGCGGGCCTCGGTGCCGGGCTCGGCGGCCTGGGACTCCTCGACGATCTCGCGGACGGCCTGCTCGGCCTCCTCGTAGAGCACGATGAAGCTGCCGTAGCGCGCCTTGTCGTCGGGGATCTCGGTGCGGTCGATCCACTTCCCGTTGACATGGCGGAAGAGGTCGTCCTGCGGACGCACGTCGGCGTCGAGTTCGTCGAGGATGATGCCGCTGGGCTTCGTCGCATCGCTCATCCCCACAGCCTAGGCGGCACCCGGGCGGCAGGGCTGAGCGGATGCCGCGAACCGCGACCGCGCGTCACCTGAGCTGCGCGAACCCCTCCGCCTTGCGCGTGGGTCCGACGACGAGCACCGTGTCGTCCGGCCCGAGCACGGTGTCGGCGTCGGCGTTGCGCCACTCCTCGCCGGGTCGCTTGAACGCGGCGACCGTCACGCCGAGCTCCTTGCGGAGCGCGGTCTGCCCGAGGGGCACGCCGTGAAGCCGCGACGGCGGCGCGGTCTTCACGATCGCGTACCCCTTCTCGATCTCGATGTAGTCGAGCGCGGCGCCGCGGACGAGGTGCGCGACGCGGCGCCCCATCTCCGCCTCGGGGCGGATCACGTGGTGGACCCCGAGCTGCTCGAGGATGACGGCGTGCTGCTCGGTCACGGCCTTCGCCCAGATGACCGGGATCTTCATGCCGAGCAGCACCGAGCACGTCAGGATCGACGCCGTGATGTCGCTGCCGATCGCGACGACGACGCGGTCGAACTCGTCGACGGCGAGCTGCTTCAGCACCTCCGACTTGGTCGAGTCCGCGCGGACGACCTGGGTCAGTTCGCCGTTCAGCCCCTGCACGATCTCCTCGTCGGCGTCGATGCCGAGCACCTCGGTGCCGCCGGCCATGAGCTCGATCGCGAGCGAGCTGCCGAATCGGCCGAGCCCGATCACTGCGACCGAATCGGCCTCGGCGATGCGGCGCGACGTGTCGCTCGCGCCGCCGAACAGGGTGAACCTAGCCAATGGCGGGCCTCTCCTTCGGGAGTTCGTACAGGATCCGGCGGTCGCGGAGCGCGATCGCCGATCCGAGGGTCAGGGGGCCGATGCGGCCCAGGAACATGAGCAGCACGAGCACGATCTCGGCCGCCGGCGGGAGGTCGCCCGTGATGCCGGTCGACAGCCCGACGGTGGCGAAGGCCGACACCGCCTCGAAGGCCACGAGGTCGAGGTCGAGCTTCGTGAGGTGCATGAGCAGGATGATCGCCGTCATCACCGCACCGACCGCGACGAGCGCCACGGTGATCGCCTGCCGGTGGACGGCGCGGCTCAGGCGCTTGCCGAAGATGTTCACGGCGCCCTCGCCGCGGAACTCGGTGAGCAGGATGAAGAAGAGCACGGCGAAGGTCGTCACCTTGATGCCGCCCGCGGTGCCGGCCGGCCCGCCGCCGATGAACATGAGCACGTCCATCACGACCCAGCTCTCGTCGTGCATCTGGCTGACGTCGATGCTGTTGAACCCGGCCGTGCGGGTCTGGGTCGACATGAAGAACGCGGCGAGCAGCCTCGACCCGGGGTCGAGCCCGCCGAGGGTCTCCGGGTTGTTCCACTCGGCGATGGAGAGGTAGGCGAACCCGCCGATCAGGAGCACGAGCGTGCCCCAGAGCACGAGCTTCGTGTTCATCGCCCAGTGCAGGGGGCGCGTGAACTCCTTGCGCAGCTGCATGATCACCGGGAACCCGAGCCCGCCGAGGATGATCGCCGCGCACATCGGCAGGCAGATGAACGGGTCGCCGACGAAGTCCATCATGTTGTCCGTGTACAGCGCGAAGCCGGCGTTGTTGAACGACGAGACCGAGTGGAAGAGCGCGTACCACGCGGCATCCCCCGGGCTGTAGTCGTACGAGAAGAGGAACCGCGGGAACAGGAACAGCCACGTGGCGGCCTCGATGCCGAACGAGATGAGCACGATCCCGCGGACGAGGCCGCGCACGTCGTCGTACCCGACCGCCTTCGCCTCGGCCGCCGTGTTGAGGCGGGAGCGCACGCTCATCTTGCGCGCGAGCACGAGGCCGATGAGCGAGGCGAAGATCATGATGCCGAGGCCGCCGAGCTGGATGAGCAGCAGGATCACGGAGTGCCCGAGCGGGCTCCAGTGCAGTGCGGTGTCGACGACCGTGAGGCCGGTGACGCACACGGCGCTCGTGGCCGTGAACAGCGCATCGGTGAACGAGGTCCCGCCGGGCTCGACGGTCATGGCCGGCAACCACAGGAGGAGGGTGCCGACGATGACGGCGGCGGCGAAGCCGACCACGACGGCCTGCGCCGGGTGGAGCCTGATGCCCCGTCGGAAGCGGTGCGGCCGCCGTTCGCGGACCGACCCTCTGAAGGTCACCGCGGAATCATACGCCCGAACCCGCCCCGGCGCGCCCCTCCGCTTCCGGGGGTTCACCGGCTCGCCGGCCTCGCCGCCCGATGCGATGATCGAGCCATGCTGAACACGATCCTGAACGTCGTCTGGCTGATCCTCGCGGGCATCTGGCTGTGGATCGGGTACATGCTCGCGGGGCTGCTGATGTGCATCCTCATCGTCACCATCCCGTGGGGCATCGCGTCGTTCCGCATCGCGAACTACTCGCTCTGGCCGTTCGGCCGGCAGGTGGTCTCCAAGCCGACCTCCGGCGCGTGGTCGTTCATCGGGAACGTCATCTGGGTGCTGCTGGCGGGCTGGTGGCTCGCGCTCGAGCACCTCGTGACCGGCGTGGTCATGTGCCTCACGATCATCGGCATCCCGCTCGGCATCGCGAACTTCAAGCTGATCCCGGTGTCGCTCGCCCCGCTCGGCAAGGAGATCGTGGACGCGTAGTGCGCTCCTCCATCCGAACCGCCTCCGCACGTCGAGCGGTCGACCGCGACATCCTGCGCCTGGCCGTCCCCGCGCTCGGCGCACTCATCGCCGAGCCCCTCTTCCTCCTCGCCGACACCGCGATGGTCGGCCACCTCGGCGCGGCGCCCCTCGCGGGCCTCGGCCTCGCGAGCGCCGTGCTGCAGACGATCGTGGGCCTCATGGTGTTCCTCGCCTACGCGACGACCCCCTCGGTCGCACGCCGCCTGGGTGCGGGCGACGAGCGCGGCGCCGTCGCGGCCGGCATCGACGGCCTCTGGCTCGCGCTGGGGCTCGGTGCGCTCCTCGCCCTCGCCGGCTGGTTCGCCGCGCCGGTGCTCGTGGGCGCCTTCGGCGCCTCGGCGGAGGTCGCCGCCGAGGCATCCGTGTACCTCTCGATCTCGATGGCCGGGCTGCCTGCGATGCTCGTCGTCTTCGCCGCGACGGGCCTGCTGCGCGGCCTGCAGGACACCCGCACGCCACTCTGGGTCGCCGGGGTGGGGTTCGCGGCGAACATCGCGCTGAACGCGATCTTCATCTACGGCCTCGGCTGGGGCATCGCGGGGTCGGCGATCGGCACGGTCGTCGCGCAGTGGGGCATGGTGCTCGTCTACCTCGTCGTCGTCGCGCGACATCGTGCGCGCGTCGGCGCGAGCCCGTGGCCGCACCACGCGGGCGTGCTGCGCGGCGCGCGCGACGGCGGGTGGCTGTTCCTGCGCACGGCGAGCCTGCGCGTCGCGCTGCTGCTGTCCACGTGGGCGGCGACCTCGCTCGGGCGCGACGAACTGGCGGCGTACCAGGTGGCGATCACGATCTACTTCACGCTCGGGTTCGCGCTCGACGCGCTCGCGATCGCGGCGCAGGCGCTCATCGGCAAGGGGCTCGGGGCGGGCGACGTCGAGGTCGTGCGCGCGGTGCTCCGACGGTGCGTCGAGTGGGGCGTCGGCGCTGGCGCGGTGGTCGGCGCGCTCGTCGTCGCGACCGCGTGGGTGCTGCCCGCGGTCTTCACGTCGTCGGCCGAGGTCGCGGCGCTGCTGCCGCCGTCGCTCGTCGTGCTCGGCCTGTCGGCGCCGCTCGGCGGGCTCGTGTTCGTGCTCGACGGCGTGCTCATCGGCGCGGGCGACGCCCGGTACCTCGCGTGGACGGGCCTGGTCAACCTCGCCGCGTTCGTCCCGATGGCGTTCGGCGTCGTCTGGTGGGCGGATGCCTCCGGCGCCGACGTCCCCGCCGCGGCGGCGCTCGCGGCGCTCACCGCCGCGTTCTCGCTCGGCTACCTCGCCGCCCGCGCGGTGACGCTCTCGCTGCGCGCGCGCGGGCGCGCCTGGATGGTCACGGGCGCGCCGGCGTGAGCGGTGCGCCGCGTGACCCGCGCACCGCGTGACCCGCGCCGCGTGACCCGCTCACCGCGTGACCAAGGGCCCGAGCGCGCGGGCACCCGCGCCCTAGGTTCGAGGCAGCCCCGTTCGAAGGAGGCCGTCATGCCCGCGCGTCGCGCCCTGCCCCGTCCCGCCGCCCCGACCCGTGCGCTCGCGCGCACCTCGGCGGCGGTCCTCGCCGCCGGCGTGCTCGTCGCGCTCACGGCATGCGTTCCCTTCGTGACGGCCGGCGACACCCGCACCGAGACGCGGGAGATCGGCGACGCGTCGGGCGTCGTGCTGCGCGGCGCGGGCGACATGACGATCCGGCTCGGCGAGGCACCGTCGCTCACCGTCACGGGCGGCGAGAACGTGCTCGATCGCCTCACGACCGAGGTCGAGGGCGACCAGCTCGTCATCGACGTGCAGCGCGGGCCCATCGTCGTCGGCGCGCGCGACCTGGTCTTCGACATCACGCTGACCTCGCTCGAGTCGGTCCTCATCTCGGGCTCCGGCGACGTGACCGCCGAGTTCGGCGATGCCGACGACGTGGCGCTCGAGATCCGCGGCTCGGGCGAGATCGAGACCGACGAGCTCGACGCGACGTCGGTGCGCGCCTCGATCAGCGGGTCGGGGTCGATCGTGCCGGCCGGACGGACCGAGGAGCTCCAGGTCCAGGTCGACGGGTCTGGCGACGTCGACGCCTCGGGGCTGCGCGCCGACCGCGCGCGCGTCGTGCTCTCGGGTTCGGGCGAGATCCGGGTGGACGCGTCGGACTCGCTCGACGTCGTGCTCTCGGGCAGCGGCACCGTGCGGTACTCCGGGCGACCGGAGATCCGCAGCACCGTGTCGGGCTCGGGCGAGATCACGCCGTCCTGAGCGCGGCGCGCGCGCCGGGTGCGGCGGAGCGTGCTCCCCTGCGCTTCGGGAGGAGGAGATCACGACACGCCGACGTCGGCGGATGCCGCTGCGGCATGTCGTCCGGAAGTTCCTCCCGGAGAGGCCGGCCGCGCCGGCCGGAGGGGCGGCCGCGTGGGCCGGGCCGGGCCACGCGCGCGCCGGGCGGGAGCACCGCCCGGTCTCAGGCGCGCGGCGGCGCCGTCGTGTCGCCGACGTGCAGCGTGCTCGTGAAGTCGGTGCCGGATGCCGCGTCGCCCGAGAGCATGCGGACGATCGCCTCGCCCGCGGCACGGCCCTTGGCGACCGAGGGCTGCACGAGGGTCGTGAGGTCGTGCTGGAGTCCGTCGACGCGGATGCCGTCGAACCCGACGACGCTGAGGTCGCGCGGCACCTGCAGGCCGAGCTCCTCGGCCGCCTGGATCGCGCCGGCCGCGAGCAGGTCGGACTGGGCGATGATCGCCGTCGGCCGCGTCGCGGCATCCGCCAGCAGGAGGCGCGTCGCCTCCAGCCCCTCCTCGATCGAGCTCGCGCCGGCGACGCTCACCCGGATGTCGGGGAAGACGTCGCGCGCTCCGCGCAGCCGTTCGACCGCGGTGTCGACGGTCGCGCCGGCCTCCATCTCGGGCGTGAGCTCGCCGCGCGCGCGGGTGGGCTCGAACGGGAGCGTGACCGTCGCGACGTCGGTGTGCCCGAGCGAGCGCACGTGCTCGGCGCCGAGGCGCGTGGCCTCGCGGTTGTCGATCGTGATCTCGGGGATGTCGCCGCCCGGCGCACCCTCGATGGCGACGAGGGGGATGCCGCGGCGCTGGAGCGCCTCGACCTGCCGGAAGAACTTCGGACTGCAGCCGATGAGCACGACGGCGTCGACGGGGGCGGTGTCGAGGCTGACGGGTGCCTCGGGGTCGCCCGAGTCGGTGAAGAGGAGGAGGCCGGCGCCGAGCGGCGCGATGCCCTCGGCGAGCCCGTCGAGCGTCTGGATCTTGACCGGGTCGAGGAAGGCGGCGCGCACGCGCTCCTCCAGCACGACGCCGACGATGCCGGAGCGGCCGCGTCGGAGCGACCGTGCGCGGGGGTCGGGGCCCGCGTAGCCGAGCTCGGCGGCGGCGGCGAGCACGCGCTCCTTCGTCGCATCCGACACCGGGCCGGACCCGCTGAAGGCGAGCGACGCGGTCGACGCGGAGACGCCCGCGAGCGCGGCGACGTCGGCGAGCGTCACGCGCGGGATGGCGCCGGTCGTGGCGGCGGGTTCGGGGCTCACCCTTCGATTGTACGGTCGAATCGATTCGATGCGGGAAGCGCGGCTACGGGCGCTCGGCGATCTCCTTCACCTTCACCACGAGCGAGTCCCACACGCGCTTCGCGTGCGCCGCCGATTCGGGCGTCGCGTTGTTGTCCTGCGAAAGCGTCAGCACCGTCGGCGCGTCGCCCCCGCCGTCGATCGTCCAGGTGAGCGTGTGGTGGTCGTCGGGCTCGAGGCCGCTCGTGCGCCGTGGGCTGAAGTGCGTGTGCACGAGACGATGCGGCGGGTCGATCTCCAGCACCGTCCCGTGGTCCTCGTACGGCCGGCCCTGCCACTCGCCCCGCCAGCGCAGGGCGCCGCCGACCATCCAGTCCGCGTCGAGCCGGGTGCCGAACATGTACTCGCGGGCCGCCTCCGGGTCGGTGATGACCGCCCACACGCGTTCGGGCGGCGCATCGATCTCGACCGCCGAGGTCACGACCAGGTCCTCCAGCATCTCGTGCCTCCTGTCGTCATCGGCGCCCGTCGCGCGGCGTCGGGTCGATCGCCGCATCCCCGCCGTCCGACGACCGTGGCGGTCGGCGGCGCAGGCGCCGTGCGCGCGACGCGGATCGCGCGTCGGCGCACCATCGACGCTACGCCGACCGCTCCGAGTCCACAGCCCCCTTGCGTGCCGCGATCCGATCCGTCACGCGGGCGCGGCCGCGAGCACCGCGTCGCGCGCGGCCGAGAACGCCGCGACGCAGCGCCGGATCTCGTCCGGCGAGTGCGCTGCGGAGAGCTGCACGCGGATGCGCGCCTTCCCCTTCGGCACGACCGGGTACGAGAACGCGGTGACGTAGACACCGCGCTCCTGCAGCGCGTCGGCGATGCGCGCGGTGAGCGCCGCGTCGCCGAACATGACCGGCACGATCGGGTGCTCGCCGGGCAGCAGGTCGAAGCCGGCATCCGTCATCAGCTCGCGGAACAGCGCCGCGTTCGACGTGAGCCGCTGCCGCAGCTCGCCCGACTCGCTGACGAGCCGCAGCGCCTCGATCGTGCCCGCGACGATCGCGGGGGCGAGCGTGTTGGAGAAGAGGTACGGGCGGGCGCGCTGGCGCAGCAGGTCGACGATCTCCCGCCGGGCGGCGACGTACCCGCCGGACGCCCCGCCGAGCGCCTTCCCGAACGTGCCGGTCGTGATGTCGACGCGGCCCTCGACCCCGCAGTACTCGGGCGTGCCGCGCCCGTGCTCCCCGACGAAGCCGACCGCGTGCGAGTCGTCGACGAAGACGAGCGCGTCGTACCGCTCGGCCAGGTCGCAGATCTCGCGGAGCGGCGCGATGTAGCCGTCCATCGAGAACACGCCGTCGGTGACGATGACGCGGCGGCGCGCGCCCGACGCGGCGACGAGCTGGGCCTCGAGGTCGGCGAGGTCGCGGTTCCGGTAGCGGAACCGCTGCGCCTTCGACAGCCGGATGCCGTCGATGATCGACGCGTGGTTGAGCTCGTCGGAGATGATCGCGTCGTCGGGCCCGAAGAGCACCTCGAAGACGCCGCCGTTGGCGTCGAAGCACGACGAGAAGAGGATGGTGTCGTCGTAGCCGAGGAAGTCGGACACCGCGCGCTCGAGTTCGAGGTGGAGCTCCTGCGTGCCGCAGATGAATCGGACGCTCGCGAGCCCGTAGCCCCACTCGTCGAGCCCGCGATGCGCGGCCGCGACGATGCGCGGGTCGTCGGCGAGGCCGAGGTAGTTGTTCGCGCAGAAGTTCAGCACCGTGCGCCCCGCGACCTCGATCTCCGAGGACTGGGGGCCGTGGATGCCTCGCTCGCGCTTGGTCAGGCCCGCGGCCTCGATCTCGTCGAGCTCGGCGCGCAGCTGCTCCTTCACCGATCCGTACACGTTCAGACCTCCGTCCAGTCGAGGATGACCTTGCCCGCGCCGCCCGATGCCGCTGCGTCGAACGCGGCCCGCCACTCATCGGCGGGGTAGCGGTCGCTGATGATGGATGCCACCCGCTCGCGCAGCTCGGCGCTCGTCTGCAGCATGGCGCTCATCGAGTTCCACGTCTCGAACATCTCGCGGCCGTAGATGCCCTTGAGCGTGAGCATGTGGGTGACGACCTTGCCCCAGTCGACCGCGAAGGGCTCGCTCGGCAGGCCCAGTAGTGCGATCCGGCCGCCGTGGTTCATGTTGTCGATCATCTCGGGCAGCGCCTTCGCGGAGCCCGACATCTCGAAGCCGATGTCGAAGCCCTCGCGCATGCCGAGTCGCGGCTGCACGTCGCGCACGCGTTCGCGCGAGACGTCGACCGTGGCATCCGCCCCCATGCGCATGGCGAGCTCGAGCCGGGCCGGGCTGATGTCGGACGCGACGATGAAGCGGGCGCCGACGTGGCGCGCGACCGCGATCGACATGAGGCCGATGGGGCCGCAACCGGTGACGAGCACGTCCTCGCCGACGAGGGAGAAGGCGAGCGCGGTGTGCACGGCGTTGCCGAAGGGGTCGAAGATCGCGCCGACCTCGGGGTCGACGGCGTCGTGGTGCACCCAGACGTTCTCGCCGGGCAGCACGACGTACTCGGCGAACGCGCCGTCGCGGTGCAGGCCCACGCCCTTGGTGCGGATGCACATCTGCCGGCGGCCGGCCCGGCAGTTGCGGCACATGCCGCAGACGATGTGCCCCTCGCCCGAGACCCGGTCGCCGACGGCGATGTCGTGCACGAGGTCGCCGACCTCGACGACCTCGCCGTAGAACTCGTGGCCCGGGATCAGCGGCGTGCGGATCTCCGAGGCGGCCCAGTCGTCCCACTTCTCGATGTGGAGGTCGGTGCCGCAGATGCCGGTGCGGAGCACCCGGATCTTGACGTCGGCCGGGCCCGTCTCGGGCTCGGGGCGGTCGACGAGTTCGAGTCCCGCGCCGGGCGCGGACTTGAAGAGGGCCTTCATCGGCGTTGGTGTCCTGACTTCGTACGGGCGCCTCGCGGGGTGTGCGGGTGCCGGGCTCGCCCGCCGAGGGTCACGGCGCGCGTCGAGGTGACCCGATCATCGTAACGAGCGGAGTGAGCGGATGACGCGGTGCGGCTGTCGCGGACGGGCGCGACCCGGGTGCGGACTCGACGGCCGGGCCGCGCGTGCGGGCGGGTCGGGCGGTCGGGTCGGTGCCGCCGGGGACGTGGACGAGGACGGCGCCCCTTCCGGTGGCGTCCGTCCTCGATTGCGGTCATCATCACACGGCCCCCGGGTGCGCCGGTACCCCCCGTTTCGCGCTTCCCGGCGTGTCGCGAGTGCGATCCGGCCCAGGCGGTTGCGCGCGATCCGGCCCAGGCGGTTGCGCGCGATCCGCACCCGCGGCTATTCTCGAATCGATTCGACTCGAATCGATTCGATTGCAGCGCCGATCCCGGCTCGCAGACGACCCCGACGACGAGGCAGTAATGTCGCAGCACCGAGACCACGCAGACACCATGAGCGAGCACGACCAGCACGCCCCCGGAACCGACGACGCCGACACGCGCGCCGCGGCATCCGCCCGCCCGCGCCGCGAGCTGGTCGCGTGGCGCAACGCGATCTTCGCGATCTTCTTCCTCTCCGGCTTCGGCCTCGCGAGCTGGGTCGCCCGCATCCCCGCGCTCCGCGACGCCGTCGGGCTCAGCACCCAGGGCGTCGGGCTCGTCATCCTCATGGGCTCGATCGCCTCGATCGTCGGCCTCGTCGCCGCGCCGTGGCTGATGGCCCGGTTCGGCGCCCGGCTCGGCATGGTCGGCGTGCTCGCCACCGCGGCGGCCGGCCTCGTCTCGGTCGGCCTCGGCGGCTCGGCGCTGCCCAGCGTCGCGCTCATCGTCCTCGGCCTCGCGCTGTTCGGGTTCGGCAACGGCGCGGTCGACGTCATGATGAACGTCGAGGGCGCCGAGGCCGAGCGCGAGCTGGGCAAGACGGTCATGCCGCTCATGCACGCGTTCTTCAGCTTCGGCACGGTCGCCGGCGCGGGTCTCGCGGCCGCGGCATCCGCCCTCGCCGTCCCGACCGCGATCCACCTCGGCGTGATCGCGGGCCTCATCGCCGTGGGCATCGTCGTGGCGGTGCGGTTCGTTCCCCTCCGCGAGGAGCTCGGCGACGACACGCACGGCGACGCCCCGCGCGAGCCGCTCGGCGTCCGCATCCGCCGCAGCCTCTCGGTCTGGACCGACGTGCGCCTGCTCCTCATCGGCGTGGTGATGCTCGGCATGTCGTTCGCCGAGGGCAGCGCCAACGACTGGATCGCCCTCGCCGTCGTCGACGGCCACGGACTCGACGCGACGACCGGCGCCGCCGTCTTCACGGTGTTCACGATCGCGATCACCGCGGCACGCGTGCTGGGCGGCCCGTTCATCGACCGCTTCGGCCGTGTGCTCATGCTGCAGGTGATGGCGGGCATCGGCGTCATCGGCCTCTCGCTCTTCATCTTCGGCACCGAGCCGTGGATGCTCGTCGTCGGCACGCTGCTCTGGGGCATCGGGTGCTCGCTCGCGTTCCCGGTCGGCATGTCGGCCGCGGCCGACGTGCCGGATCGAGCGGATGCCGCGGCCCGCGTCTCCGCGGTCGCGATGATCGGCTACTGCGCGTTCCTCGTCGGCCCGCCGCTCATCGGCTTCCTCGGCGAGCAGTTCGGCATCCTGAACGGCATGCTCGTGCTCCTCGGCCTCATGGTGATGGCCGGCATCGCCGCGCCCGCCGCGCGCGAGCGCAGCCGTCGGATCGGCTGACGCCGTGCGGACCGGCCCGCGTCGACCGAGGCGGGCCGGCTCAGGCCCGGGGCCGGTAGCGCAGGCCCACGACCCCGCCGTCGTACCCGCGCTGCTCGACGAGCTCGAGGCCGACCGGCACGGGGGCCGGGAACGCCGGGGTCCCGCCCCCGACGACGACCGGGTGCACGTGCAGCGAGACCTCGTCGACGATGCCGGACGCGAGCGCCTGCGACGCGAGTTCGGGCCCGCCGACGGCGACGTCGCGATCGGATGCCCCGGCGAGCGCGCGCACCTCGTCGGGGTCGAAGGTCCGTGAGAGCCGCGTGCGCGGCGCGGCGGCGAGGTCCTCCTCGTCGAGCGTGCGCGAGCACACGACCTTGTCGGCGCGGGCCCAGATCCCGGCGAAGTCGCGCACCGCGTCGCCCTGGTCGGCCAGGTCCATCACGTCCCACGCCCGGAGCACCTCCCAGACGCGGCGGCCGAGCACGAACGTGCCGACGTTCCGCACGTCGTCGTTGATGGCCGCATGCACGTCCTCGCCCGGCACCGCCCAGTCGAACCGGCCGTCCCGGTCGGCCACGTACCCGTCGAGCGACATCTGGTTGCCGTAGACCACGCGCCCCATGACGCCCCCGTCCCGTCGTGGGCCGCGCCCCCGGCGGCCGCCTCACGTCCAACGTAGACTCGTCGGGTGCGTCTCGTCATCGCCCGCTGCTCCGTCGACTACGCCGGCCGGCTCTCGGCGCACCTGCCGCTCGCGACCCGCCTGCTCATGGTGAAGGGCGACGGGAGCCTCCTCGTCCACTCCGACGGCGGCAGCTACAAGCCGCTCAACTGGATGAGCCCGCCGTGCACGCTCGCCGCCGCCGAACCGGACGACGACCAGCGCGCGGCCGGCGTCACCGAGGTGTGGAGGGTCACGCACGCGAAGACCGCCGACCAGCTCGTCGTGTCGATCCACGAGGTGCTGCACGACTCCGCGCACGACCTCGGCGTCGACCCGGGGCTCGTGAAGGACGGCGTCGAGTCGCACCTGCAGAAGCTGCTGGCCGAGCAGATCGAGCTGCTGGGAGACGGCTACCGCCTGGTCCGTCGCGAGTACATGACCGCGATCGGGCCGGTCGACATCCTGGCGACGGATGCCACGGGCGGCTCGGTCGCGGTCGAACTGAAGCGCCGCGGCGACATCGACGGGGTCGAGCAGCTGACGCGCTACCTCGAACTCATGAACCGGGACCCGCTGCTCGCGCCCGTGGCGGGGGTGTTCGCGGCCCAGGAGATCAAGCCGCAGGCGCGCACGCTCGCGGAGGACCGCGGCATCCGCTGCGTCGTGCTCGACTACGACGCGATGAGGGGCGTCGAGAGCGGACACGCGCGGCTGTTCTGAGCCGGCGTTCAGCCGGCACCCAGCATTCCCGAGTGTTCCTCGGATTTGGTCGGCCTAGTATGACGCGGTGACTCTCCCCCTCCCCACCACCACCGTCGCTCCCCCGCGCGAGTGGTCCGCCGTGCTGTTCGACCTCGACGGCACGATCGTCGACTCCGCGAGCGAGATCATGGACTCCCTCGCGCACATGTTCACCGAGATGGGCGTGCCGGTGCCCGACCGCGACACGCTGCGCTCGTACGTCGGGCCGCCCCTGCTCGACAGCCTCCGCATGACCGCGGGCTTCAGCGACGTCGACGCGTGGGAGGCGCTGAACGTCTACCGCGACCACTACGACGAGCACCTGCTCCACTCCCCCGTCTTCCCGGGCGTCGAGGGCGTGCTCCAGGCCGTCAAGGCCGCCGGCGTACCGATCGCGCTCGCCACGAGCAAGCCCGAGTCGATGGCGCGCGCCGTGCTCGCCCACACGGGCCTCGAGCGCTACTTCACGGTCGTCGCGGGCGCCAGCGACGACGAGGAGCGCAGCACGAAGGCCGACGTCGTGGCGGAGGCGCTCCGCCGGCTGGACGACCGCGGCGTCGACACGTCCGATGCGGTGATGGTCGGCGACCGCGGGTACGACCTGCTCGGCGCGGCCGCGCACGAGGTGCCGACGATCCTCGTCGAGTGGGGCTACGGCTCCCCGGAGGAGGCCGCCGACGCCCTCGCCGTCGTGCACTCGGCCGACCAGCTCCGGGCCCTGCTCGTCGGCTGACCCGCCCCCGGGCCGCGGCACGCGGCATCCGTTCTCGCGCCCGGCTTCGGCCCCGGCGCGGACGGCCCGAGGCAGGGTGCGACGCGCGCGACCCCGCCGCGCGACCGCCCGGACCGCGGCGCTCCCGGCCTTCCCCTGCACGGGCCATTCCCCACGGATGCTTCGACTCCGCCCCGTCCTGTCGCAGCATCCGCTTCGAAACCCCCTCCAACACGAGAAAACCTCGATAGCAACGATTCGGTGGTCACTCCTTCCGGAGCCTTCCCTCCGCCCCCGTGCGGGGGGCAGGATGCCGGGTACGTCCGCCCACCGGCGGACGACGTTCGTGTCCCGTGATCACCGTCGCGGGCACTCGGAGGGAGAAGCATGTCAGGGAAGACCAGCCGCGCGCGTCGCCGCGCGGTTGCGACGATCCCCGTGCTCGCACTCGCGGCCGCCGGCTTGGCGACCGTGGGAACGAGCACGGCGACCGCCGCACCGGCACCGGTCATCGGTGCCGATGAGTACTACATGAACTACGCCGCACCGCGTGCGGAGGCCGCGTTCACGACCGACGAGGCCGTGGACGCGACCATCGACGGCACCGCGAAGGCGGGCGCCGTGAGCGGCTCGGTGGCCGAACTGTCGGCCGCACTCGACGAGAAGTACGCGCAGGGCAACCCGGCCACGGCTCGCCAGCTCGCGAAGCTCGAGGCGAAGTCGATCGAGACCGGCAAGAGCCCGAAGGCGCTGAAGAAGGCGAAGGCGACCCAGGAGGCCAAGCTCCTGACGATCCTCATCGAGTTCAACGACCAGGCGAACGACGACTTCAGCGACAGCTGGGTTCCGGAGTACTGGGGCGCGTCGACGTGCAAGCCCGGCGAGGTCGTCAACGGACCGCTCCACAACAACATCCCGAACCCCGCGGACTACCCGCTCGAGGACAACAACTCGATGTGGGTCGAGGACTTCTCCCCCGAGCACTTCGACACGATGCTCTACACCGACGAGGGCATCACGGAGCGCGTGCGCCCCGACCTCACGGGCCCCGACGGGAAGCCCGGCATCGACATCTCGGGCTACACCATGAAGTCGATGTACGAGGAGATGTCGCACGGCGCCTACACCGTGACCGGTGAGGCGACCCAGTGGGTCACGCTGCCGCACTCCGAGGGCTGGTACGGTGCCACGCGCTGCTTCCAGAACGACGAGGGCGAGTGGGTCGCCGGCGCCTACCAGGGCATGCAGGGCCACCCCGACAACCCGATGGGCGCGAACCGCCTGCCGATCGACGCCGTGGCCGCCCTCGCCGAGGCGCAGCCCGACTTCCCGTGGGCCGACTACGACATCGAGGACCAGTCCGACCGCGACGGCGACGGCGACTACTACGAGCCCGACGGCGTGATCGACCACGTCGTGCTCGTGCACGCCGGCGAGGACAAGTCCGGCGGCGGCGGCGCCGAGAGCACCTACGCCATCTGGGCGCACTCCTCGGCCGTCCCCGGCGGCGCCGACATCCCCGGCACCGACCTCAAGCTCTCGAACTACATCGTGCAGCCCGAGGACTCGGGCGTCGGCGTGTTCGCGCACGAGTACGGCCACGACCTCGGCCTGCCCGACCTGTACGACGTCTCCGGCGCCGGCAGCTCCGATGTCGACTTCTGGGACCTCATGTCGTCGGGCTCGCACTCCGGCCCGATCTTCCAGTCGATGCCGACCCACATGGGCCTCTGGGACAAGTGGGTCCTCGGCTGGGCCGACCCGAAGGTCGTGAACCCCGGTGACGACACCCAGACCATCAAGGTCGGCCAGTCCTCGCGGCCCAAGAAGGGCACGCAGGACGGCATCAAGGTGAACCTGCCCGACAAGGTGATCACCCTCGCCGAGCCGCACAGCGGCGACAACATGTGGTACACCGGCGCCGACCAGGACTGGGCCGACATCCGCCTCTCCCGCACGGTCGACGTTCCCGCGGCGACCGACGCGAAGTTCTGGATGTGGAACGACTACGTCATCGAGGAGGACTGGGACTACGGCTTCATCGAGGTCTCGACCGACGGCGGCTCCACCTGGACCGAGCAGAAGGTCTACGCCGAGGACGGCTCCGAGGTCACCACGAGTGACGCCTACGGCGACCCGAACGGGCGCCTCGGCGACTACGGCGGCAAGAAGTACGGCCTGACCGGCCACACCGACGGCTGGGAGCACCACTACGTGGACCTCACCCCGTACGCCGGCACCTCGGTGCAGCTGCGCCTCCGCCAGGCCACGGACGCGGCCTACCTCGACCGCGGCTGGTTCGCCGACGACTTCGAGCTGGTCGCCGACGGCGGCACGGTCTGGAGCGACGACGTCGAGTCCGGTGACAACGGCTGGACCAACGAGGTCTCGACCTTCGTCGACTCGACCGGCCCCGGCTGGCGCATCGACACCGGCACCTCGGTCAAGGCGCAGTACTACCTCGTCGAGTGGCGCAACTTCGACGGCTTCGACGAGGGCCTGAAGTACGGCTACAACACCGTCTACAGCGACGGCGCCTGGAAGGTCGAGAAGGTCGCCTACAACGCGCCCGGTGCCCTGGTCTGGTACCGCGACACGACGTACGGCAACTCGAACCAGATCATCTCGAACGAGTCGGCGCTGCCGAGCTACGGCGCGAAGGGCGGCCTGCTCATCGTGGACAGCCACTTCGACCCGCTGCAGCGCACGGGCGACGCCGCGGACGCCGACCCGTCGACGCTCAACGTGATGCCCTCGCGTGCGCAGTCGTCGAACGCGGCGTTCGGCCTCACGAAGACGCACCCCTTCACGGAGTGCTTCACGCTGGCCGACCCCGAGACCGAGTACTGCACCGAGATCCCCGCCCTGCCCGCGGTGAGCACCTTCACCGACGACCAGGGCTGGGTGCCCGGCCTCGCGTACAACCCGGCGAACGGCGGCCTCTACTACCGTGACCGCGACGCCTCGGTGGTCGTGCCGTCGGTCGGCAACGCGATGTACTCGCTGCCGATCTACGACATGGAGGGCAACCCGTTCCCGGCGCTCTACGGAGCCACGGTGGCCGGATTCCCGCTCGGCACGGGCAACCCGGCCGACGACGGCGTGGGCTTCGGCACCGTCATCTCGGTGAAGAAGGCGCTCACGGGCAACACCGCGGCGCTGATCGAGGTGACCCCGCCCTCGGCGGGCTGATCCCGAGCGACCCGAACCGGCGAGGCGCCGGCCCCTTCGGGGGTCGGCGCCTCGTCGCGTACCGGGAGCGTGCGCAGGGGTCGCCGGGTGGGCGACTCAGCCGCGACCGGCGGGAGCGGGCGCGAGCAGCCCGTCGAGCAGGCGCTCGACGCCCCAGGCGAACCGGGCCTCGGCATCGTCGCCGAGCTCGCGCGAGCGATCGCCCAGCGGGAAGGCCTCGGCGTCGTCCCAGAGCGTCGCGGATGCCGCGGGCGACGCCTCCGCGCCGGCGGGCGCGTGGTCGTCGCGCGATCGCTCCTCCTCGGCCGCGTCGAACGCGACGGCGCCGAGCACGTGCACCCGCACCGCGTGGGTCGCGCGGCCCGCCGCGACGGCGTCCAGTCCCGCGTCGGCGAACGACGCGAGCAGGCGTTCGTCGAGCCGTCTGGCGTTGGGCCCGTCGAGCGGGGTCGCGAGCAGCAGTCCGACCGCCCCGGGCCGCTCGACGAGGATCGACCGGAGGCCCTCGGCGAGCGCGACGACGCGAGCGCGCGGGAGTGGCGTCGCCGCGGCATCCGCGTCGCTCGTGTCGAGTCGGCCGAGCAGCTGCTCGACCATCCCGGCGAGCAGCGCGCCCTTGTTCGGGTAGTACGTGTACATCGCCGTCGGCGTCAGCCCGAGCACGCCCGCGACGCCGCGGACGGAGACCGCGTCGAACCCCCTGGTCTCGAGCAGCTCGAAGGCGGCGTCGAGGATCTCTGCGTGCGTGAGGCTGCGTCGGGGTCCGGGTCTCATGGGGCCTTCCGTAGGGGACTCGACACACCGTACAGCGTTGCGCCCGACCGGCGGCGCCGAGTCGCGCGCATGGACGCGAGGGCCGGCGCGTGCCACGCTGGAACGCAGCGGCGGGGGTACCCGCGCCGGGACACCGGACGAGGAGGTCCAGCGGATGGCGCAGTCGGACGCTGCACGGATCACGGTCGTGGGCGACGCCCTCATCGACGAGTTGCGAGACCCCACGGGCTCACGCGAGTTCGTCGGCGGCGCCGCGCTCAACGTCGCGGTCGGCCTCGCCCTGCTCGGCGAGGACGTCACGCTCGTGGCGATGCTCGGCGAAGACGAACCCGCCGCGCGGATCCGCACCTTCCTCGCCGACTACGGCGTGCGCCTGGTCGAGAGCCCGTCGGCGCTCGGCACGTCCCGAGCCGTGTCCGACCGCAGCGAGGGCGGCGAACCGCGCTACGTGTTCAACGACGCCGCGCAGCACCGCCGGCTCTCGTTCGACGACGCGACGCGCGATGCGCTCGGCACGGCCGACCTCGTCGTCGTGAGCTGCTACCCGTTCGACGACGCCCAGCAGGTCGACGCGCTGCTCGATGCCGTCGTCGAGCCGGAGCGACGGCTCGTGGTCGACGGCAACCCGCGTGCGGGGATGCTCCACGACCGGGAGGCGTTCCTCGCCGCATTCGAGCGCGTCGCTGCCGCGTCGCTGCTCGTGAAGGCCGGCGATGAGGACGCGGAGCTCCTCGCCGCCGAGCCCCTCGAGGCCTTCGTCCGGCGACTCCGGTCGGCTCGGCCCGATCGCCCGGCGGTGCTCGCCACGGCGGGGCGGCACGGAGCCGACGTGCACCACGGCGACCTCGACGTCCACGCAGACATCGTCGACCTCCCCGGCCGGGTCGTCGACACGATGGGCGCGGGCGACGCGACGCTCGCGGCGATCGTGCACCACGTGGCCCGCGACGGCATGCCGGCCGATCGAGCGGCCTGGGAGGCCGCGCTCGGCGAGGCGATGACGATCGCGGCCGCGACCGTCCGCCACGAGGGCGCGCTGCTGCGCACCGGCGTGAACTCGGCGCAACTGGGCAGCTGACCCGCCGAACTGGGGTATTGCATCGGCCCCGGGGCCGGGTCGTAGACTCGCCCCAACCGCTGATGGCGACATCGGCGCGGTGCGCACCCCCGATCGGCGCCCACCCCCGCGGACCCCGATCTCGGCACCACGCCACGCCCGAGGCGAGCCCCAGTTCACCGGCGCGCGTCACGAGTCGCCCGTCGGATGCCACGCGATCACCCGCGCGAACGGCACGACGAGAGGAGTGGCATGCCCGATGCCGCCGGCGGCCATCCGGCCACCTCGCCGCTCGCGCTCCCCATCGTCGCCACCCCGACCGACGACCAGCTCATCGCGTCGGCGCGCGCCGGGGACGGCTTCGCAGCGGCCCGGCTCTGGCACCGTCACGAGACGGCGGCGGTCGCCGCCGCCGCTGCGACGCCGGGCTCGGCCGACGTCGAGTTCGTCGTGGAGTCGGCCGCGGCGAGGTTCTCGGCCTCGATCCTCGCGCCGGCCGCCCCCACGGGAGCGATGCGCCCGCACGTCCTCGCCGCGGTGCGCGAGGCCGCAGCCGCCGCCGACGGCCGTGGCGGCACGAACCTCGAACACCGGCCGGCGCTCGTCGCCCCCCGGGAATGGTATGCCGACGACCTCCCGGCCGGGCTCGACGACGGCGAGGCGATCGCGGTCGCCTACACCTCGCTCGCCACCGCCGCCCAGGAGGCGCTCTGGCTCACCGAGATCGACGGGCTCCCGCCGGTGGAGGTCGCGGCCGAGCTCGCGCTCACGCCCGGCGAGACCGAGGCCCTGATCGCCACCGCCCACGACGGCATCCGCAACACCTGGATCCGGCAGTGCGCGGCCGCCGCGCCCGCCAGCGTCGACTGCGGCGCCGTGCTCGACGAACTGGGTTCGTCGAGCAGCGCACGAGGGCGGATCCCCGGCAGGATCCGGTCGCACGTCGACTCCTGCGACGGATGCCGCGCCGCGGCCCTGCCCGCCGCCGAACTCGCCCAGCGGCTCGTCGGGCTGGTCCCGCTCCTCGTGCTCGGCGGTGCCTCCGGCATCGCCTTCCTCGAGGCGACGCGCGCCGGCTCGTCGACGGGTGTCGTCGCACCCATTCCACCGCTCGAGGCGCACCGCCCCGTCTTCGCGGCGATGACCGCGGGCGTGGTCGGGGCCGCGTCGGTGGCAACGCCCGGCGCGACGGCCGCGGTCGCGGCACCGAGCGGCGTCGTGACCGGCATCACGCAGCTCCTCCGTTCCACCGCTCGGGTGCCCCGTGCCGCGCTCGTCGCCGCATCCGCGACCCTCGCGGCGGCGGCCGCGGCGGCGGTGGTCGTCGCGGCGATCTCCGGGGGCACGCCGAGCCTCGGATCGCTCGACTCGGCGGTCGGCGCCGACGGCGGTGCCGCCGACATCTCCGCGGCGCCGCCGGGCATGGCCCCACCCGAGATCGTCTCGACCGACGTCCCCGACGAGCCGAGGGCGACGCCGGACGACGGAGCCACGACCCCGCCGACCGACGCCGCGACCGGGCCATCGGCGCCGGACGGAGCCCCGCCGACGCCCAGTGGCGGGTCCACCGGCGCCGACGACGACGCCGACCAGGTCCCGTCCGCCCCGCCGCAGCCGGAGCCCGGCGGCGCGCCGATCGCGAACCCTGGCGAGGGCGTGACGGCGCCGGTGGGCGACCCCGGTCAGCCGAGCGTCGGGCTCTCCTTCACCGTCGGCGAGCCCGGGGACGCGGGATGGCGGCCCCTCACCGTCACCGGCGACCCGGGTGCGGAGTTCACGATCTTCGACCACGGCAGCGTGTTGATCCAAGGCGTGCTCGACGGCACCGGCACCGCGAACTTCGCCATCCGCGGGTCGGTCAACGGCCTGACGATCGGCTACAGCTCGACCTCGGTCGCGGCGGGCGGGACGGGCTCGTTCGACGGCGTCACCGCGAAGTCGTCCGACGCGGCGTCGCCGGGCGCCGGCCAGCGCACCAGGGTGAAGGAATGAGCAACCCCTACCTCCGCGTCGCATCCGGAGGTTACACTCTCCCCTCGTGACATCGGACGAGCGGGGGGCGCACGTGGGAGACCTGGACATCGAGACGACCGGCGACGCACGGGGGATCAGCCGCCGAACGGTCGCGAAGGCGGCCGCGTGGAGCGTTCCGGCGATCCTCGTCGCGGCACCAGCGCCGGCGTACGCCGCGAGCGGCGACGGCGCTCCCGGGGGTGTGACGCTCGCATCCGTCGTCGGCAGCTGCGCCGGAACCGGAGCGAGCGGCACGATCGCCATCACCCTGCCGAACCTCCCGGTCGGGTCGCTCGTCCAGATCGCCCTGACGCACTCCGGTCAGGGCGGCTTCAGCGCCACGCCGAACTTCACCCCCACCAGCCAGAGCGGTACCACCTCTGTGATCACGGGCGCCGGTGCGACCTTCACGGGGCAGTTCACCATCAACTTCTCGCTCGGCACGAACCAGCAGGGCACCGTGACGGCCACTGTGACGGCCCTCTCGGGCGTGACCGTCGAGGGCGACGCCACCGGCTTCGTCACGAAGCGACGCGACGGCAACAGCAGCAACTACAACCAGTGCTCGGCCGGCTGACCGGCTGATCCCGGCGCCGATCGGTCGGTTCCGACGACGTGACCGCGTTCGAGTCGCTCGCGGCGACGCGCTGCACCGCCCTCACGCCGTCGCATCGACCGACCGCGGCTACTCGGTCCGGCCGGCGTCCTCCGGCAGGACCGGGTCGACCGCATCGGCGTGCCGCGCCGAGATCGCACGCGCCCTGCGCGTGGCGAACTCGATGAGCACGAGGAGGGCGGCCACGGCCAGCACGCTGAGGATCGCGGCCACCGGGTCGCGCTGCGCGGCCTGGATGATCGCGTTCACCGTGGCGAGCCCGAGCACGCCGTAGAGCGTGGCCCACATCGCCCCGCCGACGACCAGTGCGGGGATGTACTTGACGAGCGGCATCCGCAGCACTCCCGCGGCGAGGTTCACCGCGGTCTGGAAGCCGACGGTGAGGAAGGACAGGGCCACGACCGGCGCGCCGAACCGCTCGATCACGGCCTCGGCGCGAGCGAGCTGCGGCGCCATCCGCCCTCGCCGTTCGAGCAGCCGCTTGACGCCGGCGCGAGAGCCCCGACCGAGGGCGTAGGTGCCGCCGGCGCGCAGCAGCACGATCAGGAACAGGACGCCGATCGCCGCCGGAAGGGGCCAGCCCTCGAAGATCTCCACCGCACCGCCTGTCGCCGTCGTCGACCGCCGGGGGCGGCGACCGCCGCCCGGACGTCGCGGTCGTGGGTACGCCTCGAGTCTATCGCCGCGGTCCCTACCGGGCCGGGGTCCGCCCCGATAACGTCGGTCCCGAACCTGGAGGAACCACCATGACGCGCAACCCGGTCAAGCTCATCTCCGAGGGCTTCTCGCCCGTCCCCTCGCTGGAGGCATACGAGGCGGTGGAGGTGTCGGCCGTCGAGGAGTTCGGCGGCGGTACCGGTGGCGTGGGCCTCGACGCGATCGGCGTCCTGGTCTTCGACCAGGGGCCGCTCCCCGAGGGCATCGGGCTCGACCGCGATGCGCTCGCTCGGGCGGGATTCGAGGCGAGGGCCGGGCAGGCCCTCATGCTGCCGCAGCCCGGTCACAGCCTGATCATCGTCGTCGGCGGCGGCCCCGAGCCCGAGGCGACGGAGGCCACGCTCCGCGACGCGGGCGCGGCATTCGTCCGGGCGGTGAAGAAGGCGACGACGGTCGGCCTGCGCGTTCCCTCGATCGGGTCGACGGATGCCGCTGCGGCCGCGCGGGCGCTCACCGAGGGTGTGCTGCTCGGGCGCTACCGGTACGACGTGCTCAAGGCGGAGGCGCGCGAGCCCGCGCTCGAGCGCGTCGAGCTCGTCCTCGACGACGTCGACGTGGAGGTCGCATCGGCGGGCATCGCCGAGGGCGTGGTCGCGGCGCGCGCCACAGCGATCTCGCGCGACCTGTCGAACACCCCGCCCAGCCACCTCACGGCGAGCGACATGGCCGACGTCGCCGAGCTGCTCGGCGGACGCTTCGGGTTCGATGTCGAGGTGTTCGACAGGGAACAGCTCGTCGAACTCGGCTGCGGCGGAATCCTCGGCGTCAACGCGGCGAGCGCGGAGGAACCGCGGATGATCGTCCTCGACTTCATGCCGGAGGGCACGGCGTCCGGGCACCTGGGCCTCGTCGGCAAGGGCATCATGTACGACTCGGGCGGCATCAGCCTGAAGCCGAGTGATCCCATGCACCTGCTCATGAAGATGGACATGGGCGGCGCAGCCGCCGTGCTCGGCGCATTCACCGCGCTCCGCGACCTCGGCGCGACCGCTCGGGTGACGGGCTGGCTGATGTGCACCGACAACATGCCGTCGGGCTCGGCGTACAAGCTCGGCGACGTGCTCACCGCGCGGGGCGGGACGACGGTCGAGGTGAAGAACACCGACGCCGAGGGGCGCCTCGTGATGATGGACGGCCTGGTGCTCGCGGCCGAGCACGGCGTCGACGCGATCGTCGACATCGCGACCCTCACGGGCAGCGCGCTGCGCGCGCTCGGCGAGACGCACTCCGTCGTGCTCGGAACGAGCCAGGCCCTCGTCGATCGCCTCGTCGACGCGGGCCGCGCGACCGACGAGGCGACCTGGCAGTTCCCGCTCGTGCGCAAGTACCGCAAGCTCATGGACTCGGACGTCGCCGACATCGCGAACCTCGGCGGCGTGAACGCCGGCGCGACGACGGCGGCGCTCTTCCTCGCGGAGTTCGTCGGCGAGATCCCGTGGGCGCACCTCGACATCGCCGGCACGATGAGCGCCGACAGCGACGACTCGTGGCGATCGAAGGGCGCGACGGGGTACGGCGCGCGACTGCTCGTCGAGCTGGCGAGGGGGTTCACCCCGGTCGACTGACGGATGCCGCCGGCCGCGGCCGGGTTCGGCGCGGCGCCGTCAGACGGAGGGCTCGGCGTGCGAGGCGACCCAGTCGAGCAGGGGCTCGACCGCGTGCCAGACGCGATCGAGGTCGGCCATCGTCGCCTGCGGCGGGAGCGTGCCGAGGCCCGCGAAGTGCGTCATCCGCAGCAACCGTATGCGCGGGTGGTCACGGTCGTACCCGCGCGGCGCGGTCTTGAGGAACGGGCCGGCGAGCTCGAGGCCGTCACCCTCGAGGCCGCGCACGATCGCATCGAGCTCGGCGGCCGCGGGGCCATCCGCCGCGACGGCCTCGCGAGCCCGCTGGAGCTGCTCGCGGGACGGCTCGTAGAGTCCGCCGCCGGCATGCAGCCCCTCCGCGGAGATGGACACGTACACGCCGCCCACGCGGCCGGCCGTCATCGCGCCGTTCAGCTTGTACGGCGACTTGTCGGCGCTGAAGCGCACGTCGCGGTTCGGGCGGAACACCTTGGCGGGTCCGTAGCGCTCGCCGGCGATCGCGGCGAGCCGTTCGAGCGGCAGCCGCACGTGACGCTCGCAGTCCGCGCGATGCGCCTGCCACCAGTCGCGGGAGTTGTCGGCTTCGAGCTCGGCGTAGAAGGTGAACGCCTCCGGCGCGAACAGGCGCTCGTCGGGCGCGTACGCCTCCCCCGGTCCGGCGGATCCGGCCGGCGCACGATCGGCGGTCACGACGGGCTCCCGCTCAGTCCGCAGCCCGGTCGGCGTCGGCCGCGCCGGCACCGCGGTTCGCGGCTTCGGGCAGGGCCCCCTCGATCGCGGCGATGATCGCCGGGTCGTCGGGGACGGTCGTCGGGCGGAACCGGCGGACCTCGCCGTCGGGGAGGACGAGGAACTTCTCGAAGTTCCAGACGACCCGGCCGGCCTTGCCTGCGGCATCCGCGGTCTGCTTCAGCTCGGTGAAGAGGGGGGCCTCGCCGCGTCCGTTGACCTTCACGCGGTCGAGGATCGGGAAGGTGATGCCCCACGTGGTCGAGCAGTACTCGCTCACGGCCTCGTTCGAGGACAGCTCCTGCAGGAACTGGTTGCTCGGGAACCCGAGCACCGTGAAGCCGCGGTCGGCGTAGGTGCGCTGGAGCTCCTCGAGCTGCTCGTACTGCGGCGCGAGCCCGCAGCGCGAGGCGACGTTCACGACGAGCCTGACCTGACCGGACCAGTCGCCGAGGGTGCGGGTGTCGCCGGACATCGTGCGGAACGGGATCGTCTCGAGATCGGTCATGCGGCGCTGCTCCTCGGTTCGGTGCGTCCACGCTATCGCGGGGCGCTGGGAGCCGCCTCGCAGTCCGGGACCGCCCGGCGAGCGGATGCCGCGTCAGCGGGTCGCGCGCGCCAGGTAGACCGCCTCGGTGCGACTCGACGCGCCGAGCTTGCGCAGGATCGCCGAGACGTGCACGCTCGCCGTCTTGCCGCTGATGTAGAGGCGTTCGCCGATCTGCCGGTTGCTCAGCCCCTCCGCGATGAGGTCGAGCACCTGGCGCTCGCGAGCGGTGAGCTCGGCGACCGCATCGGCCGCGTCGTCGGTGCCGGCCACGCCCGCAGCACCCTGCCGGGTGTCGCGATGGGTCGCGCCGTCGAGCGCGAGGCCAGCCTGCATCGCGACGCGCGCGGTGCGCGTCTGCACGGCCGTGACGCCGCCCTCGACCGCGCCGTCGAACGCCTCCTGGAGCGTGTCGCGCGCGGTCTGCCGGTCGCCCGCCTCGAGGAACGCCTCGCCCAGGCGGAGGAGCGCATACGGCCGGAGGAACCTCGGGGCCGTCTCGGCGGCGGCGCGCTCGGCCGCCGCCCGCCACGCGGCATCGGTCGGGTCGAGCTCGGCCTCGACGAACGCCTTCCACAGCGGATGCGTCGGCCAGAACGAGAGCCGGTCGACGAGGTCGCGGAGGGCGGACGCCGACCCGAGGATCTCTGCGGCCTCGGCCTCGGAGACCCGCGAGGGATCGGCCTTGACGGCGGCGATCACGCGGGCGAGCGCCCAGAGCAGCGGCTCGGCGTAGCCCGCGAGCGGCAGCACCTGCTCGTGGAGCACGCCGCGGCCGTCGCGCCAGGCCTGCGACAGGTCGCCGGCCGCGAGCCCGATCTCGACCGCCACGCGGCCGACCGCGAGGCGGGTCTGCATCTCGACCTGCATCACCGGCATCATCGCCGGGCGGACCTGGCGGAAGCGCTCGGCCGCGTGCTCGGCGTCGCCGCGCCAGACCATCGCCCAGAGTTTCGCCCGTTCGAGGTAGGTGCGGACCGGACCGGGCGGGTCGAGCGCGAGCGCACGCTCGATGAGCGCGTCGGCGCGCTCCCATTCACCGAGCGAGAGGAGCGGGTCGACCGCGTTGGAGGCGAGGATCACGCCGGAGCTGCGCTCGACCCCCTGCGCACGGGCGCGGGCGAGCCCCTCCTCCGCGAGGCGGACGGCCTCGGGGAAGTCGCCCACGAGGTGGCGAAGGTCGGAGGAGTTGACCCAGTACCGCAGCAGCGCCGCACCATCGCCCTCGGCGAGCTCGCGCGCGCGCTCCATGTCGGCGAGTGCGCGCTCGACCTCGCCCCGCGAAGCGCGGCACACCGCGCTGATGTTCATGGACACCGACGCGTACCGGGCGAACCCGAGCGACCTCGCGAGCTCGTACGCGGCGTCGGCCATCTCGACAGCCTCGTCGATGCGGGCCTCGATCATCAGGCGGCCGGCGAGCCCGGTCATGATGGTGGCCCGAAGCTCCTCGGAGTCCTCGTCGGGGACTGCGGCGAGCGCCTCCTCGAGGATCTCGATCGAGCCGCCCCGGCCGACGTTGGCGAGGTAGAGCGCCTTGTCCCGCAGCAGTCGCGCGTACTGCGGGTCGCTCCGCGGGCACTCGGCGAGCGCGAGCTTCACCATCGCGACGCTGCGCTCGCCCTCGCCGGCGTGGCGCAATTGCGAGGCGGTACGGCCCATGAGCTCGAGCTTGGACATGCCGGCGATCTGCTCGGCGTCGGGCACCGTGTCCCAGAGTTCGAGCGCGCGTTCGCCGAGCTGCGAGGAGGTCGCGTAGGCCACCGCGGCGCGCGCCTCGCGCATCGCCTGGATGGTCGCGGGGAACGCCCGCATGGGGTCGCGTGCGCCGAGCCAGTGGTAGGAGATCTCGGCGGCGAGGCGGCGCCCGCCTGCCGACGCCTCGGCCTGCGCCTCGTACGCCTCGGCGTACCGCGCGTGGAACCTCGCGCGCTCGCCGGGCAGCAGGTCGGCGAGGATCGCCTCGCGCACGAGCGCGTGCCGGAACGCGTAGTCGTCGCCGTCGATCACGAGCACGCCGTACGTCACGGACTCGCGTGCCGCCGTCTCGAGCGCCTCGTCGCCGCGGCGGTAGACCGCCGAGAGCAGGGAGTGCGGCACGCGCACGCCCCCCGTGGAGAGCAGCCGCAGCAGTTCCTGTGCGTCGTCGGAGAGCCGCTCGTAGCGCGCGAGCAGCAGGTCGCGGAGGGTGCCGGGCACGAAGCCCTCGTCGCGGCATCCGTCGATGCCCACGAGTTCCTCGACGAAGAACGGCACGCCGTCGCTGCGGCGGAACACGGTCTCGAGCACGCGGTCGCTCGGCGCCTCGTCCTCGATGAGGGTGCCGACGAGTGCGCGGACCTCGCTCTCGTTCAGTCGCTCGAGTTCGCGCCGCTCGACCCACCGGTCGCGCTCGGCCTCGGAGAGGAACAGGCGGAGCGGATGCCCCCTGGTGACGTCGTCGGTGCGGTAGGTCAGCAGCATGAGCAGGCGACTCGAACCGAGCGAGCGGAGCAGGAAGCGCAGCAGCGCGAGGGTCGCGGCATCCGCCCAGTGCAGGTCTTCGATGACGAGGACGATCGGGAGGTCGCGCGAGAGGGTCTCGAGGAGCACTGCGACGGCCTCGTGCAGCTGGCCGCTGCCGGCGCCGCCCGGCGTGATCACGATCTCGCCGTTCGTCAGGGCGTCGGATGCCGCGAGCTCGGGCAGCAGTGCGACGAGCGCCGCACGACCCGGGCCGACCGCCTCGAGCGCGCGCTCCGCGCCGACGTGCGCGACCAGCTGCCGGAGCGCGCCCTTCACCGGGGCGTAGGGTGCCGCGACGTCGCCGAGGTCGACGCACTGGCCGACGACCAGGCGGACCTCGGGGCCGAGGCCCGCCATGAACTCGGCCACGAGCCGCGACTTGCCGATGCCGGCCTCGCCGCCGATCACGGCGGTCGCCGGCGTGCCGGCGCGCACGGCATCGAGGAGGGAGTTGAGCCACTCGAGCTCGGCGTCGCGGGCGATCATCGTGGGGCTCGACGAAGAGCTGGTCACACTCATATCGTCCCACGCACCCACGACAACGGCGCCGGCCCCATCGGGCCGGCGCCGTTGCGTGGTGTCGTCGACTGCGGTCGCGATCGCGGGCTCCGCGGCGCCGCCGCCGGCTTGTGTGCTCACCGCGCGAACTGCGGGAGGTGGAAGCGGCGGTGCGGCGCGTGCACGCGGCGCGCACCGCGCGCGACGGCGGGCGACTCGGCCTCGCGCTCGGCGGCGGCCTGCGCGTGCGCGATCCGCTGCTCGGCGCCGAGGAGGTTCACCTCGTGCACCTGCCGTGCGACGAATCCTGCTGCGTAGTCCATGGTGTCCTCCTGGTCTGGATGATGATCCGAGACTCCTCCCTGAGGTGCCCCGCGTTCATCGGGAGATGTCCCTATTTCCGTGCTGCGGGGCCCTGAGGTGGCCTCAGGGCCCCGTTCGGTCGGATGCGGATGTCCGGGTCGATCCGACCTCAGTGCGAGAGGGTGGGCATGCGGTGGTAGCCGTCCCTGCGGAACTGGATCACCGACGCGATCACGGCTCCTGCCGTGAGGAGCCCGAGCACGAGCATCGCTGCGAACATCACGCACCTCCTTCCGTTTCGTCTGGTTGCGTTCTTCCTGCGGCCCGCCCGGTGTCGGACCGGGGCGATGCCACGATGGTGCGCCCTGAGGCATCGGGCGTTCATCGGGAGTTCGTCGTATCTCTCCGACCGCCCGCCGCTGAGGCGTCCTCAGGCGGCCGGATCCGACGCCTCGTCGAGCGTGGCCGGAGGCGAGGGCGTCGTCGTCAGCGCGCGCACGGATTCGGGGAGGGGCGTGCCCGGAGGCGTGAGCCCGGATGCGATCGGCGCGGCCCACCGGCGCTCGAGCGGCACGACGCCGGCCCAGGTCGCGTGGTCCTCGCCGTCGTCGGGCTCCTCCGAGGGCCCGCCGGAGCGCTGCTTCATGACCACGTCGTCGAGGGCCAGCCGCAGCACCCGCGTGGCGGCGACCTCCTTCCGACGCATGTCGCGCACCTCGGCCGTGCGCCCGGGCATGAGCCGTTCGGAGAGCGCCAGCAGCGCGGCATCCGCCTCGTCGCCGGGAACCGGCTCGAGCACGCCCTGCACGGTCGCGCTGCGGTAGTTCATCGAGCTGTCGAACAGCGACCGCGCGTACACGAGTCCGTCGAGCGCGGTCACGGCGAACGCGACGGGCGTGCGAGCGGATGCCGCGCGCAGCGCGAATCCTCCCCCGGTCGAGCCGTGCAGCACCACGTGATCGCCGACGCGCGCGTAGCCCATCGGGACCACGACCGGCACTCCCCCCGCGACGACCGCGAGGTGTCCGACGAGTTCGGCGTCGAGGAGCTCGTGGAGTGCAAACCGGTCGACGGTCTCGCGGTCGGGCAGGCGGCGGATGCGGCGGGCCGGAGCTGCGGGGCCGGCGGAGGGGTTCGGGGTGCTGGTCATGCGACCAGTGTGCGCGCGAAGCTGGTATGGTGAGCAGACCAGTTCTCGTTCATTCGAGCAGTCCAGTGGAGGATGCGATGGACGGACCGCTGCTCACCATCGACCGCGACGACGCGCGTCCGCTCGGCGTGCAGCTCGTCGACGGGCTCCGCCGCGGCATCCTCTCGGGGCTGCTGCAGACGGGCGACCCGCTGCCGTCGACCCGAGCGCTCGCGGCGGAGCTCGGCGTCGCCCGCAGCTCGGTCGTCGCCGCCTACGACCAGCTCGCGGGCGAGGGATACCTCGAGGTGCGCCAGGGTGCGCCGACCCGCGTCGCGCCGCTCGCGACGACCCCGGCCCCACCCCCCGGCCCGACGCCGACCGCGGCCCCCGGGCGGCGCGTGTCGACGGCCGATGCGGGTGCGGAGACCACCGGCCCCACGGGGGCCGTCGTCGCCGAGGGCGCTGCGGCGCTCGACCTGCGGCCCGGCCGGCCCTCGACGGCGCGGCTCGACGAACGGGCCTGGCGCGCGGCGTGGCGCACCGCGGCGCGCGAGGCAGTGCCCGACGACACCGCGCCCGACTTCGGTGCGCCGCGCTTGCGCGCCGAGATCGCCGAGCACCTGCGGCACGCCAGGGGCGTGACCTGCTCGCCCGACGACGTGGTCGTCACGGCGGGCACGAGCGACGCCATCGCACTCCTCTCGACCGCGCTCCGGATCCTCGTCGACGGCACGCCACGCGTCGCCGTCGAGCATCCCGGCTACCCCTCGGCGCGGCGCGTGCTCGTCCGCCGCGGCGCGCTCGAGACGGTCGCGGTGCCGGTCGACCGCGACGGCATCGAGGTCGACGCGCTCCGCGGCATCCGCCCCGCACCCCACGCCGTGCTCGTGACGCCGAGCCACCAGTACCCGCTCGGCGGACGGCTGCCGGTCGCGTCGCGGCTCGCGCTGCTCGAGTGGGCCGAGGCATCCGACGCACTGGTCCTCGAGGACGACTACGACAGCGAGTTCCGCCACGTCGGGCCGCCGCTCCCCGCGCTCGCCTCGCTCGACCGCTCGGGGCATGCGGTGCTCATCGGCAGCTTCTCGAAGGTGCTCACGCCGTGGCTGCGGCTCGGCTACCTCGTGCTGCCCGCGAACCCCGGCCTGCGCGACGCCGTCGCCGCCGCCCGCGACGACGAGACGTGCCCCGTGCCCGGCATCGCGCAGGCGGCGATGACCGAGCTGCTCGCGACCGGCGCCGTGCGACGGCACATCGCGACGGCGAAGCGCGACTACGCGCACCGCCGCACGCTCGTGGTCGAGGCCCTCGGCGGCATCGACCACGCCCCGCTCTCCGGCCTCGACGGCGGGCTGCACGCCGTCGTCGGGTTGCCGTCGCCCGAGGTCGCCGCGCGGGTCGTCACCCGGCTCGCCGACGACGGGGTCCTCGTGGCACCGCTCTCCGAGTACTCGGCCGTGCCGGGCGCCGGCCCGTCGGGGATCGTGCTCGGCTACGCCTCGCCGCCCGACTCGCGGCTCGCCGACGCGCTCGCGCGGGTGCGGGCGGTGGTCGAGGCGAGCCTCCCGGCCGCCGGGTGAGCCCGGCCGGTCCGTCATCGTCGCGGGCGACAGCTTCCTCGACGTCGCTCACCCTCGACTGGGAGAAGGTCGGCGTCGACTGGGCGCCGTGTCCTCAGTCGAAGAGCGCCTGCCCCACGTGCTCGCCGGGTCGGATGCCGCCCGGCACCGCGAAGACCGCCGAGCCGACGTGCTTCAGGTACTCGTTCAACCCGTCGGCGGCGAGGCTCCGCTGCACCGTGACGAACTGCTCGGGCGAGCGCTGGAACGACAGGAAGAACAGCCCCGCGTCGAGGCGACCGAGCTCGTCGTTGCCGTCGACGAAGTTGTAGCCGCGGCGGAGCATCCGCACGCCGCCGTTCGAGGCCGCATGCGCGAGGCGCACGTGCGAGGTCGCCCCGACGAGGGTCTCGCCGGTGGCCCCGGTCGCCTCGAAGTCGGGCTCGGAGAACTCGGTCCCGCCCGACAGCGGCGCGCCCTCGCCCTTCGAACGGCCCACGAGCTGCTCCTGCTCGCCGAGCTGCACCCGGTCCCAGTTCTCGATGACCATGCGGATCCTGCGCGCGACCAGGTACGACCCGCCGGCGAGCCAGGCGGGCTCGTCCGCGGCGTCGACCCAGACGTGCTCGGCGAGCGCGGCGGCATCCTCGGCCTTCACGTTGGCGGTGCCGTCCTTGAAGCCGAACAGGTTGCGGGGCGTCGACTGCGAGGTCGACGTCGACGACGTGCGGCCGAACCCGAGCTGCGACCACCGCAGGCTCGCGCGCCCGAAGGCGATGCGGCTGAGGTTGCGGATCGCGTGGACCGCGACCTGCGGATCGTCGGCGCACGCCTGGATGCAGAGGTCGCCGCCGGTCCATTCCGCCTTCAGCGCGTCGCCCTGGAACCGCGGCAGCGCCTCGAGCGCCCGCGGGCGGCGCTCGGCGAGGCCGAAGCGGTCGACGCCCGCAGCATCCTCGAACAGCGTCGGGCCGAACCCGAAGGTGATCGTGAGGCCCGCGGCTGGCAGCCCGAGGGCCTCGCCCGTGTCGGCGGGCGGCGCGATGTCGCTCCCGCCGACGGCGCCGCCCTCCTCCACCTCGAGGCCCTGCGTGAGCCGGGCGGCCGCGTTCGTCCAGTCGGCGAGCAGTCCGACGAGGCCGGCGCGGTCCAGCGAGTCGCTCACGTCGAAGGCGGCGAAGTGCAGGCGGTCCTGCGCCGGCGTCGTGATGCCCGCCTGGTGGGTGCCGTGGAAGTCGTAGGCGGTGGCGGATGCCTCGGGCCCGGCGAGCGCGCCCGTGACCGCCATCGCCGCCCCGGCGCCGCCCGCGGTCCCGACGACGGCGCCCGCCGCGCCGGCGCCGAGCAGGCCGAGGAGGCCGCGGCGGCTGATCCCGTCGCGGGGCTCGGGCGCGGCCGCCTGCTCGGTCATCAGGACCCCAGGACCGTCGCGGTCAGCTGCGAGAGCGGCTCGGCGAGCGCGTTCACGGCGTCGCTGAGCCCCTTCTTCTGCGCATCGGTCAGCGTGGCGTAGTCGACGAACCCGTCCTCGAGCGAGCCGTACGCCGCGAGCGCCGCCTCGAGGTCGTCGAATCGGGCGTCGATCCCGGCCGCGAGCTCCGCGCCCTCGTCGGTCGTCTCCGCGAGCGCGCGCACCGCGCCGAAGGCGACCCCGGCACCCTGCACGTTCGCGGCGAAGTCCGACAGGTCGGTCCCCGACCACCAGTCCTCCTCGCCCGTGATCTTGCCCGCGGCGACCTCGTCGAGGAGCGCGATGGCGCCGTTCGAGATCGCGTCGAGCGACACCGAGAAGTCCTCGGCGGTGACGAGGTCGTGCAGCTCCGCGACATCCGCGACGAGCTGGTGGGCGAACGCCCGGCGCTCCTCGGGCGTCGACGGCGCCCAGTCGGCGAACGCGTCCTGGCCGTCGGAGTTCAGGTCGCCGGCGGCCGGCGGCCACAGGTCCTTCTCGATGCGGTGGAAGCCGGTCCACTCGAGTCCGTCGGCCACCGCGTCGACCTCGCGGAAGTCGATCTCCGGGTCGAGGTCGCCGAACGCCTCGGCGGTCGGCTCGATGCGCTCGTACGGGATACGGGCCGTCGCGTAGAGCGAGCGTGCCGCCTCGTCGTCTCCCGCGGCGTACGCGTCCGCGAACTCCTCGACGGCCGGCAGCAGCTCGGCCGCCTGCGAGCGCACGTAGGCGAGGTACTCGGTCACGGCCTGGTCCGCGAGCACCTGGCGGTCCTCGGAGAGCGCGCCCGCCTCGCCGGTGACCGTGAACTCGGCGAGGCCGACGGGGGCGCCGACCTGCTGGAACTTGCACGCGGTGTAGTACGTGCCGGGCTCGAGGTGCGCCGTGAAGTCGACGGTCTGCCCCGGTGCGAGGTTCTCCTTCTCGCCGACGATGCGCAGCTTGTCGTCGGCGAGCACCTCGAACTCGTTCACCTCCGAACCGCTGTTCGTCAGGCGGAAGGTGAGTGCGCCGGCCTCGGCGGTCGCGACCTCGACGCCGCACGCGTCGTCGGTGATCGCCACCGGGATCGCCGCGGCGAGATCGGCCTTGGCGACGCAGCCGGTGAGGGCGAGTGCGGCGACGACGGTGACGGCGGATGCCGCGAGGGCACGGTGAGTCATTCGACCTCCTGGTCGTGGTGATGGTGGTGGTTCGCGGTCCGGCCGCGGGGACGGCCCGGACGGGTCAGGACGCGGGGACGGCCCGTGCGGACGCGGAGGGTCGCACGGCGTTCGGCGCGGGCGCCGCGCCATCCGTCACCCCGACCGGCTTCGGCGTCTGGCGGTGCCGCATGACGCGCAGGTACAGCGGGAGCACGATGCCGACGTACAGCACCCAGCCGATCACCTGCGCCCAGGTCGGCTCGGGCGAGAAGTTGAAGATGCCGGTGAGCAGTGCGCCGTACCAGGAGCCCGGAGGCACGAGCCCGACGAGGTCGTATGCAGGGGCGCCACCCGCGATCACTCCGGCCTCCTGCAGGTCGCCGATGCCGTAGGCGAGCACGCCAGCGGCGACGATCACGAGGAAGACGCCGGTCCAGGTGAAGAACCGCGAGAGGTCGATGCGCACGAGCCCGCGCGCGATGCCCCAGGAGATGCCCACCGCGGTCAGGATGCCGAGCACGGCGCCGAGCGTGCCGAGCAGGGGGTCGCTGCCGCCGGCGACGTTCGCCCACACGAACAGCGCCGTCTCGACGCCCTCGCGACCGACTGCGAGCGCACCGATCAGCACGAACGCGAACCACGACCGGTCCATGGCCGCGTCGACTTGGCCGCGGAGCTCCTTCGACAAGCCCGCGCCGTGCGTGGCCATCCAGAAGATCATCCAGGTCACCATCGCGACCGCGACGATCGAGAGTGCGCCGCCGAGGATCTCCTGCGCCTCGAAGGTGAGCGCGTACGGGCCCCAGGTGAGCACCGCGCCGACCGCGAGCGCCACGGCGACCGCGACGCCGACGCCCACCCACATGCGGCCGAGCAGGTCGCGCCGGCCGAGCTTGCCGAGGTACGCGACGAGGATGCCGACGATGAGCCCGGCCTCGAGGCCTTCGCGGAGTCCGATCAGGTAGGTGGCGAGCACTGTGGTCCTCTGGTTCGTGGTCGGCGGAAGTGAGATTAGGCTAACCTTACTTCGCCCCGATGCCAACACGGACGTCATGCTCCGCAACCCCCGCGACCGAAGACGGATGCCGCGGCGCGACCGGTCGGCGTACGGTTGACCCCGTGCTGACTCCTCCGGTGACCGAGAAACGACCGACCGAACGCAGCCATCACGGCGACGTGGTGATCGACCACTACGAATGGCTGCGCGACAAGGACGACCCCGCGGTCATCGCCCACCTCGAGGAGGAGAACGCCTACACGAAGGCGAAGACCCGGCACCTGTCGCTCCTGCAGGAGCAGGTGTTCGAGGAGATCAAGGACCGCACCAAGGAGACCGACCTCAGCGTCCCGACGCGCGAGGGCGACTGGTGGTACTACTCGCGCACGGTCGAGGGGCTGCAGTACGGGATCCACTGCCGCGTCGCGGCGAGCGCGGCCGACGACTGGGAGCCGCCCGCGATCCCGGAAGACGGCTCGCCGCTGCCCGGCGAGCAGGTGCTGCTCGATGACAACGTCGAGGCCGAGGGCCACGAGTTCTTCTCGCTCGGCAGCTTCGACGTCACCGCCGACGGCTCGACGCTGCTGTTCGGCGTCGACGTCGAGGGCGACGAGCGGTACACGATCCGCCTGCGCGACCTCACCGGTTCGGGTCGCGAATTCGATGACGAGATCCCCGGCACGGCCGCGGGCGCACTCTTCGACCCGAGCGGCCGGTACGTCTTCTACACGACCGTCGACGACGCCTGGCGGCCCGACACCGTCTGGCGGCACGAGGTGGGCACGCCCGCCTCGGCCGACGTGACGGTCTTCCACGAGCCCGACGAGCGCTTCTGGCTCGGCGTCGGCCTCACCCGCAGCCGCCGCTACCTCGTGCTCGAGGCCGGCTCGCACGTCACGAGCGAGTCGTGGCTGCTCGACGCCGACGACCCCACCGGCGAGTTCCGCGTGGTGTGGCCGCGCCGCGACGGCGTCGAGTACGACATCGAGCACGTCGTCGCCGGCGGCCGGGACCGCCTCCTCGTCATCCACAACGAGGGCGACGCGGTGAACTTCGAGCTCGTGAGCGTGGACGCCGACGACCCCCAGGGCGAGCGGCGGATGCTCCTGCCCCACGATCCGCGCATGCGCATCGAGGCGGCGCACGGCTTCCGCGACTTCGTCGCCCTCGAGTACCGCCGCGACGGGCTGCCGCGCGTGGCGATCGCGAAGGTCCCGCCGCAGGGCATCCCGGCCGACGCGACCCCGGACGACACGCTGCACGAGCTCGCCTTCGACGAGGAGCTCTTCTCCACGGGCGTCGGAGCGAACCCGGACTGGGCGCAGCCGTCGCTGCGGATCGGCTACGGGAGCTTCGTCACGCCGTCGATGGTGATCGACGTCGACGTGGCATCCGGCGACCGCACGGTTCGCAAGCAGCAGCCCGTGCTCGGCGACTACCACCCGGAACGGTACGCGCAGAAGCGCGAGTGGGCGACGGCGCCGGACGGCACGAAGGTGCCGATCTCGCTCGTCTACCGGCACGACCTGGTCACGCTCGGCGAGCCCGCGCCCACCCTGCTGTACGGCTACGGCTCGTACGAGCACGCCATCGACCCGGGCTTCGGCATCCCGCGCCTGTCGCTCCTCGACCGCGGCATGGTCTTCGCCATCGCCCACGTGCGCGGCGGCGGCGAGATGGGCCGGCTCTGGTACGAGCACGGCAAGAAGCTGCACAAGAAGCACACCTTCACCGACTTCATCGCCGCGGCCGAGCACCTCATCGACCGCGACGTGACGACGCCCGACCACCTCGTCGCGCAGGGCGGATCGGCCGGCGGCCTGCTGATGGGCGCGGTCGCGAACCTCGCCCCTCGCCTCTTCGCGGGGATCGTCGCCGAGGTGCCGTTCGTCGACCCGCTGACCTCGATCCTCGACCCGTCGCTCCCGCTGACCGTCATCGAGTGGGACGAGTGGGGCAACCCGCTCGACGACCCCGAGGTGTACGCCTACATGAAGTCGTACGCACCGGTCGAGAACGTGCACGCGGTGGGGTACCCGCGGATCCTCGCGATCACCTCGCTCAACGACACGCGCGTGCTCTACGTCGAGCCCGCGAAGTGGGTGGCGAAGCTGCGCGAGGTCGGCGCCGATCCGCTGCTGAAGGTCGAGATGGCGGCCGGGCACGGCGGGGTCTCGGGCCGGTACGCGGCCTGGCGCGAGCGGGCGTTCGCGAACGCGTGGATCATCGACGCGGCGGGGGCGCACCCGAGCGGCGAGTAGCCGCGGCATCCGCTCGCGCCGCGCGCCCCGCTGCATCGCGCTGGAGTGCGATTTCTGCGGTGGAGTGCGATTTCTGCGGTGGAGTCCCGTACCCGGGCGCACTCCACCGCAGAATTCGCACTCGATCGGCAGGATGTCGACGACGCGGCGCCTGAAGTGGGGTCGCGGATGTCGGCGGCCGGGAACAGACTGCCCCCATGTCGTTCGTCACCGAACTGAGTGAGCGGATGCCGCAGCGCGTGCACGCGCCCGGCACCCCCGAGTACGAGGCCGGCGCCCACGTCTTCGCCGGGCAGGGCACGCCCGATGCGGTCGTGCGCCCGACCTCCGCCGACGAGGTCGCCGAGGCCGTCCGCTCCGCCGTCGCCGCGGGCGTTCCCATCACCGTCCGCGCGGGCGGTCACGGATCCGATCCCGCCACGGGCGGTCTCGTGATCGACCTCTCCGGGCTCGCGACGATCGAGGTCGCCGACGGCGCACTCGTCCACGTCGGTGCCGGCGCCCAGTGGGGCGACGTCGCGGCGACCCTCGCACCGCACGGCCTGGGCATCACCTCGGGCGACACGCGCGATGTCGGCGTCGGCGGGCTCGCCCTCGGCGGCGGCATCGGCTGGCTGGTGCGCCTGCACGGCCTGACCATCGACATCCTCCGCGAGGTCGAGTTCGTGACCGCGGCGGGCGACGTGGTCACGCTCGATGCCGAGCACCACCCCGACCTGTTCTGGGCCGTGCGCGGCGGCGGCGGCAACTTCGGCGTCGCGACCCGCTTCACCTTCCAGGCCGCGCCGGTCGACGGACTGGTCGGCGGGCAGGTGATGTTCGACCAGTCCGACCCCCGCGCCGTGCTCGGCGCGTGGCGCGACGTGATGCGCGACGGTCCCGACGAACTGAACTCGACGCTCCTCGTGATGCCGCCGATCATGCCCGAGATGCCCGCGGGTCCGCAGCTCCTCGTCGCCCTGCAGGGCTCGGAGGACGAGCTCCGCCGGCTCCTCGAGCCGCTGCTGTCACTGCCGTCGGTCACCGACGTCTCGCTGGGGCCCGTGGAGTACCCCGACCTGCTCGAGGACGGCCCGCCCGGCAAGCCGCCGTTCGAGATGGTCGGCGGCAACGGCTTCGTGCCCGACCTCTCCGACGCGGCGCTCGACGCGCTCACGGCGACGCTCGACCATGCCCTGCCGACCATGCTGCTGCTCCGCGGGCTCGGCGGTGCGTTCTCGCGCGTCGGGAGCACGGCCACTGCCGTCGCGCAGCGCGATGGCGAAGTGCTCGTGGCGGTGAACCGGCTCATCCCGGACGGCGCAGGACCCGACGCGGTCGCGTCCGCCCACGACGGCGTCGCGGCGGCGATGGCGTTCACGAACGGTCGCTACTCGAACTTCACGCCGGAGTTCGGCGACGACATCGTGACCGAGATCTACCCACCCGAGACGCTCGCCCGCCTCCGGGCGATCAAGCGCGAGGCCGACCCCGACGACGTGTTCCGTCCCAGCCACCACATCACGCCGTAGGGGGCGCGTCGCTGCGAACGGGCCGGGCGGCGCCGGCGGCCTCGTGCGGGTGCACGTGCCGAGCGCGCAGGCGCTTGTCCGCGGCATCCACCGCGATGAGGATCGGCATCGAGGCGAGCGCGATCGCCCAGCCTGCGAGCGGCGGGTTCGCCTGGCCGAGGATCCCGGCCACGGTCGGCTGGAGCAGCACCACGAGCGAGAACGCGAGCTCGACGATGACGCCGACGACGAGAAGGCGGTTGGTGGACCATCCGAGCGCCCCCGGCCACTTCGTCGACGACCGGCAGGCGAAGGCGTTCGCGGTCTGGGCGAGCACGACCGTCATGAAGGCTGCCCCCGACGCCGCCATGAGGTCGGCGCCGGTCGGGAACGCCTCGCCTGGCCGCCACCCGAGCGCGATCAGCGAGACGACGAACGCGGTCATGGTGAGCAGCGCCTCCAGGGGACCGAGCACGCCGAACGCGCGACGCAGCACGGTGCCGTTCATGAGCCGCCCGCCCACGGGCGGGCCCTCGAGGAGGTGGCTCGCGGGCTTCTCCGCGCCGAGCGCGACCGCCGAGAGGGTGTCGGTGCCGAGGTCGAGCGCGATGATCTGCAGCACGCCGAGCGCCAGCGGGAACTGGCCGCCCGAGAGCGCCCACACGACGAACGGCGTGAGCTCGGCGACGTTGTCGGTCAGGTGGTACGTCAGGAAGCGCCGGATGTTCACGTAGGTCGCGCGGCCCTGCTCGATGCCCGCGACGATCCCCGCGAACGAATCGTCGAGCAGCACCAGGTCGGCGGCCTCGCGTGCGACGTCCGTGCCGCCGCGTCCCATCGCGACGCCGATGTCGGCCTCATGCAGCGCCGGGGCGTCGTTGACGCCGTCGCCCGTCATCGCGACGACGTGCCCGCGGGCGCGCAGGGCTCGGGCGATGCGCAGCTTGTCCTCGGGGGAGACGCGCGCGACGACGACCCCGTCGTGGTCGAGCACCGCGCCGAGATGCTGGTCGTCGGCCGGCAGGTCCTCGCCCGAGAGGACCGGGCCGTCGGGGAGCCGCAGGCCGACCAGGTCGGCGATCGCGCGGGCGGTGGCCGGGTGGTCGCCCGTGATCATGGCGACGCGCACGCCCGCCCGACGGCACGCTCGCAGCGAGTCGGCGATGCCGTCGCGCGGCGGGTCCTGCAGGGCGAGGAGGCCCAGCAGGCGCATCCCTTCCTCGGCCTCGAGCTGGGTCGACGGCGTGCGGCCCGCGCGAGGCGCGGCGGCGACGGCGATGACGCGCAGGCCCCGTCCGGTGAAGTCGTCGACGACGGAGGCCGCGTCGTCGAGCGACGCACCCGCGGCATCCGTGCACCGCGGCAGGACCGTGTCGGGCGCGCCCTTCACGACGACCTCGTCGGCCAGCACCACCGCCATGCGCCGGAGCTGCGAGTCGAACGGGAAGCGGAGCTCGGGCGGCGCCGCTCGGCGGTCCGCGTCGGTGTCGATCCCGAGACGACGCGCCAACGCGTCGAACGCGGCCTCCATCGGGTCGCCGTGCGGATGCCAGGAACCGGCGACCTCCTCGGCGTACCCGGTCGAGCACCGCACCGCGGCGATCGCGAGCCCGCGCACGGCGGGTTGCGCGTCGGGCGAGGTCCACGTCGCCGCGGCCTCCGGTCCGTACCCGCCACCGTCGATCGCCACGCCCCCCGCAGGCGTCCACGCGTGCACGACCGTCATCTCGTTGCGCGTGAGCGTGCCCGTCTTGTCGGTGCAGATGAAGGTCGTCGAGCCGAGCGTCTCGACCGCTTCGAGGTTCCGGACGAGGATCGAGCGCCGGGCCATCCGCTCGGACCCGAGGGCGAGCGAGAGCGTGACGGTCGGCAGCAGCGCCTCGGGCACCAGGGCGACCGTGACGCCGATGGCGAAGACGAAGGCGTCCTGGATGGGGTTGCCGACGAGCATCGAGACGAGCAGGAACAGCAGGCCGGCGCCGATCGCGATCGAGGCCGTGAGGCGCACGACCCCGCGGAGGCCGCGCGTGAGCGGCGTGTCCGGCGTGGCGGTCGTCGTCATCCGGGCGATGCCCGCGAGGCGCGTCCGCGATCCGGTCGCGTGCACGACGGCCTGCGCGTCGCCCTCGACGACGAAGGTGCCCGCGAAGAGCGCGCCCCCGGGCTCGACGCTCGCCGCGACGCTCTCGCCGGTCAGCATCGACGTGTCGACGAGCAGTCGGTTCGCCTGGGTCACCTCGGCGTCGGCGGGCACGCGGTCGCCGCTCTCGACGAGGAGCAGGTCGCCCTCGACGACGTCCACCGCGTCGATGCGTCGCCGACGGCCGTCGCGCCGGACGGTCACCCGCGCTGGCAGCATCTCCTGCAGTCGGTCGGCGGCCCGATCGGCACGGGCCTGCTGCACGATCGCGAAGATCGCGTTCACGACGATCACGGCGATGATCGCGACCGCGAGTTCTGGGAGGCCGGCGACGAGGGCGAGGGCGGCGGCGCCCCAGAGGAGCAGCGCGAAGAAGTGCGTGAGTTCCCCGACGAGTCGGCGGAGGACGGATGGGCGCTTGGCGCCGGGCAGCGCGTTCGCCCCGTCGCGGGCGCGCCTGGCCGCGGCATCCGCGCTCGTCAGGCCGTCGGATGCCGAGACTCCCCCGAGGCTCGGCTCGTCCATGCGCGGCCAGCGTAGGCGGCGCGGTCGCGGTGCGACGGGACCGTGGTCCCGTTCCGTCGGACGGTGCGGAACGGTCGCCCCGGCCCGTCGGATCGGGTCAGGCGGTCGGCGGGTCCTCGTGCAGGTCGACGTCGGCCGCCACGAACGCCCAGCCCGTGAACCGCACCTCGAGGCCGCCGCGCGTTGGGGCGCACGCCATCGGGCCTGCGGTCGCGGCATCCGCATCGAACGGGGCGACGCGGATGGTGCGCCACGGCCCGTCGCCGGCGCGCGCCCGCAGCGTGACGGCATCGCCCTCGACGCCCGAGCGACTCGCCCGCACGGTGACGATCTCGCCCGCCCACTCGGGGACCGGCGCGAGCGACCAGTCGGACACGCGGTTCGTCACGACCGCCCCGACGTGGAGCACGCCGTCGTTCATCTCGAGCCCCGCCTTGATCCACAGCTCCTCACCGCCGAAGAGGAGGAGCCCTGCCTGGTCGTAGAGCTCCGTGAGCGTCGACGTGTCGACGGAGACCTCGACCGCCGCATCCGCCGGCCACGGGCCGAGGAGCGCGTGCCCGTCGTCGTGGATGAAGCCGTACTGGGTCGTGCGCCAGAAGTCGCTGCCCTCGGCGGCTTCGACGACGATCCCGTCGCCGTCCGCGCGGACGGCGACGGGCTCACGGGTCCAGATTCCCGCATCCCAGGGTGCGGCGGGTGCGGTCTCGGCGTCGGTCATGCGACCAACGCTAGCCCCGTGGTCGGCGTCCGACGACGATTCGGTGGAGCCGGATCACGGTCGGCGCCGAGTCGCCGGCGCATCACGCAGCGCCGCCAGGCGCCGCTCGCGCATCGCGAGCCAGAGCGGGAACGTGAAGGCGAACGCCGTGAGCGCCGACCCGACGATGTACGCCCACGCGAAGCGCATGCCGAGCCGACGCGACTCGACGACGATGAGGATGCTGCCGGCGACCGCGACGACGAGCAGGTCCGTCGTGATCGACGACACCGCCGGCCCGCTCGAGACGAGGTCGCCGAGGAAGTCGTTCCGTTCGGCGATGGCGATCGCGTTGTACGTCCAGGTGCCGACGAGGCCGGCGACCGCCACGACGAGGTAGACGACGGCGAGCGGGGTCCAGTGACGGGTCATGCGCCCAGTGTGCCGGTCCGGCCGGGCCGGGCGACGGATGCCGCGGGGGCGCGTCAGTACTCGGGGATCTCCTCGACGGCCCGCTGCGCCGCGTGCCGCGCGAGGTCGCGCATGAGGTCGTCGCCCACGACCGACATGCGCTCGGTGCGGTGCTCCGCGTAGTCGGGCTCCTCGTCGTAGCGCGGCCAGCGGCGGTCGAGTTCGTGCTCGATCGCGGTGCCGAGCTCCTGCCAGGCGTCGTCGCGGGCGCGCTCGACGAACCGTGCGACGTACGCGTCGTCCGACCGCTTGGTCCAGAGCTCCTTCGCGACCGACGCGTAGACCTTCTCGCGACGGCGGAGGTTCAGCAGGTCGTCGCGGTGGTAGTCGTGCTGGTGCTGCGAGCGGCCCTCGCGCTTGCCGGCGGCGGTCCGCTCCTCGGCGACGTGCTCGGCGGCCTCGTCGGCCTCCTGCACCAGCTCGTACAGCACCGCGCGCGCCTCGGATGCGGCGTGCTCGTCGGAGAACGGCTCGTCGGTGCGCAGGGCGTGCACGATGAGCCGGTTCTTCAGCGCCATCCGCCCGGCCGACTCGGCCATGAGCATGCCCTCCTCGAGCATCTCGTCGAAGGTGGCGAGACGCGCCTCGGGCAGCCGCGAGCGGTCGAACGGCGCCATCTTGACCCGGCGACGCCCACGCCGCCAGGGCCACGGGAATCCCCCCATCCGCACCTCCTCGCGTCGCCACTGTCGAGGGTACCCAGATCGAGGTGAACGGATGCCGCGAGCTCGCGCCCCCTCAGCCCTTGACCGCTCCCCCGAGGCCCGCCCCGCGGAGGAACAGCCGCTGGAACAGGAGGAACAGCACCACGGGGATGAGCGTCGAGATGGCGAGCGCCGCGAGGAACACGTCGAGCTCGGTCTGCGACTGCACCGCGGGCAGCCGCACCGACAGCGGCTGCACGGCAGGGTCCGGCAGCACGAGCAGCGGCCAGAGGAAGTCCTTCCACGCCGCGATGACGGCGAACACCGACACGACGCCGAGGATGGGCTTCGACATGGGGAGCACGATCGACCAGAACACCCGGAAGGGCCCCGCGCCATCCGTCTTCGCCGCTTCGAACACCTCGCGCGGCAGGCCGTCGAAGAAGCGCTTGACGAGCAGGATGTTGAACGCGTTCGCCGCCGCCGGGAGCCACACCGCCCAGTACGTGTTCAGCAGCGACGTGCCGATCACGGGCGGGTTCAGGATCGTCAGGTAGAGGGGCACGAGCAGCACCACCGCGGGGATGAACAGCGTCGCGAGCACGAGCGCGTTGAGGATCGGCGCGTACTTGGGCCGCAGCACCGACAGCGCGTAGCCCGCGGTCGTCGCGATGAGCAGCTGGAAGAACCAGGAGCCTGCGGCGACCCAGATCGTGTTGAGGAAGTACTGGTCGATGTGGATGTCGTTCCACGCGGTCTCGAGGTTCGCCCAGTCGACGCCGTTCGGCCAGAGCGCGAACGGCTGCGAGAGCGTGTCCTGCGTGGGCGTCACCGCGGCCTTCGCGAGCCACAGCAGCGGCCCGAGCCCCGCGACGACCAGCCCGACGAAGAGGAAGCCGTGCACGAACGTCATCGACGCGCGGACGCTGCCGCGGCGGCGGTCGGCGGTCGAGAGCACGCCGCGGTCGCCCTGCTCGTCGGTCGATGCGGCGCGACCGCGGCGTGCGAGGCCGAGGAGGCGCGGACGCGGGGCCGCGCCGTGCGGGCGGTCGAGCAGGGGCTGGTCGGGTGCGCCGGTCAATTCGTGCTCCAACGTTCGGTGAGCTTGAAGTACGCCCAGCTGAGGAGCGCCAGGAAGATCGCGAGCATGAGGCTGAGCGCGGTCGCCTCGCCGTACGCCCCGCCGAGGCTGTTCTGGAATGCGTACCGGTAGATGAGCAGCAGGATGGTGAGGGTCGCGTTGTTCGGCCCGCCGCCCGTGAAGAGGAACGGCTCGAGGAACACCTGGCTCGTCGCGATGACCTGCAGGATCAGCATGATGAAGAGCACGCCGCGCAGCTGCGGCAGCGTGACGTGCCAGATCTTGCGCCAGATGCCGGCGCCGTCGACCTCGGCGGCGTCGTACAGCTCCGGCGGCACGGCGATGAGCGCGGCGAGGTAGATGATGATCGCGCCGCCGGCGGCGGCCCACGTCGCCTCGAGCACGAGCGAGGGCATGACGGTGGCCGACGACTGCAGCCACGGCTGCGGCGGGATGCCCACCCAGCCGAGGATCGTGTTGAACACGCCGTCGGGGCTGGCGTTGTAGAACACCTTCCACAGCAGCACCGCGACGACCGGCGGGATGACGACCGGCAGGTAGGCGAGCGCGCTGTACAGCCCCTTGCCGCGGCGCACCTCGCTCATCATCACCGCGAGCAGCAGCGGCAGCGGGAAGCCGAACAGCAGCGCGAGCAGTGCGAAGTACAGCGTGTTCACGACGGCCGTGCCGAGGTTCGGGTCGGAGAGCACGCGCACGAAGTTGTCGATGCCGACGAACACCGGCGGCGAGACGAGGTTCGTCTTCTGGAAGCTCATCACGACCGCCTGGACGATCGGCCCCCAGCTGAAGACGGCGAAGACGACGAGCATCGGCGCGACGAACGCGAGGTTCGACAGTCCGCCGCCGCGGAGCCAGGTCATCGGCGTGCGACGCCGCTTCCGGTGGGCCGGCACGTCCGACGGCGGCCGGGGCGGCCGGTCGGCGGCCGCGTCGGCGACCTCCGGGTCTCGGGTCATCGTCATCGGTGCTCCTGGGTCGGGGCGAGGGTGGCGGATGCCGCGGGGCGGCGGGGGTGGGGCGGATGCCGCGGCCGCGCGGGGAGGTCGCGGCCGCGGCATCCTCGCGCGGGCTACTGGTCGAGCAGGGCCTGCGCGTCGGCGTCCACCTGGGCCAGGAGGGCGTCGATGTCGGCGTTCTCATCGGTGAGGACGGCCTGGACGAGGTTGTCCATGAGCGCGTAGATCGGCTGGGTCTGGCCCTTGAACTCGCCGATCGGCGTCTGGTCGAAGATGCCCTCGGTGAAGCCGGCCATCTGGTCGAGCGGCACGTTCACGTACGGCTCGATCCAAGTGAGCGACTCCTCGTACGTGGCCTGGTCGAGCACCGGCAGCACGGGCGTCCCGACGGCCTGGCCCGCCTCGGAGAGCGCCTTCGCGTCGGCGACCGCGGCGTCCTCGTCGAGCAGCTTCTGCATGTAGTACCAGTCGATCCAGGCGACGGCCGCGGCCTGGGTCTCGTCGTCGAGGTTCGGCGGCATCACGGCGATGTCGCCGCCGCCGAGCACGCCGCCGCCGTCCTCCGTCGGGATGACGGTCAGGCCGTAGTCGTCGGGCTGCATGCCGAAGTCGCGCACGAGCGCCGTGTAGACGTCGGAACCCGAGGTGTACATGCCCAGGTTGCCCGCGGCGAACTCCTGGTTGATCGTGCCCCAGTCGAGGTCGAACGTGGCGCCCATCGAGTCGTCCTCCCAGCGGAGGTCGTGCAGGTACTGCAGCGTCGCACGAGTGGCGTCGTCGTCGATCGTCGACGTGTAGGTGCCGTCGTCGTTCGCCGTCTGCAGCGATGCGCCGCGCGAGTCGGCCTGCACCGAGAGCTGCCAGCCGCCGGTGTTGCCGGTCGCCATGGTCGCGTACCCGGCCTTGCCGGTCGCCTCGGAGATCTGCTTCGCGGCCTCGCGGACCTCGTCCCACGTCGTCGGCGGGCTGTCGGGGTCGAGCCCGGCCGCTTCGAACAGCGCGCGGTTGTAGTGCAGGCCGTCGGCGTAGGCCTGGCGTGGGAAGCCGAAGACGCGGCCGTCGGCGTCGGTGACCTCCTCGAGGATGATCGGGTTGAACTTGTCGGCGTAGCCGAGCTCCTCGACCTCGTCGGTCACGTCGGCCAGCTGCCCGTTCTCCAGCAGGGTCTTCGAGTCGGTGAAGGGGACCGTGAAGACGTCGGGGAGGCTGCCGCCGGCGAGCTGGGCCGCGAACGTCGGCGCCGTCCACTCGTACTCGACGCCGACGATGTCGATGTCGGGGTTCGCCTCCTCGAACTGCGCCTCCTGCTCGGCGAAGGCGTCGTAGGCCGCCTGGTCGGCGCCGGGCGGGAACGTGGCGACGCGGAGCTCGAGCCTGCCGTCCTCCGAGCCGCTTCCGGACGTGCATCCGGCGAGGGCGCCCGCGACCGCCAGCGCGGTGATGCCCGCGATCGCGATCCTGCGTGATGACTTCATTGTCGTGGTCCTTTCGGTGCTGTGTTCAGGTGGTGGTGCGGAGGTGGGTGCGTTCCGCGGCGGCGGGCCGCGGCCTCTCCGTCCCGGTCCGCACGCGGAGCCAGGCCGTCGAGTCGGGTGCGAGCAGGCCGCCCGCGAGCGGGGCGCTCGCGAGCAGGATCCGCTCGTGATCGGGGAGCTCGACCGGCGTGCGGCCGAGGTTGGTGACCGAGACGAGGTCGTCGCCCCGGGAGAACGCGAGTACGTCGGGCGCGAGGTCGAGCCACGCCATGGGGCCGTCGCCGAATCCCGTTTCGCGGCGACGGATGCGCAGCGCGTCGCGGTAGAGGCGGAGCATCGAGCCGGCGTCGGCCTCCTGCGCCTGCACGCTGAGCGACGCCCACTCGGCGGGCTGCGGAAGCCAGGGTGCGGCGCTCGCCCCGTCTGGGCTGAAGCCGAAGGGCGACGCGGTGCCACGCCAGGGCAGCGGCACGCGGCATCCGTCGCGCCCCGGGTCGACTCCGCCCGAGCGGAAGTGCATCGGGTCCTCCAGCACCTCGCGCGGCAGGTCGACCTCGGGCAGGCCGAGCTCATCGCCCTGGTACAGGTAGAGCGAGCCGGGCAGCGCGGCGGTGAGCAGCGCCGCGGCGCGGGCCCGGCGGGTGCCGAGCCCGACGTCGGTCGGGGTGCCGAAGCGCTTGCGGGCGAACGCGAAGCCCGAGTCCTCGCGGCCGTACCGGGTGACCGGGCGCGTCACGTCGTGGTTCGAGAGCACCCAGGTGCTCGGGGCGCCGACCGGGGCGTGCGCGTCGAGCATCAGGTCGATCGAGGCGCGCAGCTCCGCGGCATCCCACGGGCGAGCCATGAAGTCGAAGTTGAAGGCCGTGTGCATCTCGTCGGGGCGCAGGTAGGCCGCGAAGCGGGCGGCATCCGGCACCCACACCTCGCCGACGAGCACGCGCGTGCCCTCGTACGAGTCGGCGATGCGCCGCCACGAGCGGTAGACCTCGTGGACGTCGTCGCGGTCCTCGGTCGGGTGGCCGCCGGGCTCGACGAGCTCCGGCACCTCGGGCAGCGAAGGGTCCTTGATGAGGAGGCCCGCGGAGTCGATGCGGACGCCCGCGACGCCGCGGTCGAACCAGAACCGCAGGATGTCCTCGTGCTCGGCGCGCACGTCGGGGTGGTTCCAGTTGAGGTCGGGCTGCTCGGGCGCGAAGAGGTGGAGGTACCACTCCCCCGGCGTGCCGTCGGGGTTCGTCGTCCGCGTCCACGTGCCGCCCTGGAAGTTCGAGACCCAGCCGGTCGGCGGCTCGTCGCCGTTCGGGCCCTTGCCGGGGTGGAACCAGAAGCGCTCGCGCTCGGGGCTGCCGGGGCCTGCGGCGAGCGCCGCGCGGAACCACGGGTGCTCGTGCGAGACGTGGTTCGGGACGATGTCGATGATGGTGCGGATGCCGCGCTCGAGGGCCGCGCCGATGAGCTCCTCGGCGTCGGCGAGCGTGCCGAAGGCGGGGTGGATGTCGCGGTAGTCGGCGACGTCGTAGCCGCCGTCGGCGAGGGGGCTCGGGTACCAGGGGTTGAACCAGAGCGCGTCGACGCCGAGCTCCTGCAGGTGGTCGAGGTGCGCGAGCACCCCGCGGAGGTCGCCCGTGCCGTCGCCGTCGGAGTCCGCGAAGCTGCGCACGTAGACCTGGTAGATCACGGCGCTCCGCCACCAGAGCGGGTCGGCCGTGAGCGCCACGTGGGTCGTCGCCGCTGCGATCGCGGATGCGGAGACGTCGGCTGCGGCGGCCTCGGTGAGGGGCGTGGTCACGGCGGTCGTGCTCCTGTCGTCGGCGGGCGGCGCGCCGCGTCGGGAGGACCGCGGCGTCGATGCCCGTCAACGTAATGAGAGCAACAGGATGATGCAACTTTTCAACATTGGAACAAAAGTTTGCGACGGCTTGCGTCCGATTGCGGCATTCGCTTGCGGATCGGCGACCCGCGGCGCGCACCCGACCGGTCGGACGCGATGCGGCTGGGCGGCGTCCACGCCCGGTGCTCGACGCCCGACGCCCCGACGCGGGGCGCGGGGCGCGGGGTCAGCGCCTGGCGGGTGCCGTCGAGGCGCGCACGACGAGCTCGGGGGCGAAGAACACCTCGTCGCCGGCGGCGCCGTCGCTCGTCATCTGCCGCATGAGCAGCTCGATGATCATCTTGCCCATCGACTCGATCGGCTGGCGGACGGTCGTCAGCGGTGGCTCGGTGCAGTTCATGAGCGCCGAGTCGTCGTAGCCGATGACCGACACGTCCTCGGGCACGCGCAGGCCCGCGCGGCGCACGGCTCGCACCGCGCCGAGCGCCATCGGGTCGCTCGCGCACACGATGCCGGTGACGCCCGCGGCCAGCAGCTTCGCGGCGGCGGTCTGCCCCGACTCGAGGGAGTAGAGCGAGTGCACGACGAACTCGTCGGGCAGCTCGACGCCGTGCCGCTCGGCCATCGCGAGTGCCGCGGCGTGCTTGCGCTGCGAGGGCACGTGGTCGCGCAGCCCGAGCAGGATGCCGATGCGCTCGTGTCCGAGCTGGAGCAGGTGGCCGAACGCCTGCTCCATCGAGACGACGTCGTCGCACGACACCGTCGCGAACCCGAGCCCGTCGACGGGCGCGCTCACGAGCACGGTCGGCAGCTTCAGCTCGCGCAGTCGCTCGTAGTGGTCGTGGTTCGCCTCGGCCTGCGTGTAGGCGCCGCCCGTGAAGATGACGCCCGACACCTGCTGGTGCAGCAGGAGCTCGACGTAGTCGGACTCGGAGACCCCGCCCGCGGTCTGGATGCACAGCACGGGCGTGAAGCCGTTCTGCGCGAGGCCGCCGCCGATGACCTCGGCGAGCGCGGGGAAGATGGGGTTCTGCAGCTCGGGCATCATGAGCCCGACGAGCCGCGCGCGTTCGCCGCGCAGCTTCGTGGGCCGCTCGTAGCCGAGCACGTCGAGCGCGGTGAGCACGGCGTCGCGCGTCGATGCCGACACCCCCGGCTTGCCGTTGAGGACGCGACTGACCGTCGCCTCGCTCACGCCGACCTTGCGCGCGACGTCCGCCAGCCTCCTCGACACGGCGGCAATGCTACGCGAGCGAGCGCAAGAACTCGACGAACACCTGCCGCGACTACGCCTGCGGATCGAAGCCCGGCGTCCGGCCGTCGCGGCCGACGTACTTCACGACCAGGCTGCAGTCGAGGTCGCCGTAGCCCTCGTCGATCAGGCGCGTGAACCGCTCCATGGCAAGGCGGCCCGCGGCGAGGTCGAGGCCCGCCGCGTCGCCCGCCTCGAGTGCGTACGAGAGGTCCTTCTCGGCGAGGCGCGTGGTGAACGTCGCATCGAAGTTGCGGTTCGCCGGACTCGTCGGCACGACGCCGGGCACGGGGTACCAGGTGCGCAGCGGCCACGAGTCGCCCGAGGACACGGTCGCGATGTCGTGGAACACCGCCGGATCGAGCCCGAGGGCCTCGGCCAGCCGTGCACCCTCCGACGAGGCCTGCAGCGTGATGAACAGCATCAGGTTGTTGGCGAGCTTGGCCGCGATGCCCGACGTCGGCCCGCCGACGACGAACACGTGCCCCGCCATGGGCTCGACGAGCCGAGCGGCTTCGCCCGTCCCGGCCTCCTCGCCGCCGAGCATGAACGTGAGCGTCCCGGCGTGGGCGCCGGCGATCCCGCCCGACACGGGCGCGTCGACGAAGCGGAGGCGACGCACGAACGCCGCGTCGTGGCTCGCGCGCGACGTGGCGACGTCGACGGTCGACGTATCGAGCACGAGGGTGTCGGGGCGCACGACATCGAAGACGCCGACCCGCCCGCCCGCTCCCCCGATGAGCACCTCGCGCGAGTGCTCGGACCTCGGCAGCGAGGTGAACACGGCGTCGGCGTCCCGCGCCGCGGTCGCGGCATCGGTCACGACTCGCACTCCCGTGGCCGCCGCACGCTCGGCCATGCCCGCGTCGACGTCGAAGCCGACGACCTCGTGTCCCGCCTCGACGAGGTGCGCGGCCATCGGACCGCCCATGTGCCCGAGCCCGATCCACCCGATCACGGCCATCGCGTCCTCCTCGACGTCGCGGGCGGCCCCGTCGCCGCACCCGCTCCCACGCTACGACCCGGGGCGCGGCCGCGCACGGGTCGCTCGTCCTTCGGCGGCGCGATGCGCAGTGCGCGGTGCGCGACTCGCCCCCGCGCCTGCCGCCCGGCCGAGCCCGGCTGGGGTTGGCTGTGCAAAGGGGTGCACGATGACGAAGCCATTCGGAAGCCTGACCGACGACGAGGTGCAGCACGCGGGGCGAGTGGAGTTGCGCCGGGTCGTGGTGACCGACGACGTCGAGTCGTGGGACCTGCTGCTGTACACGGCCGGCGGGATCGAGCCGATCGCGGTCGATGCGTTCAGCCTCGACGAGCTGAACCGCATCAACCCGCCGTCGTCCCGCGACCTCGCCGACGGCGTCGCGAAGGTCGTGCTCGGATGCCACGGCCTGCGTCGCACGGAGCCGTGGACCATGTCGCGCGACGCGGCGGCCTGGTCGGCGCGCGTCGCACCCGTGCCGGTCGCCGCCTCGGAGGAGGCGCCGGCGAGCGGCTGACGCGGCGCGGAGGCGGGGATGACACGGCGCCGAACCGCTGGGTCGGGGCCACGGGCCGCCGCGGTCGGAGCCCCGCCGCGCGCTCAGCCGTCGAGCTGCTCGAGGAAGCTCGCGGGCACCGCACCGCGTTTCGCACGTCGCCCGGCCGCGACGCTCGCCTCGGCCGCGACGAACCCGTCGGGTCGCACGAGGTAGAGCCGGTCGGATCGGAGCCGACCCGCCGCCGGCGGGAACACGTGGTGCTCCAGGCCGAGCGACCCGGCCACCGCGCGCACGAGCTCCGCGGGGGCGCCGTAGCCGTGCACCTGCCATCGGAACGACCGCAGCGCGTCGAAGTTCGACGGGTCGGCGCCGGCGTAGGGCAGCCGCTTGCCCACGATGTCGTCGCGCACCTGCGACCGCGAGGCGCGGCGCGGCGACATCCGGTACCTGATCCGGATCTGCGAGATGAGGCCGAAGATCCGCTCACCGCCGAGGATGCGGGGAAGCATCGGCGCGAGCACCGGTCCGACCGTGGGGATCATCCGCCCGCGGATCGTGTGCGCCAGCTCGGCCTCGGACGTCACGTTCGAGAAGATCCGGTCCGTGGTCGCCACCAGCTTCAACGCGACCGGACGGCGCTCGGCTTCGTACCGGTCGAGGCGCGCCGGCGGCATCCCGTCGACGAGCACGTCGCCGAGCGCGTTCGCCAGGTTGTGCGCGTCCTGGAGACCGGTGTTCATGCCCTGGCCGCCGACCGGCGAGTGGATGTGCGCCGCGTCCCCGACCAGGAAGCACCGGCCGTCGCGGAACCGGGCCGCGACGCGGTGGTGCAGGCGGTACGTCGCGAACCACGTCGACGAACGGTAGCCGACCGTGAACCCCCGGGCGAGGCGCGAGCGGAGGAGCTTCTCCGAGAGCTCGTCGGCGCCCTCGAGTTCGGTGTCGCGCACGACGCCGAGGATGCGGTGATGACCCTCGCCGCCCATCGGGAACGACAGCAGCAGGTCGTCGGGCGCGAACCGCACGTTCACCCAGCCCTCGACGAGCCCGCTGACGCCGACCGCGTCCGCGACGAAGAACGTGTGCTGGTTCGTCACGCCCTCGAACGGGATGCCGTGCAGGTCGCGCACGGCCGAGTGCGCGCCGTCGGCGCCGATGACGTGCCGGGCCTCCACCACGATGGGGCCGTCAGGTCCCTCGAGCGTGGCCGAGACCAGCGAGGTCTGCGAGCGGAGCCCGACGAGGCGATGGCGCCAGCGCACCTCGCGCCCGGACTCGGCGAGCGCGTCGACGAGCAGCCGCTCGTTGCGGCTCTGCTCGAAGACCGTGAGGTCGGGGAACGGCGTCAGCCCCTCGCCGAACCGGCGCAACGGGATGCGGCCGAGCTCGCGGTGCCGGAAGCAGAGCACGGCGCCCTGCGCGTCCGCGCGACCCGCGAGGACCCGGTCGGCGAGCCCGAGCTGGTCGTACAGCTCCATCGACCGCGCCTGCACGAGCAAGGCGCGGGACTCGTGCGTCGGACCGTCCTTGGCGTCGACGACGATCGCGTCGACCCCGCGGCGCGCGAGGACGACCGCGGCCATGAGCCCGCTCGGTCCCGCGCCCACGACGAGCACGTCGGTGCGGAGGATCTCGGGTTCCGCCATGACCCCAGCCTGTCACCGGGCGCGCGATGACGGAATGCGTCACGGCGGCGCGGCTCGGGATGCCATGCTGGGCGCCGTGACCCACCCCCTCGTCATCGTCCCCGGCATCGGCGGCTCCGGCCCCGGGCACTGGCAGTCGCGCTGGGAGGCCGCACTGCCGGGCACCGTCCGCATCGCCCCGGCGTCGTGGGACGAGCCGGAGCTCGCCGACTGGGTCGCCGCGATCGACCGGGCGGTGGCGGCGAGCCACGCGCCGCCGGTGCTGGTCGCGCACAGCCTCGGCTGCCTCGCCGTGGCGCACTGGGCGGTCGAGGCGGATGCCGCGTCCGCGCGCACCGCGGGCGCGTTCCTCGTCGCACCGCCCGACCCCGCCGGGCCGGCGTTCCCCGACGCGGCGACCGTGGGCGAGTTCACGGCGGCCGTCGGCCCCATCGGCATCGCCGCGACGGTGCTCGCCTCGTCGGACGACCCCTACTCGGAGCTCGCACGGAGCGCGGAGTTCGCGGCGACGTGGGGAGCGGGGTTCGTCGAGCTCGGCGCGCGCGGGCACGTGAACGCCGCGAGCGGCCTCGGCGAGTGGCCCGAGGGGCTGCAGCTGCTCGAAGACGTCGCGGCTACGGCGCGCCGAGCAGCAGGTCCTCCGGCCGCGTGACCTCGCGCGGCCCGGCGGCCGCGAGCGCTCGCGGCATCCGGTCGGCGGCGACGAGGGCGGGCATCTCGAGCCCGGTGAGCGCCGCGACGTCGGCCACCGGCACCTGGAACGTGCGGAACGGGCCGAGGTCGGGCACCTCGGTCGCACCGGACTCGACGCGCGTGCGCTCGCGCGCCGCGATGCCGGCACGGCTTCGGAGCGGATCGTCGAGGTCGACGACGGGCGCCTGATCGAGGACGAAGCCGGCCGTCGCGAGCTCCTCGCCCGAGCGCCACGCGACGACCTTCACGAAGCGCAGGGGCACCCGGATGCCGCGGTACGGCGGATCGTCGGGCGCGAGCACGGGCGCGGTGAAGACGCTGAGGCGCTGCTCGTGCACGCGCGCGAACTCGAGCACGTGGTCCTCCAGTCCGTTCCACAGCTCGAGCGACTGGTTGAACTCGGCCTGCTGCGGCGCGGCGTTGGGGTAGCGGAAGGTCTCGGCGTTCGCACGGGCGGCGACGTCTGGCGGACCCCAGACGGGGTCGCGGCGACGCACGAGGTGCCCGCGGTCGAGGTCGTTGCGCGCATACACCTCGGGCCCGGCCTGCCAGTCCTCCGGGATGCGGGCGTCGTATCGCCAGTCGTCGCCGCGCTCGACCTCGACGAGCGCGGCGCCGTCGACGTTGACGCCGGTCATCCGGGCGAATCGACGACGTGTGTCGAGCACGATCGTGAAGTGCAGGGAGTCGAGCGCGACGGATGCCGCGGCCGCGGGATCCGCATCGGGCACCGCGGGCATCGGTGCGTCGACCCCCAGGAACCGCGCATCGAAGCCCATGCGCCCAGCACACCACGTGCCGCCGACACCGTGCGGGCGCCGCCTCGCCGCGCGACGCCCAACCGGATCACGGGCCGCGACGAACCACTCGCAGCGGGCATCCGACGCCCCGCGGACGTGGAGGGGACATGGCGCGAACGAACCGACCGGTGCGGGCTGCCCGACTGCGCTTCGTCGCCTGGGCCGCCGCCGCCGGCATCGCGGCCGGCGCCGCCTTCCTCGCGGTCGCCGAACTCCTCGCGCTGCTCGTCGCCCGCACCGCGAGCCCCGTGCTCACGGTCGGCGCGTTCGTCATCGACGTCGTCCCGCAACCGCTGAAGGAGTTCGCGATCGCGGCGTTCGGCGAGGCCGACAAGCCGGTCCTGCTCGGCGGACTCGGCCTCGCGGTGGTGGTCGCGAGCGCGGCATGCGGGATCCTGCAGCTCGTCCGGCCGCCGCTCGGGCTGATCGCGCTGGGGCTCGCGGGAGCCGCGTCCGTCGCCGCGGGCGCGACGCGGGCCGGCGCATCGGGATGGGCCTGGCTCCCGGCCGTCGCCGGCACGGTCGCCGCCGTGCTGTTCCTCCGCGAGGCGATCGTCCGGCTCCGCGCCTGGCGCGACCGCGAACGCGAGCCCACGGGCGCGGGCGCGGGCGACGAACCGAGCCTCCGGCTCGACCGGCGGCGCTTCCTCGCGCTGACCGGCGTCGCCGCGGCATCCGCCGTCGTCGTCGGCCTCGGCGCGCGACTCGCGAACGCCGCGACCTCGTCCATCGAGTCGATCCGAGCGGCGCTGCGCCTCCCGGCGCCGCGATCGGTCGTGGCGGTGCCGGACGGCGCCGAGCTCGGCATCCCCGGCCTCAGCCCGCTGATCACGCCGAACGCCGAGTTCTACCGCGTCGACACGGCCCTGACGGTTCCCGAGGTGGACCCGTCGACGTGGCGGCTCGTCGTCGACGGGATGGTGGACCGGCGCATCGAGCTGGGCTTCGAGGACCTCGTCGCGATGGGGCTCGGCGAGTTCGGAGTGACGCTCACGTGCGTGTCGAACGAGGTCGGCGGCGACCTCGTCGGCAACGCGATCTGGCTCGGCGTGCCCGTCCGCGACGTCCTCGCCCTCGCCGGCCCGCGTGACGGCGCCGACATGGTGCTCTCGCGGAGCGTCGACGGCTTCACCGCGTCGACCCCGCTCGAGGCGCTGACCGACGACGGGCGCGACGCGATCCTCGCCGTCGGCATGAACGGCGAGCCGCTGCCCCTCGAGCACGGCTTCCCCGTGCGGATGGTCGTGCCGGGGCTGTACGGCTACGTCTCGGCGACGAAGTGGCTCGTCGGCCTGACGGTCACGACCTTCGCCGACGACGAGGCGTACTGGACGCCCCGTGGCTACAGCGCCGAGGCGCCGATCAAGCTGTCGTCCCGCATCGACACGCCGAAGCCCGGCCGCCCGGTCCCGGCGGGCCGGGTCGTCATCGCCGGGATGGCGTGGGCGCAGACGGTCGGCATCGACCGCGTCGAGGTGCGCATCGACGACGCCGACTGGCGCCCCGCGACGCTGTCGACGCCGATCAACGCCGACACCTGGGTGCAGTGGATGCTCGAGTGGGATGCCGCTCCCGGCACCCACTATGCGACGGTGCGGGCTGTCGACCGCGACGGGCGCGTGCAGGTCGAGGAGCGCGCCCCGATCGCGCCCGACGGGTCGACGGGCTGGCAGCGCACCCTGATCACCGTCACGTGAGCTGTCAATGCCTCGACGGATGCCGCACCCGCGACGACCATCGGAGGAGGCGGCCCGAACGCCGTCGGAGGGAGGGACCATGGCCGAGACCCCTGACACCCAGGACGAGCCGATCGAGGAGGGCGCGGTCGACGCGAGTCGAGCCGACCGCGTGGCCGGGATCCTCGAGCAGGTGCGCAGCGACGTGCGCCTCGGTCACGCGCGCGACGAGGAGGCCGAGCTGCGCCTCCGGTTGGCCGACGCCGGGATCGCCGCATCCGACGAGGAGATCGAGCGCTACGTCGCGCGCGAGCTGTGATCGCGCCGGGGCGTCGACGCGCCGCTGGCGTCAGCGTGCCGCCGACCCCCTCGACAGCACCTGGGCGAGCCAGGCCGCCTGCCGCTCCCAGTGCACGCCCTGCCCGCCCTCGTGCTCGTTGAACGCGTACTCCACGACCTCGGCGCCGACCGCGTGGTGGTTCGCCGCGGCGTAGACGGTCGACGGCGGGCACACCGGATCCATGAGCGCGACGGAGACCAGCGCGGGCGCGCTCGCGCGCTTGGCGAAGTTCACGCCATCGAAGTACGACAGCGTGCGGAACACGGTCGGCGCGGCATCCCGGTGGATCGCGAGGTAGCGCACGATCTCGTTGTACGGATCGCGATCGGTGAGTCCGACGGACCGCTCGAAGCAGCACAGGAACGGCACGTCGGGCATCGCGCCCACGAGCCCCTCGACGAGCCCGGCCGCGGCGAGCGCGATGCCGCCGCCCTGCGATCCGCCGGCCACGGCGACGCGCGTCGGGTCGACCGCCGGGAGGGAGCGCATCGCGTCGACGGCGAGCACCGCATCGGTGAAGACGCGTCGGTAGTAGTACTCGCCCGGGTCGTGGATGCCCCGCGTCATGAACCCCGGGAACGACGGGCCCGTGCCGTGCGGGTCGGGCGTGCCGCCGCCGGTGCCCCACGCGCTGCCCTGGCCGCGGGTGTCCATGAAGAAGTGCGCGTACCCGGATGCCGCCCACTGGAGCCGCTCGTGCGGGAGACCACGGCCGCCGCCGTAGCCGTTGTACTCGACCACGGCGGGCAACGGCCCCGACGCATCCGCCGGCGCCAGGAACCAGCCCTTCACGGGGTCGCCCGCGTACCCGGAGAACTCGACGTCGTAGACCTCGACGAGCGCGAGCGGTGAGTCGACGCGCGTCAGCCGGGGCGGCCGCGCGGCGGCGCGCGACGCGGCGAGGGTGTCGGCCCAGAACGCGTCGAAGTCGTCGGGCTCGGCCACCTCGGGACGGAACGCGCGGAGCTCGGCGGCGGGCAGGTCGAAGAACGGCATGCGGGACTCCTCGCGAATGTCGGCCGGGGTGGACGCAACTCTACGGTGCGCATTCCCGGAACGGCGTGATGCGGGAATCAGTCGTGGTGCGGGAATCAGTGGAGGATCGTCGCCGGAATCCATACGCTCGGGATCATCGGGGGGAAGGAGTCGATCATGCGATCCGCCTCGAAGTTCTCATCGGTTCCGTCCGAGCAGTACGGGTCGCCGGAGATGCCCCGTGACCTGGGTTCGTCGCAGCCGACCGTTCGCGGGCACGGCACGCTGGCATCCCGGAACCTCCAGATCTACGCCTTCGACCCGCAGCTCGGCAGGCGGCGTCGGTTCCGGATCTCGCTGGAGATCCCCCACGAGTCCCTCCGCGTGGAACAGCACCAGGGCGTGAACGTCCGGCTCCGGGGCCGGCTGTTCGACGTGATCGACTACGACGCCGGCCGTGAGCAGTTCTACGAGGTGGTCGACCTCGAGAACCCGAGCCTCGTCGCGGGCGGCGGGCTCCCGCCGACGGTCGACGACCCGAAGTTCCACCAGCAGATGGTCTACGCCGTCGCCATGAAGGTGGTGTCCAACTTCGAGCGCGCCCTCGGGCGCCGCATGCAGTTCCGAGATCCCGTCACCCTCGTCCCCCATGCGTTCCATGGACGCAACGCGTTCTTCGATCCCAGCACGAACGCCATCTACTTCGGCTACTTCCGGGCCGATCCCGACGATCCGGGTGACAACCTGCCCAACCAGTGGATCTTCACCTGCCTGTCCCACGACATCATCGCCCACGAGGTCACGCACGCGATCGTCCACAACCTCCGACCCCGGTTCCGCGACGCCACCAACAAGGACGTCTACGCGTTCCACGAGGCGATCGCCGACATCGTCGCGATCTTCCAGCACTTCGGCTTCCCCGGCGTGCTCGCCGACGCCGTGCAGGCGGGTCGCACCGACCTGTCCCGACCGGGGCCGCTGCTCGAGCTGGCCGCGCAGTTCGGACACTCGACCGGCGGCGGCCGAGCGCTGCGCAGCGCGCGCGATCGGATCGACGAGATCGCGACCTACGAGGACACGTTCGAGCCGCACGATCGCGGCGCCGTGCTCGTCCGCGCGGTCTTCGACGCGTTCTTCTCGACGTACTCCGCGCGCGTCGAGGACCTGATCCGGATCGCGACGGGCGGAACCGGGTTGCTGGGGGAGGGATTCCTCGGCGCCGAGCTCGTCAAGCGGATCACGGACGAGGCGAGCGACACCGCGCAGCGCGTCCTCGACCTGTGCATCCGCGCCTTCGACTACCTGCCTCCACTCGACATCACGTTCAGCGACTACCTGCGGGCCCTGGTCACCGCCGATCGCGAGCTCAACCCCAGCGACCCGTACGACCTCCGCGCCAACCTGGTCGACGCGTTCCTGTCCCGCGGCATCCACCCGAGGGACGTGTTCTCGCCCAACGAGGAATCGCTCCTGTGGCCGGGCCTCACCGGCCCCTTCGGCGAGGTCCCCGAGGCGCTCGCACCGACGGTCCTCGACCGGCTCGCGGCCTTCGAGGTCGCCGAGTGGGGTGCGGCACCGGCCGGTGAGGCCGACCTCGACACGTCCGCCCGGATACGGAAGCGCCTCGAACGCCGGAACCTCGAGCGGCACGACCTCGAGAGCGAGGTGCGTGCGTACGGGCAGCGCCATCATGGACTGCTCGGCCTCGCGCCGGACTCGCCCGCCAGGCCGATCGAGGTCGACGGCCTCGACCTCGTGTTCCGCGTCGGCGGCGACGGCCTGCCGCTCACCGAGGCGACCGCGCAGTTCGTGCAGGTTCGCGACGACGGCGCCGTGGACCCGGTCGGCGGCCTCGACGTGCGGGCCGGAACCACCGTGGTGTTCTCGGGCGACGGGTCCCCCCGCTACGTGATCGCCAAGCCGCTCGCCGACGACGTCGACGAACAGGGGCGGGCGACGGGGCGGCTCGCCGGGATCTCCGAGTTCGTCGACCAGTGCGACCAGCGCGACCCTCGTTCGGCGTGGTTCGGCGACGACCGGGGATTCGCGGAACGCATGCAGGAGCGCTTCGACTTCGCGTTGGTCCACCAGACGGCTCCGGTGCGCCGAGCGGAGGACCCCGGGGCCGCTCGGGCCGGCGGGTGAGGGCCGAGGGGAGGGCGGATCATGGATGACGTCACGGTCTCGATGTACAACGTGGGCTTCGGCGACTGCTTCCTGCTGCGCATACCGTCGGATGGAGGTGAGCGGAAGGTCCTCATCGACTGCGGTTCGATCAAGCAGGGGTCGGCGCGGAGCATCGACGACGTCGTCGAGCGGATCGTCGCCGACGTCGACGACGGAACGGGCCCCTCGATCGACGTCGTCGTGATCACGCACCGTCACCGGGATCACGTGTCCGGCTTCGCGAGCGAACTCTGGCGACGCGTCGCCGTGTCCGAGGTGTGGTTGCCCTGGACGGAGGATCCGGACGACCCCGTCGCTCGCGACATCCTCCAGACGATGGCGTCATTCGCGCAGTCGTTGCGAGTCGATCGCGATGCGGGACGGTTCGCGGCGATGTCGGAGACCGAGATCGAGCTGGTCGACCACGTCATCGACAACACCCTCGCGCTCTCGAACGAGGCGGCGATGGCGACGGTGCACCGCGGCTTCAAGGGCGGATCGAGCGGGGCCGAGCGCCGCTTCCTCGATCGCGAGCCGGGCACGCTCGACACCGAGAAGGCCCTCCCCGGCGTGAACGTGCACGTCCTCGGCCCGTCGCGCGACGAGGACATCATCCGGGACATGAACCCGCCGTCCGGTGAGAGCTTCCTCCGCGTCGCCGACGACGGCGGACCCGATCTCGATTCGTCGGACCGCCTGCCGTTCGAGCCGATCGCGGTGCCGCCCCCGGACCTGCTCCCGGCCGCGGTCGAGGAGCGTCTCCGGGAGATCGCACGGCGATCGCTGCTGATGGGCGCCGTGGCGCTCGAGAGTGCCGTCAACAACACCAGCCTGATGCTCGTGTTCGAGATCGGCGAGGCGGTGCTGCTCTTCCCGGGCGACGCGCAGTGGGGCACCTGGAAGGTCAACCTGGACGACGACGTGCGCCGCGACCTGCTCGCGCGGACGACCTTCTACAAGGTCGGCCACCACGGGAGCCACAATGCGACACCGGTCAGGTTCGTCGAGGACGTGCTCAACGCCGACGGCCGCGACGACGTGTGGGCCGCGATCTCGGTGACGCGTCACGGCAGGTTCGTGAAGATCCCGAAGGCCGAGCTGGTCGACGAGCTCTCCGCGCGGATCGCCGACCCGACGCGACTCGTCCGGAGCGACGAGCCGCCGGCGGCGCCCGCACCCCCGATGACGGTCGTACGCGACGGTGCCGACGTCATCCGGTACGACTTCACCCTGTCCACCTGACGCGGCGGGGCCCGGTCGATGCGGCACCGGGGACCACGGCAGGATGGGGAGCGGATGCCGCGACCGACGCGGTCGGACGGGAGCATGGCGTGAGCGGCAGGGTCGTGGTCTCCGGGCCCGCATCGTGGAACCGGATCGTGCGACTCGAGCACCTGCCCGAGCCCGTGCCGCACATGCAGTTCGCGCACGGCGACCACGAGACGGTCGGCGGCACGTCCGCCGGCAAGGCGCTCGGGCTCGCCGCGCTCGGGCGCCCGGTGACGCTGTTCACCCTGATCGGGTCGGACCCCGACGGCGAACGCCTTCGCGACATCCTGGAGCGGGTCGACGGCCTCGGGCTCGACGTCGTCGACGGGGCGCGCACCGAACGCCACCTCAACCTCATGACGCCGCTCGGCGAGCGCGTGTCGATCTACCTGTCCACGCCCGACGACCGGGACTCGCCCGAGGACGATCGGCTGACCGCCGCGATGGAGGACGCCGCGGCGATCGTGCTCGACCTCTCGGAGCGGTCGAGGCGCCTCATCCCCGACGCGCGGGCCTCGGGCCGGCCGATCTGGACCGACCTCCACGACTACGACGGCACGAGCGAGTTCCACCGGCCCTTCCTCGACGCGGCCGACGCCGTGTTCCTCAACGCCGATCGCCTCGGCGGCGACCCCATGCCGTTCCTGCGACGGGTCGTCGACGGGGGCGCCCGTCTCGCGGTGTGCACCCTCGGTGCCGAGGGCGCCGTGGCCCTCACCTCGGCGAGCGGGAGCGTGACCGAGCACCGCGTCGACGCCGTGCCCGTCGAGGTGGTCGACGTGAACGGCGCGGGCGACGCCTTCATGTCGGGCGTGCTCCACGCCGTGCTCGACGGCGCCGGCATCGACGCGGCGCTCGAGGTCGGCGCGCAGCACGCGGCATCCGTCCTCGTCACCCGTCACCTGCACCCGACGCTCGACGCGCTCGTCGGCTGAGTCGGGAGGACGCCGACGAGCCGGCCGCTCAGCGCCGGAACTCGCGCCCGCGCACGTCGGTCGGCTGGATGCGCACCCACCGGTCCTTCGGCTCCGGCGCCCACGGGTGGACGCCGAGGGTCTCGGCGTGCTCGATCTCGCTCTGCCGCTCGAGCTGGCGCGCCTCGCCCTTTGCGACGACGCTGAACGCGTCCTCGTCGGTGTAGCCGTCCACCTCGAAGGCGACGTGCGAGTGGATCGTGAGTTCGAGCAGCTTGGTCCCGGCCGCGGTGCGGAAGACGATCGCGGGTCCGTCAGGGCCATCGCGATCGACCACGTGGTTCACCGGGAAGATGTCGACCTCGCCCGCCGCGAACACGGCGATGCGCCCGAACGGCGCCGCCTCGATGCGCTTCCAGCACTCCTCCTCGCTGAGGTGCTGCGTGGGGGGCCGCATGTCGTCCTGTTCGTCCATGGGGCTTCCTTTCCTGAGTCGTCCGGTGGTCGGGAGCGTATCGCGGCGGCGGTCGTCCGTCAGATCGACGCGTCGATCGCCGCGACCGGGTCCAGCGAGGCGGCGCCGGCCGACCTCGGCACGATCTCGGCGGCCTGACCCTGATCGGGCACGCGTGCCGACCACCCGAGTTCGCGTCGGATCCGCGCGCGCAGCGTGTCGGCCGCGTGCGCCTCGCCGTGCACGACCCACGTCATGCCCGGCGGTTCCGGCGTCCCGCGCATCCAGCCGAGGACCTGCTCGGCGTCGGCGTGCGCCGACATCGACTCGATCGTCACGACCTCGGCACGGATCGGGAGATCCCGTCCGAACAGCCGCAGCGAGCGCTCGCCCGCCTGCAGCGCGGCCCCGCGCGTGCCGCCCGCCTGGAAGCCGGTCAGCACGATCGCGTTGTGCGGATCCGAGCCGTACGCGTCGAGGTGGTGCAGGATCCGCCCGCCGGTCAGCATCCCGCTCGCGGAGAGGATCACGAGCGGGCCGCCGCGAAGGTTGAGCAGCTTGGAGTCGTCGACGGACGTGACCCGCCTGGCGAGGCCGTACATGCGCCGCAGTTCGTCATCGCCGAGCCGGTGCTCCTCGGGGTGGCGCTCGTAGATCTCGACGGCGTCGACCGCCATCGGGCTGTTCAGGTAGATCGGCACGTCCGGCAGCTCGCCGCGGTCCGCGAGGCGCGAGAGGTGGAGCAGCACGGTCTCCGTCCGGCCCACCGCGAAGGCCGGGATGAGCACCACTCCGCCCCGTCGCGTCACGCGGCGGATGACGTCGCCGAGCCGGCCCTCGGGATCGTCCGCCGGGTGCGCCCGGTCGCCGTAGGTGGCCTCGGCGACGAGCACGTCGCACGATTCGAGCGACTCGGGCGGGCGCATGAGCGGGTCGTCGGGGCGGCCGAGGTCCCCGGTGAAGTGCACCGTCGCACCGTCGACGTCGAGCCGCACCTGCGCCGCGCCGAGGATGTGGCCCGCGCGCGTGAGACGCGCCTCGACGCCGGGGGCGATGCGCCGCGACTCGTGGAAGTCGAGCGGCTCGAACCGCGGCATCGTCCGGCGGACGTCCTCCGACGTGTAGAGCGGGCGGGGGTCGGCGTGCCGCGACCAGTGGCGGGATGCCGCGTGGCGGGCCTCCTCCTCCATGAGGTACGCGCTGTCGGCCAGCATGATCTCGGCGAGTTCGATGGTGCCGGGGCTTGCGAGGATGCGGCCCGCGAAGCCGTCGCGCACGAGCGCCGGCAGGTACCCGGAGTGGTCGAGGTGCGCGTGCGTCAGCACGACGGCGTCGATCGTCGACGGTTCGACGGGGAACGGCTGCCGATTGCGTGCGCGGAGCACCTTGTAGCCCTGGAACAGCCCGCAATCGACGAGCACGCGGGTGCCGCCGGACTCGACGAGGTGGCGCGACCCGGTGACGGTGTCCGCCGCGCCGAGGAACCGGATGGTCCGCTCACCCATGGCCTAGCCCACGTCGCTGACCACGATGACGGGACCGGCGGCGCTCAGCAGGAGGTCGTGGCTCACCGATCCCAGGAGGAAGCGGGCCATGCCGCCCGCCGCATGGCTGCCGACGACCACGACGCTCGCGGTGTCGCTGTACTCGGCGAGCACCGCCGCGGCCGATCCGCGCTCGAGCCGTCCGGCGGGTTCGCCGCCGAGCGATCGCGCGAACTCGACGGCGTCGTCGAGCACGTCGCGTCGCATCTCCTCCATGAGCGCAACATCGCCGAGGTACTCGACATACGCGGAGTTCCAGCTCGTCGGCACGACCCACGCGTGCACGAGTTCGAGCGGGCGCCCGGAGCGGGCGGCCTCGTCGACGCCGACGCGGATCGCCGCGCGCGCCTCGTCGGACCCGTCGACGCCGACGACGACCGCGCGGCGCTCGACGGTCTCCCAGTCGGGCGGGACGACGGCGACCGCGCCGCGACCCCGCCTTCCCGCGAGTCGGGCGCCGAGGGTCCACGCGGTCTCGTGGCCGCTCTGCGACCCGCCGACGACGACGAGCGCGCCGCCGTCGAGGTACGCCGCGAGTTCCTTGTCGGCGCGGCCGTGGACCGTGAGGGTGTCGACCGTGCGTCCGGCGTGCTCGGCGCGCAGCCGCCCGGCGCGGTCGATCAACTCGACCCTCGCCTCCGGGAGGTCGCCGGTCGCCCGCAGGTACTCGCTCGACGTGTCCGCGCCCGGCACGGTGTGCACGATGAGGAGCGGTGCCGCGTCGTCACGGGCGGCCGCCCACCTCAGCGCTGCCTCCGAGTTCGGGGACCCGTCCCACCCGACGACGATCTGCGTGAACACGTCCGATCACCCCTTCGCGCCGTATCCCGACGGCGTGCACCCAGCCTCGCGCCGGGCGGTGCGCGCCAGTCGGGCCGAAGGTCACTCGGCGGGACGCGCCCTGCCGGGTGCGGGGGATCAGCGGCCGCGGTGGTCGACGAACGACATGCGCGGGCCGCGCCGGGGTCGCCCACGCAGTCCGGCCGCCATCATCAGTCGGATCACCCGGTAGCGCTGGCCTGCCCACGGCGCGAGCGCCTCGAGCATCTCGCCGTCGGTCATGTCGCGCCCGAACAGCGCGTGCCCGACGTAGTTCGCCAGGTGGTAGTCGCCGACCGACACCGCGTCGGGGTCGCCGAACGCGCGCTGCCCGACCTCGGCCGCCGTCCACGCGCCGATGCCCGGGAACAGGGTCAGCCGGGCGGCGGCGTCGGCGTGCACGAGGTCGGCCGCCTCCTCGATGCGGGAGGCGCGAGCCGCGACCCGCTGGACGGCGGCCGCGCGCTTCGGGTCGACCCCGGCCCGGTGCCACTCCCAGGCCGGGATGGCGCGCCATCCGTCGGCGGAGGGCGCGACGCGCATCGGGCGGGGAACCGGGCCGGGAGCCGCCGAGCCGAACGCGAGCACCAGGCGACGCCATGAGGCGTGCGCCTGCAGCGTGATCACCTTCTGCTCGAGGATCGCGGGCACGAGCGACTCCATCACCCGGGCGGTGCGCGGCACTCGGAGGCCCGGATTGCGCCGGTGCGCGGCGTCGAGTTCGTCGACGCCGGTGCGGAAGCCCGTCGTGTCGTCGCGCTCCCCGAGCATCGAGGGGGCGAGGGCGACCGCCGCCTGCGCACCGGGCCCCCACGCCTCGATGCGGACGAGGTCGGCGCCGCGCTGCACGATGCGCAGCGTCGCCGGGCCGGCATCGGTCAACGTCGCGCGCCAGACCGCGCCGTCGGGCGCGCGCATGAAGGTCGGGTCGCCGGGACCTCGTCGCAGCACGCCGAGCGTCTGCGCGACGTCGGTCTCGTGCGGAGCGCGCCAGTCGAGCGCGAGGTCGGGGCTCACCCCTCCAGTGTGCGCCCCGCCACCGTCTTCGCCCGAACCCGCATCCCGCGGCGTGCGCGGTTGTCGCGGCCCGCGCCCGGTGGGATCATCCGGGTGTGGCGAAGTTGACCGCGCTGCTGCTGCCGACGCTGCAGCGCAATCCGCTGACCGACCTGCTCGACCAGCTCGACCTCGGGTCGGGCGATCGCGTGGGCAAGCGGAGCGGCTTCGTGATCATGCTGGTGCTGTCGGGCATCATCGCCGCCGCCGGCGTCCTGCTCGACTCGACGGCCACCGTGATCGGCGCGATGATCATCGCCCCGCTGGGCACCCCGATCCTGGGCATCGCCGCCGGGATCGTGACGGGTCGCGCCCGGCTCGTCGTGGCATCCGTCGTCTGGGTCGCCGGTTCCGTGGGCGCCGTGATCCTCATCGGCGCCGCGTTCTCGATCGTGCTGCCGGCCGGCGCGAACCTCAGCGGGAACGCCCAGATCGCGGGGCGGACCTCCCCGCAGCTGATGGACCTCGTCGCGGCGCTCGCGACCGGCGTCGCGGGCGCCTTCGCGATGAGCCGGAAGGACCTCAGCGCAGTGCTTCCGGGCGTCGCCATCGCGATCTCGCTGGTCCCGCCGCTCGCGGTCGTCGGGGTCACGCTCGGCCAGGGGGACTTCGACGGGGCGATCGGCGCGTTCCTGCTCTTCTTCTCGAACGTGGTCGCGCTCATCATCGCCGGGGCGATCGTGTTCACGCTCGCGGGCTACTCGCGCGACGCGCTCGCGCAGCCCGTCCGACGCCGGCGCGCCTACACGATCATCTCGGTGCTCACGGTGCTGACCGTGATCCCGCTCGGGCTGAACACCTTCGTCATCGTGGCCCAGGCCACGTGGACCGCTCGGATCCAGGCCGCCGCCAACGAGTGGATCGCCGACGGCGAGGGCGAAGTCGACGGCATCACCTGGAAGAGCCTCGTCGCACGCATCTCGGTGCAGGCGCCGGGCGGGCGCATCCCCCCGGTGTCCGAACTCCGCGATGCGCTCGAGTCCCAGGTGCCCTCGATCGTCGGCGTCGAGGTGGACGTGACCGACGCCGTCGTGCACCCCGTCATCGACGAGTGAGGCGGTCGCCGCCGGCCGGTCGATCGGCGAGGATCGACGTGGAGCGTCGACGAGAGGACCACCCATGCACGACCGATCCCACGAAGCGCGGGAAGGCGATGCCCCGCACGAGCGGTTGCACCCGGAGACCGTCGCGGTGCACGCCGGCCGCCCGCCTCGCGAGCCCGACGGTCCGATGAGCACGCCCGTGCACCTCGCGTCGACGTTCCACGAGGGCGGCCCCACCGCGTACGGTCGGTACGGCAATCCGTCGTGGACCGCGTTCGAGGAGGCGCTCGGCGCTCTCGAGGGCGGGGCGTGCGTGGCGTTCGCGTCGGGCATGGGCGCGATCTCGGCGGTCCTCGCACTCGTCCCGACGGGCGGGGTCGTCGTCGCGCCGCGGCACTCGTACACGGGCACGATCGGCCTGCTCGACGACCTCGTCGCCACCCGGAACGTCACGGTCGGGTACGTCGACGTGCGAGACGCCCAGGCGGTGGCGGATGCCGCGCAGGGCGCCGACCTCGTCTGGGTCGAGTCGCCCACCAATCCCGCGCTCGAGGTGGCCGACCTCGCGACGATCGGCCGCGCCGCACGGGCGGCCGGCGCCCTGTTCGCGGTCGACAACACGTTCGCGACGCCCCTGCTCCAGCGCCCGCTGGAGTCGGGCGCCGACCTGGTGGTGCACTCGGCGACGAAGTCGATCTCGGGCCACAGCGACGTCGTCATGGGCGCGGTGATCACTCGCGACGCCGCCCTGCGCGATCGCATCGTGACGCGCCGGAGCCTCGGCGGCGCGATCCCGGGCCCCCTCGATGCATTCCTCGCGCTCCGGGGCCTGCGCACCCTCCCCGTTCGCCTCGAACGCGCCCAGGCCAACGCGCGGGAGCTCGCCGCCCGCTTCGCGGACCACGCCATGCTCGACGAGGTCCGCTATCCCGGCTTCGGCACGATCATCTCGATCGTCGTGACGGGCGGGGCGGATGCCGCGGAGCGCGTCGCGGCGTCGACCCGCGTCTGGGTGCACTCGACGAGTCTGGGCGGCGTCGAGTCGCAGCTCGAGCGCCGCCGCCGCTGGCCCGCCGAGGCGGACACGATCCCCGACGGGCTCGTCCGCCTCTCGGTCGGGCTCGAGCACGTCGACGACCTGGCCCGCGACCTCGAGCAGGCGCTCGAGCGCGCGGCCGAGCCGCGCGACGGCGATGCCGGCGTTTCTCCGAGGACGGTCCCGCCTGCGGCATCCGGCTACTGACGACGGCGGGGGCGCCGTGGCATCCGCGTGACCTTCGGCCCCCGCGCCCGCGCGGAGGCGGAACATGCTGGTGCCGACCCGGCCCGCGTCGGAGGGGGTGTCGACGATGACCATGCAGGGCATCGCGCGTCGCGTGCTGCTCACCGTGCAGATCTTCGTCGGCATCACGAGCGTGCTCGGCGGGGCGGCACTCGTGCTCGGGGGCGTGCTCGACTTCAGCGGGACTGCGATGGCGATCCCCCTCGACTACCTCGACGGGTCGCCGTTCACGTCGTTCGTGATCCCCGGACTCGCGCTCGCGCTCGTGGTCGGCGGCACGCACCTCGTCGCGTTCGTCATGCTCTCGCGCCGCATGCGCTGGGCGATGATCGCCTGCGCCGTCGCGGGCTTCGGCATGCTCGTCTGGGTCTTCGTCCAGATGGTGTTCATCCCGTTCAGCCCGCTGCAGGCGGTCTACTTCGGCCTCGGCCTCCTCGAACTCGCGGCGACCCTCGTGCAGCTCGACATCCTGCACCCGTGGGCGCACGCTACGGTGCACCGCGACCGCCGCCCCCACGCCGACGCCACGCACCCGAACTGAGCCGCGCCGGCGGCGCTTCCGCCGCCTCGTGATCCGTGCCATGGTGGGGACCGGGGGCACCTGCTGCCGGACAAGAGATGAGGTCGTCATGACCCGGATGCCGCGGAACGGAGTGTTCGCCGGGCGCCGCGCCCGTGCCGGCGCGTCGTTCCTCGCGGTCGCGGTCGTGCTCGCGGCGACGAGCGTGTCGGTCGACCTCGCCGTGCCCGGCTTCGCCTCGCCGGTCCAGCGCACGGTGGTCGGAGCCCTGTCCGATGTGGTCGAGGTCGTCGCGGTGTGGGGCGCGCTCCCGCTCGGTCTCCTGCTGCTGCTCACCGCCGGCGAGCCGCGCGCCTGGCGGCGCTGGGCGGCCGTGCTCGCGGCGGTCGCGGCTCCGATCGCGGTCCAGCTCACGGGCGTGGGCGATTCGCCGTTCTTGATCCTGCTCGCCCTCGCGGCCGCCGTCGGGGGGTACGCGCTCATCGCGCTCGGCCTGTCCGAGCGCCGCGGCGTCGCGGGCCGCCCCGAACGGGTCCGCGTCGCGGTCGCGGTCCTCGCCGCGGCCGAGCTCGCGGTGGTCGCGCTCGGTGCCCTGCACCTGCTGGTCTGGAACCCGATCGCGACCGTCCCGGAGCTCTCGCTCGCGCAGATCTATGCGATCCTCGTCGAGCGCTACGGCGTGATCGACGGCGGGCCGTTCGTCTGGGCGTTCGGCGCGACGCTCGCGACGGCCGCGGGGTCGATCGTCGCGATCCAGGGCGCCCGCCGCGGGATCGTCACGTCGCACGACGTGGTCACGGTGGGCCTGCTCCTCATCCACGCGACGACGTTCTTCCTCTGGTGGGCCGGATTCGCACTCGGCCTGCACTTGGCCGACGCGTTCGCGGCGGTCGGCGGCGACGTGTCGTCGGTCGGCTCGCTGCTCGCGCTGGTGGGGGCCTCGTGCCTCGCCGCCGCGATCCTCATCCAGCTGCGTCGCGCCCCGGTGCGGGACGACGAGCAGGCCGAGGACCTCAGCGGGGACGGCTCCGGCGATGAGGCCGATCCGCTGCGCACCGCTCCGACGACCTCTGACTCCGGCGGAACCGAGGGCGCGTCGGCGACGGTCACCCCCTAGCGTGGTGTCATGGCGGCCCGCAGCGACGACGCCATGGTCCTCGAGGTCGGGGGCCACGAGGTTCGCGTGAGCCACCCGGGGAGGGTGGTCTTCCCCGATCCCGGGCTGACGAAGCTCGACCTGGTCGAGTACTACCTCGCAGTCGCCGACGGCGCGTTGCGCGGCGCCGGCGGGCGGCCGATGGTGCTCAAGCGTTTCGTCAAGGGCATCGGCGGCGAACCGTTCTTCCAGAAGCGCGTCCCCGAGAGCCATCCGGATTTCATCGACACCGCGACGCTGCAGTACGCGCGCGGGACGTCGGCCGAGGAGGCGGTCGTGCGCGACGCCGCGGGGCTCGCCTGGGTCGTGAACCTCGGATGCCTCGACCTCAACCCGCACCCCGTGCGCGCCGAGGACCTGGACCACCCCGACGAGCTGCGCGTCGACCTCGACCCGATGCCGGGCGTCGACTGGTCGCAGATCGTCGACGTCGCGATGGTCGCGCGCGACGTGCTCGAGGACCACGGGCTGGTCGGCTGGCCGAAGACCTCGGGCTCGCGGGGCATCCACCTGCTCGTGCGCGTCGAGCCGCGATGGGACTTCCGCGAGGTCCGGCTCGCCGCGGAGTCGCTCGCCCGCGAGGTCGAGCGCCGCGCGCCCGGGCTCGCGTCGGCGCGCTGGTGGAAGGAGGAGCGCGGCGAGAGCGTCTTCGTCGACTTCAACCAGAACGCGAAGGACCGCACCGTGGCCTCCGCCTACTCGGTCAGGCCGCTGCCGGACGCCCGCGTCTCGACGCCGCTCGACTGGGACGAGGTCAGGTCGAGGCGGCCCGAGGAGTTCACCGTCACGACCGTGCTCGAGCGCTTCGCCGAGCGCGGTGACCCGCACGCGGGCATCGACGGCGCGGTCGGCTCGCTCGACGGGCTGCTACGCCTGGCCGAGGAGCTCGGTCCCGCCGAGAAGGCGCCGCGGGGCGCCGCGAGGGGGGACGGCACCGGGCGCCGCGTCTCGACGATGCCGCTGATCGAGGTGGCCCGCACCGAGACCAGGCCGGAGGCGCTGGACGCGCTCGAGCGATGGAAGGCGTCGAACGCCGGGGTCGTGCCGCACCTGACGCCGGCCGACGTACTCGTCGACGGCATGCGCGGATCGAGTTCGCTCTGGTACCGGGTGCGGGTGAACCTGCAGCACGTGCCGGAGGCGGAGCGGCCCGAACAGGGTCCGCTGCTCGCCGACTACGATCCGTGGGCCGGGCGGTGGCCGGGCGGGCCGGGGGGCGGCGCGCCGCCGCTCGCGGACGGCGACTAGCCGCCGCGCGGCTCGAACGCCGCGTGCAGCAGCTCCCAGGCCCGATCGGCCGTCGCGGCGCGCTCGGCCGGCTCGGTCCGCGCCACGAGGCCGGCGAGCATCGAGATTGCGAGGAGCACGTCGTCGACGTCGACGTGCGCACCGAACCGGCCGGTCTCGCGCTCGTGCGCGACCGCGGCCACGGCGATGTCGCGCACGCGAGCGCCGAGGCGCTCGACCCTGGGGTCGTGCGGGTGCGCGGTGATGAGGTCGATGAGGGCCGTCGAGACGATCGCCTGAGCGATCACGCCCTGGAGCAGCGCATCGAGTCCGGCGTCGGGCGGGGCGACGGCGGCCTCGAGCTCGTCGAGGTTCTCCTCGTAGACGGCGACCGCGAGCGAGAGCCGGTCGGGGAAGTGCCGGTAGAGGCTGCCCTGGCCGACGCCGGCCCGCTTGGCGATCGCGCTGAAGGGCGCGGAGAGGCCGTCGGCGGCGAAGATCTCGCGCGCCGCGGCGAGGAGGGCGCGCCGGTTGGCGGGCCCGGCGCTCGGGCCGAGGTTCGGCTTGCGCGGTTTGGGACCTTCTCCCTGTCGTCGCTCGGGCATGGGTGTTAGGTTACTACCGGACAAGGTTGTCCGGTGTCCGCGGAGGACACGGACCGAGAGAATCAGAAGGAACCCCTCATGAGCCCCAGCAAGCCCCTCACCGGCGACTCCTCGATCAAGACCTGGCTCGAGGACCCCGTCGGCGGGCCGATCATCCGCGACCTGCTCTCACAGGCCGGACAGGACCCCGACGTCCTCCGCCCGGTCCACCGCCTCGCACTCAAGCGCCTGATCAAGCTCAGCAAGGGCTCGTTCTCGCAGGAGATGGTGGACCAGCTGGTCGCACGCGCGGCGGCGGGCGAGGTCCCGGCCGGCGCGCCCGCGGGATCCGCCCCGGAGGCAGCCGCACCCGAGGCCGCGGCCGCCGACGAGGTCGACGCCGTCGAGCGCCCCGAGTGGGTCGAGCGCATCGACCAGGGCCGCTTCACCGGCAAGACCGTGATCGTCACCGGCGCCGGCTCGGGCATCGGCCGGGCCACCGCCTCGCGCATCGTCCGCGAGGGCGGCAGGGTCGTCGCCGTCGACGTCTCGCAGGAGCGTCTCGACGCCTTCGCGGCCGAGCACGACGGCGCCGAGGTCGTGACCCTCGTCGCCGACATCACCGACGACGCGAAGATCGCCGACATCCTCGCGGCCGCAGGCGGACGCATCGACGGCCTCGCCAACATCGCCGGGATCATGGACGACATGACCCCCATCGGCGAGCTCACCGACGCCGTGTGGGAGCGCGTCATGCGCGTGAACGTCGACGGCACGATGAAGCTCATGCGCGCGGTCGTGCCCGGCATGCTCGCGCAGGGCTACGGCTCGATCGTGAACACCGCCTCCGAGGCCGCCCTCCGCGGCTCCGCCGCGGGCGTCGCGTACACCGCGTCGAAGCACGCCGTCGTCGGCCTCACCAAGTCGACCGCGTTCATGTACGGCCCGAGCGGGCTCCGCGTGAACGCCGTCGCGCCCGGCCCGACCATCACCAACATCGAGGCGTCCTTCGCGTCGCCGCTCGGCGCGCAGCGCGTGCGCCAGGCGATGGCCCTGCTGCCCGATGCCGCGGAGTCCGAGGCCCTCGCCGCGTCGATCACCTTCCTGCTCTCCGACGACGGCATCAACATCAACGGCGTCGTGCTCGCGTCGGACGGCGGCTGGTCGGCCGCGTAGCGCGCACCGTCCCGAGCCCGCACGCCCCAAGTGAGGTTTGCCCGCCCAAGTGGGGTTCCGTACCTCACTTCGGCGCGCGAACCTCACTTCGAGTGCGGAGCGCGTGCGGGAGGGTGCCCGTGCGGGGAGCGCGTCGGCGCGCAGAGTGACAGCATGGGTCGATGGCCACGAGCGCGAAGCGGATCCTGTTCATCGGCGGCAGCGGCGTCATCAGCTCGGCCTGCGTGAGACGCGCGGTCGAGGTCGGGCACGACGTGACGGTGCTGAATCGAGGAGGCTCGTCGAGCCTGCGACCACTGCCACCCGACGTGCGACAGGTCGTCGCGGACATCCGCCGCCCCGACACGATGCGCGCCGCGCTCGGCCGCGGGACGGCGGACCCGCTCGAGTTCGACGTGGTCTGCGAGTTCCTCGCGTTCACGCCGGAGCACGTGCAGGCCGACCTCGACCTCTTCGAGGGGCGGATCGGCCAGTACGTCTTCATCAGCTCGGCGTCGGCCTACCAGACGCCGCCCAGTCGCCTGCCCGTCACGGAGTCGACACCGCTCGTGAACCCCGAGTGGCAGTACTCGCGCGACAAGATCGCGTGCGAGCAGCTGCTCGTCGATGCCGTGCGCGAGCGCGGGTTCCCCGCGACGATCGTGCGGCCCTCGCACACGTACGATGCGACGCTGATCCCGACGACCGGGCACTGGACCGACCTCGCGCGCATGCGCGCCGGGCGGCCCGTGGTCGTCCACGGCGACGGCACCAGCCTGTGGACGATCACCCACCACGACGACTTCGCCGTCGCGTTCGTGGGACTCCTCGGCAATCCGATGGCCGTCGGCGACGCGTTCCACATCACGGGCGACCACGCCCCGACCTGGAACCAGATCTACCGGTGGCTCGCGGAGGCGGCCGGTGTGCGCGACCCGGAGCTCGTGCACGTGGCGTCCGAGACCATCGCCGCGGTCCACCCCGACTGGGGCCCCGGCCTGCTCGGCGACAAGGCGCACTCGATGGTGTTCGACAACGCCAAGGTGAAGGCGCTCGTGCCCGAGTTCCGCACCACCGTCACGTTCGACGAGGGCGCCCGGCGCATCGTCGCGTTCCACGATGCGCACCCCGGACTGCAGGTCGTCGACCGGGTCGCGGATGCCGCGTTCGAGCGGATCCTCGCACTCCCCCGTCGGTGAGGTGCGAGGTTGCCGCGACCCGTTCCGCCGCACGCGCCGGCGGGTCTAACCTGAGGGCACGCGGCCGCCCGACCGCCGGGACGGCCATCTGAAGGGGGATGCCATGACCAGCTTCGTCGACCCGCTCGAGGGCCCGTTCAACCGGGGCCAGGAGGCGGAGATCGAGTACGAGGAGGAGCTCGAGGCGGAGGGCGTCGGCGAGGACGACGTCGAGTACGTCATGGAGGAGGTCGCCGACCCCGAGGACGACCAGGAGGAGTTCGGCGGGCGCTGAGCGCCGTCAACCGCCCTTCGGCGCGCTGCGCCGCATCCGCTCGACGCTCTCGCCGACCGCCGTCGCGACGAGGACGAGCGCGGCGAGCAGCCCAGTGCCGAGCGGATCCAGCCACGGCGACACCACGGCGACCACGAGGATCGCGGCGATACCGGCGATCTGCGCCCGGATCCACCGCCGCTCGAGCACCCGCCGGAACAGCACCGTGCCGGTGAGGAACAGCAGCGGGCCGCCGAGCACCGTCACGACCGCGGCGACGCCCTGCTCGTGCGGATGCCCGAGCACCTCCTTGTCGCCGACGCCGAGCAGCACGATGCCACCGACGATCAGCAGGTGCACCCACGAGTATGCGGTGCGCGCCACGCGTCCGGGTGCGTCGGACGCCTCGATGGCCTCGGACCCGATCCGCTCGCCGTGGTCGAAGTAGATCCACCAGCAGGCGGCGGCCGCAACGAACGCGGTCACGACGGCGATGACGCGATCTGGCGAGGACTCCTCCGCGACGAACGCGAATCCGGTCACGAGCAGGCCCTCGCCGAGGGCGATGAGCACGAAGAGCGCCGTCCGTTCCGCGATGTGCGCGCCCGAGACGTCCCACCTCCCGATCTCCATGCGTCCGCGACCGGGGACGGGGTAGCCGAGGATGCTGCCGACGAGCTCGACCGCGAGCGCCGCCGCCCAGAACGGCAACTGGGCGGACAGCGGCAGCAGGGCGCCGACGATCCACAGCGCCGATCCGGCGAGCGCCCAAGCGAGCACGTTGCCGAAGTCGTGCGCGACCTGGCGATCATGCCGCGCGGTGGCCCACACCATGAACCCCGCGCGGCCGAGCTTCAGCACGATGTAGGCGAGTGCGAAGGTCCACGCCCGGTCGCCGAACGCCTCGGCGATCGCGGCGCTCATGACGAAGGCGACGAAGGCGAGCGCGATGACCGCGATGCGCACCGGCACCCGGACGGGGTCCAGCCAGTTCGTCACCCAGGTCGTCGACACCCACGCCCACCACAGCGCGCAGACCATGATCGTGCCCTCGAGCGCACCGAGGACGGTCTGGTCCTCGTAGAGGTACGCACCGAGTTGGGTGAGGCCGAACACGAACACGAGGTCGAAGAAGAGCTCGACGTAGGTGACGCGATCGGCGCGCTCCGAGCCCGTGGGGCGGAGGACGTCCGTGCGGAGTCCGATGGCCATGCGGTCATCCTGCACCCTGCCGGGCGTCGACGGGCGGGATGCCTCGATGCCGGCGTTCGCGCGGGACGATGATCCGGGTTAGCCTGACGTGACCTGCGGCGCGGCGGGCCGAACCCGACCGCACGCATGACGTTCCCTTCGACGTGGATGAGGTATTCGGATGGCGGCATCGGCTCGGTCCTTCGGCGTCGCAGCAGCGCTCCTGCTCGCACTCGGCATGACCGCGTGCACGACCGGGAACGACTCGCCCGAGTCGACGAGCCCCGTGGTCCAGCTCGGCGCGCCGGGCGAGGAGAACCGCACGCTCTCGCCCGAGGAGGCCGCCGAGATCGGCCAGCCGGAGCACACCGACGCCGACATCGCGTTCATGCAGATGATGATCGTGCACCACGACCAGGCCGTGACCATGACGGAGTGGGTCGACGAGCGCACGACCGATCGCGACCTCCGGCTCATGGCCGAGCGGATGCGGGTCAGCCAGGAGGACGAGATCGAGTTCATGGCGAACTGGCTGCGCGATCGCGGCACACCGCTGGAAGGCGACCACGCGGACCACGGCGCCGAGATGATGCCCGGAATGCTCACCGACGAGCAGCTCGAGTCACTCGAGGCGGCCACCGGCGAGGACTTCGAGCGCCTGTTCCTCGAGTACATGATCCAGCACCACGGCGGCGCCCTCCAGATGGTCGCCGACCTGCGGGCGGCCGGCGGCGGCATGGAGATCATGGTCAACCGGTTCGCGAACGATGTCGAGGGCGACCAGGGCATCGAGATCGCGCGGATGCAGCAGATGCTCGCCGAACTGGGCTCCTAGCGCAGGCCTCTCCGCACCCCCGGACGTGACGATGCCCGGCGATCCGATGATCGCCGGGCATCGTCCTGCGGTGGGGAGGCCGCGAGGCCTCCCCACCGTCCGGTTCAGCTGAAGGTCGCCTTCAGGTCGAGGATCGCCTGCACGACCGCCGAGTCGGACGCGGCGCCCGACTTCTTGATCGCGTTGTCGAGCTGCGCGATCACGGACTTGCTGCTCGATCCGTCGGCCTCCAGCGCCTCGGCCTCGGCGAGGTGCTTGCGCACCTGTGCGAGCTGCTTGGCGGTGAGGTCGCCTGATCGCTCGGCCTGGTCGACGTAGGACCCCGCCACCGCGAAGCTCGGCGCGTGCACGAGCATCGACTGGGTCTGGGCGTTGAACACGTCGAGCTGGATCTCTCCGGCGGCCGCGATCTCGTTGTCCGACATCCAGTCGCTCGCGCTCAGCGCGAGGCTGTCGAAGCCGCGGGCGATCTCGCTGCCGAGCACGTTGCCGTTGTACCAGTAGGTCGACCAGTACCCTCCGAGCACGAGCGCGTTCGGGTTGATCGGGCCTCGATCGAGGTACGCGATCTCGACCGGGTTCGCCGTGTCGGTGAAGTCGAAGATCGACACACCGCCCTGGTACCAGGCCTGGACCATGACGTCACGGCCGGGCACCGGGATGATCGAACCGTTGTGCGCCACGCAGTTCTCGGCGGTCGTCTGCGCAGCCGGCAGCTTGTAGTAGCTCGCGAACTCGAGCTCGCCGCCGACGATGTCGAACAGCGCGTTCGCGCCCCACGACGGCTCGTGCTGGGCGAGGCATCGGGCTCCGGTCCCGCCGCCCCACTCGTCGGTGAAGACCACCTTCGTGCCGTCGTTGCTGAACGTCGCCGAGTGCCAGTACGAGAAGTTCGGGTCGGAGACCGCGTCGATGCGCACCGGGTTCACCGGGTCGCTGATGTCGACGAGGATGCCGTTGCCCTGGCAGGCGCCGGCGAGGAGCCCGATCTCGGGGAACGCCGTCACGTCGTGGCAGGTGTTGGTGTTCGGCGTCGGAGAGTAGAACGACCCGCTGGGGTGCTGCGCGGTGCCCGGCAGCGTGTTCTGGAGCCCGTTGTACGCGCCGGTCTCGACATCGGTGAAGATGCGGGGCTGGCTGACGATCTCAGCCGTATCAGGCGCCGCGAGCGGCACCTTGATGACGTCGATCCGCCACTGCGTCGGGTTGCCCTCGGTGACCGGCTCGGTCGTCAGCGCCGCGTTCTCGCAGCCCTCGAGCTCGAGCGGCGAACGCACGCCCGAGGTGCCCGAGTTGTAGACGTACACGTTCTCCGCGTCATCCGGGTCGGTCACGATGGTGTGCGTGTGCGAACCGCGGCAGGTCTGCACGCCCGGCAGCTGCACGGGGTTCGAGAGGTCGCTGATGTCGAAGATGCGGACGCCGCGGAAGCGCTCGGGGTCCACGGCGCCGGAAGTGCCCTGCGTACCGCAGTCGACGCGGCCGTTGCTCGCCTCGACGGACATGAACATCAGGTCTCCGTGGATGGAGACGTCGCCCTGGCCGCCGGGACACACGAACGCCGTCTCGAGCACCGGCGCGGCCGGATCGGAGATGTCGAAGACCTGGAAGCCCGAGAAGCTGCCGACGACGGCCTTGTCGCCGGTGAACGCCAGGTCGGAGTTGATCACGAAGCCCGCCGGGATCGGCAGGCTCTCGAGCAGCTCGACGCCGCTGGCGGCGATCTCGGCGTCGTACAGGCCTCCGCCGAGTCCCTCGCGGGGGTCGTCGCCGGCCGCGGCCGCGGTGGCCGTCATCAACGACGCCCCGAGCAGCAGTGCTCCGGATGCCGCGATCGCGCGTCTGCGCCACGGCGCGTGTCTGGGTGAGGATCTCATCGGTGGTGCCCTCTCTCTTCGCTCCACGAAACGTGCTTCACATGTGTGAACGGCGCCTTCCGACGGACGAGCCGCACGACATCGGGCGGCTCGCCGGCCCGGACGGGCCGATCTCTGCTCTTCACGCTACCCATGCGAACGCATTTGCAACAGGATGCGTTTTCCGTCGGACTGGGCGAGTGACGCCCGTGACGGGCGTCGGGGGCGCGGCGTAGGCTCGCGGCATCCGGAATTCGAAGGGCGACCCGACATGTGCGGACGATTCGTGGTCTCGCAGCAGGCCGACGACCTCACCGCGGTCTTCGACGCCGAGAACGACTTCGCCGACTGGCGGCCGTCGTACAGCCTCGCGCCGACCGACACGGTGCCGATCGTCCGCGAGCGCGCCCGCTCCGATACCGGCGAGTTCGTCCGCCGCCTCGAGCCTGCGCGGTGGGACTTCCATCCCGCCTTCATGAAGGACTCGAAGCGGCCGCAGTTCAACAGCCGCATCGAGACCGTGGCGTCGAACGGGCTGTGGAAGGGCGCGTTCGCCTCGGGTCGGTGCGTCGTCCCCATGCGCGGCTACTTCGAGTGGACGGGCGAGCCGGGGAAGAAGCGCGCGCACTACCTCCACGGCCCCGGCGACGTGCTCGCCGCGGCGGGCATCTCGACCGCGCGCAAGCTCGACGACGGCACCTGGGAGGTCTCGACCTCGATCATCACGCGCGAGGCGCGAGATGCGTCCGGCGAGGTGCACGACCGGATGCCGGTCTACCTCCCGCTCGACGCGATCGACCACTACCTCGATCCCGAGAAGCTCTCCCCCGCCGAGGCGTCGGCGATGGTCGACTTCCTCATCGCGCAGTCCGATCGCGTCGCGCCGACGATCTCGGAGTACGAGGTCGACCCGCGCGTGAACAACCACCGTCGGATCGACCCGCACGACCCATCGCTCATCGAGCCGCTCGGCGAGGAGCCGACACTCGTGTGAGCCTCGCCGCCGCTCCCGTATGAGAGAGGACCGAACATGCACGGCTGGACCGACGACCAAGTCGACCGCGTGGGCGCGGCCGATCAGCTCGAGATCGCCTCGGTGCGCGACGACGGCTCGCTGCGCCCGTTCACGACCGTGTGGGTCGTCCGGGTGGGCGACGAGCTGTTCGTCCGCTCCGGCTACGGACCGGAGAACGGATGGTACCGACGAGCGAGGGAGGCCGGGGTCGGCCGGATCAAGTCGGCCGGCATCATCCGCGACGTCGCGTTCATCGACGTCCCATCGGATGACGCGGAGCTGCACGAGGCGCTCGACGCCGAGTACACGCGCAAGTACGGCCCGAACCACGCGGCGCACGTGATGGCGACCGTGCTCGGCGACGACGTCCGCGGGGTGACGCTCAGGCTCGACGCGCTGGACTAGGCCGCGCGGCGGATCGGCGCGCGCCGCATCACCACGCGCTCAGCCGCGGCGGAACCAGCCGCGACGGCCGCGGCCGCGCCCGGCGGCCGACTCCTCGGCGCGCGCGCGCTCCGCCTCCTCGGCGGCGACCCGGCGGCGCTCGTCCCGCCGCTCGCGCCAGGCGGCGACCTCGGCATCGACGTCGCGCGTGGGCGTGACCACCGGAGGGCCGCCCAGCAACTGGCGGCGCGCCTCGGCGACCCGCGTGTTGAAGTCGGCGACCGCCTCCCGCACCTCGTGCTCGCGGTGGAGTCGATCGAGGCGGTCCTCGAGTTCCGCGGCCTCGACGCGAAGCGTGAGCGCGGGCGGCCCGAGGCCGGTGAGCCGCTCGGTCTCGATCTTGCGGCGGATCCACCAGTCGGGGTCGTGGCGACCCAGGCCCGGCAATGGCTTGCCCGCCCCCGGCAGGTCGTCGAACTCGCCGCGCCGGATCGCCTGCTGGATCACGACTTCGACGTACGCCGCCCGCTCGGCGGCGAGCGATCCTGCCGTCGTTCGCTCGGCGGGCCGTTCCGGCGTCGGCTCGGCGGCACCCGTCGGCCCCGTGGCATCCGTCGGCGCCGCGACCGCAGACGATGAATCGGCGTCGGCAGCGTCCTCGCCCGCCTCGCCGCGGCCGCGCGCCTGCTCGCGCTCCCACCGCTCGAGGCGGTACTGCCACGCGTCGCGTCGCGGGTCGTCGACCATGCCCGATGCCTCCGTCCGATCCGGCCGGTGCATCGATGGTAGGTCCTCGACCTGCGAGGCGCGGGGCGTGGTCCTACGCCGTTCCGCCTCCCCGTCGACCCTCGTCGAGCGTCGCCACCAGGGATCGGAACTCGTCAGGCGTGATCTCGCCGCGAGCGAGTCGCTCCTCCAGGATCTCCTTCGCCCGATCGGGCCGGGCCATGCTCCCGGACCCCCCGCCGTACGCGGCGCCGGTTCCTCCGTGCCCCGAGGCCGATCGCACCAGCAGCACGATGAGCACCACGATGCCCGCGATGACGAGCGCCCCGAAGAGGAGTCCGGGTAGCCACATCCACCATCCGCCGAAGCCGTAGTCCCACATCATCGGCGTCACCTCCTCGACCGGTGTCCGGGCGTGTTCCCGCCGGACCACGTCTCGAGTCAACCCGATGTCGATCCGCAGGGTCGGGTCATTGGACCCAGGCGCTCGCCGGCGTCCGACGGGCGCAGCCCGAGCGGACCGCACGCGAGCTGCGGCATCCGTCAGAGCCTGCTCACCATGCACTTCGGCTCGCTCGAATTCGGTCCGGCCCTCGACGCACCCGACCTGCTCGCGGCGCCGACGCTGGCGGCCCTGAGGGCGCGTCGCACGAGCACCTGATCGTCGGAAGCGGCATCCGCGGGTCGAAGCTGCTCGTCCCCGGTTCCTTCCCGGCCGGCCTGCCGAGCGTCGAGGTGCTGGCGCTGGCGCAGGCGCGTGCGTAGCGGACGACCCGCTCAGAACACCTCGGGAAGCGTCGACCGGTCGAATGTGAAGACGCTCGAGAGGTCGATCCCCCGCACCGTGCCCTCGGCGTAGTACGCGATGCCCCACTCGTCGATGAACGAGCCGTCGGCGAACGTGCACGGCGCGACCACCGGGTCGTCGGGGTCGTCGGGCGCGGTGAGCCCGCCCGACTCGCTCGAGCCGAAGCGACTGGTGCCGCCCAGCGCCGCGCAGAGCGCGGAGGCGGGGTTCCCCGGAGGATCGTCGGGGATCTCGGTGCGCGACAGGTACGCGAGCGCCGCGAGCGTCGGCTCGTCGGACGTGATCGTCACGAGGTCGACGTAGATGCGCGACTGGGCCTCGTCGTCGAGCGTCTGGAATCGGCAGACCGCGACCGGGTCGCCGAGCGGCACCCAGTCGTCCTCGTCGAGCCCCGTCTGCCACGCCGGCTGGCGCTGCTGCACCTCACCGCCGCGCTGCTCGCAGTAGGCGGCGGCCTCGGCCATGTCGGCGGCGGATGTCACGGGGTCGGTCGACGTCGGCGGTGCGACGGGCTCCGAGCACGCCGCCAGCCCGAGGCTCGCCAGGGCGAGCAGCCCGATCCCGGCCATCCGGCGGATCCGTCCCATGCGCACCCCGTTCCCCGTTCGCGTGCGTGTCGACCCGCCCCAGACTAGACGGCGCGGACTCCGAGCGGGCCCGACGCCGTCGCGAACGAGGGTGGGAGGAGGGGCCTTGACGTGGAGCGGATGACGGGGTTCGAACCCGCGACCTTCACCTTGGCAAGGTGACGCGCTACCAGCTGCGCTACATCCGCGTGGGGCGGCTCCGCCGCTCCGATGCCGTTCGTCCGACCGGCTGGATGAGCCTACAGGACCGACGACCCCGTCGACGACCGCCGCGGGCGCGGCATCCGCCTTCGAGTCACGCGCCCGATCCCGGCAACCGGCCGTCGCCCTCGCCGAGCGCGCGCTCGCCCGACGCGCGCTCGAACGCGCGCTCCCACTCCTGCAGCTCCTCGCGCCCGCCGATGAGGCCGTCGAGCGAGACCTGGAAGTGCAGCCCGCGTCGCGCGTTGACCTGCTTGATGTTCTCCACGAGTTCGCCCGAGACCGCGACGACCGCATCGCGCACCTCCCGCACGCGCTCGTCGGGGTCGTCCCAGAGGTGCGGGTGGGTGAGGATGTCGAGCAGGTAGTCGCGGTCGAGCGCCGCGGTGAGCTTGCGGAGCGTGTCGTCGTACTCGATGGCGGCGATCCCGCGCTGCCCGCCTCCGGCGCGGTCGAGCCTGACGAACAGCTCCTCGACGTTCTCGGCGATCCGCATGGTGTCGTTCGCGGTCTGCTGGGCGGCGGCGTTGCCGCGCGCGCCGACCTGCGCGTACTCGCCGGCGAGCGTCCGCAGGGTCGCCACGTGGCGGCGGATGGGCTCGGGGAGCTTCCCCTCGCCGCCCCCGCGCGCACGACGCCGTCGCGCGCGGACCACCCCGAACACCGCTCCGGCCGCAGCGACGAGCACCGCCGCGCCGAGCACGAGCGCGTAGCCGGGACCGATGCCGCCCCCGCCCTCTCCGCCGCCGACGAACGGCGACGGCTCGGCGGCGGCCTGCACGCCCTGCACCGTCTCGGAGAGCGCCAGGTCGAGGCTGTCGGCTCCGGACTCCGCCTGGTTCGCGATCTGCATCGCCTCGCCCGCGTCGAGCACGCGCGACCCGGCCGACAGGTCGTCGCCGACCGCGACGATGATCGTGTCGTAGCCGGTCGTCTCGGCGAGCTGGGTCACGATCTCGGGACCGGATGCCTCGAGCGCGGCGTTGTCCGAGAACACGGCGATGCCGATCGAGTCGTCGCCGACCTGTGCGAGCAACGCGTCCTGCAGTGCCGCCGCGCCGCCGACCTCCGGCGAGACGTAGACCGGGGTGGACTGCAATGCGTCGGCCGCGTCGTCGACGTATCCGTCCGAGGCTGCGAAGTACCGGGCTCCCATCCGTCGCCCCTAGAAGTTGTTGATGACCGACGCGAACACGAGGTCGATCTTCGCGGCATCCGAGGCGTCGAACCACTGGCCGCCGGTCGCCTCGGCGATGCGCTGCAGCGAGCCGGTGTCGGCGCCCTCGCCGTAGGCGATGGGGAAGATCCGCACCGGCGCCGCGTCGCCGCCCTCGCGAGAGGCCCCGCCGATCTTGGCGATCAGCGAGTCGATCGAGATCGACGAGTCGGTGTCCTGGCCGTCCGACAGCACGACGATCGCGTTGATGCGACCGGGCTCCGCGCGGGCGACCATCTCGTCGTACGCGACGGCGATCGCGTCGTACAGGGGCGTGCCCTCGCGGTTCGCGTAGCGCAGGTCGTCGACCGAAGCGCTCAACGTCTCGCGGTCGGACCCGAGCGGCGAGACGTCCCGCAGCACGATCAGGTTCTCCCCCGCCGACGAGTCCACGCCGGTGGTGAACGCCCACATGCCGACCTCGTCGGTGCCGCGGAAGTGGCCGAGCGTCGCCTGGGCGCCCTCGATCGCGCCGTCGAGCTTCGAGCGGCCGTCGCCGATCTGGTCGTCCATCGAGCCCGACACGTCGATGAGCTCCAGCACCGACGACGGCTTGCGGATCTGCGTCCACTGGTCGAGCGCCGCCGACACGACGTCGACGTCCGGGCGGGGCAGGGTGACCGCCGGGCCCGCGGGATCGACGCCGTACTGCTCGGTGAACAGGTCGCCGAGCGGCACCGACTCGTCGAGGGGCCGGAACCCGTACTCGGGCAGGATTCGCTGCGCCGGCTCGGTGGCGAGGAAGTCGACGAACGCCTCCCCCGCGGCGCGCTGGACGTCGGTGACCCAGTCGGCGCCGAGCACCGTGATCGGGTTGTCGGACCACATCGACCCGCCGGTCGGGTAGATCGCGACGAGCTTCTCCTTCGGCGGCGTCAGCGTCTCGCCGGGCTGCACGGTGTGCGAGTCGGGGTTGCCCTGGTTGTAGTTCAGCATCGAGGTCTCCTCGAGTGCCACCGCCGAGACGTAGCCGGAGCCGCCCGCGCCGTTCTGCGTCTCGTCGTACAGCGTCGTCAGCACCTTGCCCGTCGTGTCGCCGTAGTGGATGACGCACTCCTCGAACACCCGCGAGAACTCCTCGGCGCCCGCGACGTCCGCCGACGTGAGCCCGTCGGTCTTGCCGGATGCCTCGTACGACTGCATCAGGATCGCCGACAGCCCCGTGGTCGACGTGTTCGGGTTCGTCTTCGAGATCTTGAACGAGCCCCAGATCGGCTTGCCCGCGCTGCTCCAGCCGTCCGGGTCGGCGCACAGCGCCTCGAAGTCGGAGATGCCGATCTCGGCATCGGGCCAGCCGAGGGCCTTCGCCATGGTCTCCGGCATCGCGAAGATGATCGGCGTGTGGGTGAACGACGCCGGCTCGCCGACGAGCGAAGCGGATGCCGCGGCCGCGACCCGCTCGGTCCACACGGTCGAGGCGGGAGACCAGAGGGTCGGCCAGCGGCGCGTGTCCTCGTCGGGCCAGTCCCCTCCCGCGGTGAGGAACCGCGTCGCGTCGCCCGAGGACACGTTCACTGGCCGGACGGTCGCGCACTCGTCGAGCGCCGCGTGCTCGGGCGACTCCTTGAACGCCGCGGCGAGGGCGTCGAGCATGTTCACCTTCTCCGACGACGTCGCGACGACGACGCTCGTGCAGCCGTCGTCGGCGAAGTCCCCGCCGTCGATGGGCCCGCGGTCGACCTCGTCCCGGCCGAACGTGCAGGCACTCAGCGCGAGGGTCATCGCGGCCACGACGGTCACCGCGAGCGCGCCTCGGACCCCCCGGCGAGACATCGACGTGATCGCGGGTCGAGCGGCCGTGCGCCGCGGAACGGGTGCCATGTGAACAGGGTAGGTCCCGCGAATATCGTTCGCATCACGGTGCGGGTGCCCGGGGTGCCCGACGACGTCAGAGCAACTCCCGCCGCACGACTCCGGCGCTCCAGCGCCCGAGCAGTGCCCCCGCGACGGTGTCGGTGATGTGATGCTGCCCGCGGTGGATCCGCGAGAACGCGATGCCGGCCGGAATCGCGTACCGCAGCACCGGCCCGAGCACCCGCGCGCCGCGGACGCCGCGACGGTCGAGCAGGTCGGCGAGCGTGGTGTGCAGGGCGACGGATGCCGCGGTGTGCCCCGACGGGAACGACGACGTCGCATGCGGCGGCTCGGGGCGCCAGACGCCCAGCGGTCGCGGTCGCCCGACGAGCGCGGCGGCTCCGACGAAGCAGGCGGTCTCGAGCGCGAGCGTCGCGGCGGGTGCCACCGCGGAGCGCCGGTCGCGCGTCAGCACCCAGGTCACGACGCACCAGATCGCCCCGTTGGCGACCGTCTGCGGCACGCCCGAGTACCACGAGAGCGGAGCGGTGATCCGATCGAGCGGCGAACGCGGCCGGTCCGGGTCCACCGGCACCTCGGCAGCGCCGTCGCCGTCGGGCGGATGTCCCGAGGCGGCCTGGAGGGCGCGGACCGCCTTGTCCTCGGCAGGATTCTCGCCACCGAGGAGGCGGACCGTCCGACCGATCGCGGCCAGCACCGCGATGGCGCCGAGCCCCTGGAGGACGAACGAGCGGAGGACCCGGCGCATGCCCCGCAGCCTAGCGGCCGGACTGCGGGATCGGACCGCCGCGCCCGTAGGCTCGAGGACCATGGCCCTCGGTGCGACGATCCACACGTTCGACGTGCAACTCGCGGACGTCGACCGCGGCGTCTACGAGAACCTGACGCTCCGCCTGGCGCGGCACCCCTCCGAGACGGACGCGTTCATGGTGACGCGCCTGCTCGCCTACTGCCTCGAGTACGAGGAGGGCATCGCCTTCAGCGAGGGGGTCGCCGCCACCGACGAACCCGCGGTGCTCGTGCGCGACCTCACCGGACGCGTGACGGCATGGATCGAGGTCGGCGCCCCGGATGCCGAACGCCTGCACTTCGGCGCCAAGCTCGCCGATCGAGCCGCCGTCTACACGCACCGCGACCCGGCGAAGGTCGCCGCGGCGTGGGCGGGGAAGCGGATCCATCGCGCCGAGGAGATCCCGCTGGTCAGCTTCGACCCCGGTTTCATCGACGACGTCGCGGCCTCGCTCGAGCGCCGGAACTCGATGACGCTGTCGATCACGGAGCGCCACGCCTACCTCGAGCTCAACGCGTCGAGCTTCAGCACGGCCATCCACGAGCAGCGGGCGGGCTGACGCGAGAACGGCCCGATCCCATCGGGATCGAGCCGTTCTGCTGGTGGTGCGCAAGGGGGGAGTTGAACCCCCACGCCCTCACGGGCACACGGACCTGAACCGTGCGCGTCTGCCTATTCCGCCACTTGCGCATACCGCTTCGCACGGGGTGCGAACCAGCCAACCGAGACTAACACAGGTGGTCGGCGCGCCCGAATCGAGCGGATGCCCCGGACGGCCGCCGCACAGGCGGCGCGCAACCGCCCCGACCGGACGACGAGCACCCTTGGCATCCGCTCGGAACCACCGCTGCACCTCGCGCCGCCGCCGACCGCGGGCATACCCTTGCACCACGGCACCGGCGCCCCACCGACCCCCAACCGAAAGGATCGCCCGTGACCCACCCTCGCGACGCGCATGCGCCCGTCGATCCGCACGATGTCGACCTCGGCGGCATCCGCGGCTGGCTGTTCGACCTCGACGGCGTGCTGACGCCGACCGCGGTCGTCCACATGCACGCGTGGGCGCGGCTGTTCGCTCCATTCCTCGAGGCGCACGGCGCCGAGCCCTACCGCGACGCCGACTACTTCGCGTACATCGACGGCAAGCCGCGCTACGACGGCGTGCGCTCCCTGCTCGAGAGCCGCGGCATCCGCCTGCCCGAGGGCGACGTGTCGGATGCCGCGACGGCGGAGACCGTCCACGGCCTCGGGAACCGGAAGAACGAGGCGTTCAACGCGACCCTGGCCGAGGAGGGCGTGGAGCCCTACCCCGCGAGCGTCGCGCTGCTCGACGCGATCGAGCGCGCGGGCGGCGACGTCGCGGTGGTGTCGAGCTCGAAGAACGCGCCCGCCGTGCTCGAGGCGGCCGGGCTCGCCGAGCGCTTCGAGGTCGTCGTCGACGGCGCGGTCGCGGCTCGCGAGGGCATCGTCGGCAAGCCGGCGCCCGACATGTTCGAGCGCGCGGCCGAGCTCCTGGGGCTCGCGCCCGAGGAGTGCGCCGTCATCGAGGACGCGGAATCCGGCGTGAAGGCCGGCGCGAGCGGACCGTTCGCGCTCGTCGTCGGCGTCGACCGCGGCGTGGGCCGCGAGGCGCTCACCGAACTCGGGGCCGACGTGATCGTCGACGAGCTCGACGAGCTCATCCCGGCGCTCGAGCGAGCGGGCGAGACCTCCGCCATCCTCAACGACGCCGCCGACCCGCAGACCCCGACCGCCGCAGCACCCGCCGCACCAGAAGAGGAGGACCGAGCATGAGGTTCGCCGACACCGATCCGCTGAACCGCACGATCTTCCCGATCGACGAGTGGGCGCTCGTCGAGACCGAGTTCGGCGTCGACGACATGGGCCGCACCGAGACGCTCTTCGCGGTCGGCAACGGCTACCTCGGCCTCCGCGGCAACGTCGAGGAGGGCCGCGACGGCCACGTCCACGGCACGTTCATCAACGGCTTCCACGAGACCTGGCCGATCCGCCACGCGGAGGAGGCGTTCGGGTTCGCTCGGGTGGGCCAGACGATCGTGAACGCGCCGGATGCCAAGATCATCCGCCTCTACGTCGACGACGAGCCCCTCGTCATCACGGAGGCCGAGATCATGGGGTACGAGCGCCGCCTCGACTTCCGACTCGGCGTCCTGAGCCGCCGGATCGAGTGGCGCACGCCGTCGGGCAAGCGCGTGCTCATCACGAGCCGCCGCATGGTGAGCTTCACCGACCGCCACCTCGGCGTCATCGACTACGAGGTCGAGCTCCTCGACGCCGACGCGGCGGTGACGATCTCCAGCCAGATCCTGAACCGCCAGGACGGACGCGACGAGTACCGGGGCGGCGTGACGGAGGCGCCCGGCGCGTTCGACCCGCGCAAGGCCGAGACCTTCACCGAGCGCGTGCTGCAGCCGCGCGTGCAGAAGAAGTCGGAGGACGGCCGCTACGTCCTCGGCTACCAGACGACGAACTCGAAGATGGCCATCGCGGTCGGCGCGCAGCACTCGATCACGACCGACAACGAGTTCAGCGAGAGCAGCTCGATCGGCGACGACCTCGCCAAGCACATCTACCGGGTGCGTGCCCGCAAGGGCGTGCCGATCCGCATCACGAAGCTGATCAGCTACCACACGGCCAGGAAGGTGCCGGCCCGCGAGCTCGTCGACCGGTGCGAGCGCACCCTCGACCGCGGGGCCGAGGTCGGCGTCGCCGAGCTGTTCGCGCAGCAGCGCTCGTGGCTCGAGGACTTCTGGGCCCGCTCCGACGTCGAGATCGCCGGCCAGCCCGAGCTGCAGCAGGCGACGCGGTGGAACCTGTTCCAGCTCGTGCAGGCGACGGCCCGCACCGACGGCGGCGGCGTCGCCGCGAAGGGCGTCTCGGGATCCGGCTACGGCGGCCACTACTTCTGGGACTCCGAGATCTACGTGATGCCGTACCTCAGCTACACCGCGCCGATCGTGGCGCGGAACGTGCTGCGCTTCCGGCAGCGGATGCTCGAGCCCGCCCGAGCCCGCGCGCTGGAGATGAACCAGCACGGGGCCCTGTTCCCGTGGCGCACGATCAACGGCCTCGAGTCGAGCGCCTACTACGCCGCAGGCACGGCGCAGTACCACATCGACGCCGACATCTCATACGCGCTCTGCCAGTACGTCGCCGCGACGGGCGACGAGGACTTCCTCGCCCGCGGCGCGATCGACATCCTCGTCGAGACGGCCCGGATGTGGGAGGACCTGGGGTTCTGGCGCACGAACACCGACGACGTGTTCCACATCCACGGCGTCACCGGACCCGACGAGTACACGACCGTCGTGAACGACAACCTCTACACGAACGTCATGGCGCGGGCGAACCTCTCCGCGGCCGCCGGGGCGGTCGACAACCTCCAGGTGCTCGACCCGCACGCGCACAAGCGGCTCGTCGAGCGGCTCGGGGTGACACCGGCCGAGGTCGCCGGATGGCGGCGGGCGGCGGCGTACATGCACATCCCGTTCGACGAGAAGCTCGGCGTGCACCCGCAGGACGCCGCGTTCCTCGAGAAGGAGTTGTGGGACCTCGAGCACACGCCCGACAACCGGCTCCCCCTGTTGCTGCACTACCACCCGCTCGTCATCTACCGCTTCCAGGTGCTGAAGCAGGCCGACGTCGTGCTGGCCCTCTACCTGCAGGGCGATCGCTTCACCACGGAGGAGAAGCTGGCCGACTTCGAGTACTACGACCCGCTGACGACGGGAGACTCGACGCTGTCGGCGGTGGTGCAGTCGATCATCGCGTCCGAGGTCGGGTACCACGAGCTGGCGCTGCGCTACTTCCGCTCGGCGCTCTTCGTCGACCTGGCCGACCTGCACCACAACGCCGCCGACGGCGTGCACGTCGCGTCGACCGGAGGCGTCTGGGCGGGGCTCGTGTCCGGTTTCGGCGGGTTCCGCGACCACAACGGCCGCTTCACGTTCGATCCGCGCCTTCCCGACGGATGGGACCGACTGTCGTTCCGCCTGACGATCCGCGGCGCGCGCATCCGGGTCGACCTGACCGAGGAGGCCATCCGGTTCCGGCTCGAGACCGGCGGGCCGGATGCCTCGATGCTGCTCGAGGTGCGCGGCGAGGAGGTCGTCGTGACCGCCGACACGCCGGTGACGGTCCGGCTCGACGGGCACGGCGCTCGACGCGTCGGCGCGCCGACGATGCAGAACGTCCGCGGCGCGCGCCGAGCCGACGGCACGCTGCTCACCGCGTCGATCCCGACCCTGTCGCTCGACGTCGACGAGGAGGAGCAGGCGGCGGTGTTCGACTGAGTCGAACCTCTCGGAACCGCATCGTTTCCGCCCGCAGCCCGGCGGGTACGCACGGGCTGCGGTTAGCATGTGAGTCGAAAACGCACCGGACGGGAGACCTGTGGGCCTACTGGACAACTTCGAGAAGGGTCTCGAGCGCGCGGTCAACGGCGCGTTCGCGAAGACCTTCCGCTCGGGGCTGCAGCCCGTGGAGATCACCGCGGCGCTGAAGCGCGAGATCGACACGAAGGCCGCCGTCGTCTCGCGCGATCGCGTCCTGGTGCCGAATCGCTTCATCGTGCGGATGTCCCCCGCCGACCACCAGCGCATGGACTCCCTCGGCCCGGCGCTCATCGACGATCTCACCGACCTCGTGCAGAAGCACGCGGCGACCCAGCGCTTCCAGTTCGCCGGCGGCATCTCGATCGTCCTGCATCCCGACCCCGGCCTGTCCGAGGGCATGGTGTCGGTCGAGTCGCAGAACGTGAAGGGCCGCGTCGCCTGGACTCCCGTGCTCGACGTGGACGGCCGGCGGCATCCGATCCTCAAGGGCCGCACGGTCATCGGCCGCGGCAGCGAGGCCGACCTCACGCTCGACGACTCCGGCGCGTCGCGCCGACATGCCGAGGTCCAGTGGGACGGCCAGCGGGCCCGGGTGCGGGACCTCGGGTCCACGAACGGCACGCAGCTCGACGGGCAACCCGTCAAGGAGTCCGTGCTCGAGCCCGACTCGGTCATCACGATCGGTCGCTCGCGTATCGTGTTCCGGGTGCTCGCCCAAGCCGAACCCACCGACACCGCGGCCGCGCGCCGCGTCGACCCGGCTTCCCAGCGCCGCGACGACGGCGGATTCTGGGGGCCCGACCGATGAGTGAACTCACGCTGCTCGTCCTGCAGCTCGGCTTCCTGCTGCTGCTGTGGGTGTTCGTGTTCGCCATCGTCTACGCGCTGCGGAGCGACCTGTTCGGCCAGCGCGTGCGCAAGCTGCAGCCGGAAGTCGCCGCGGCCACGCCGGGGCCCGCCCCGGCGGCGAGCGCGACCGCCCCGACCGCCGCGGTCTCGAAGCCGGCGCCGACGCCCGCGGGAGGCGGGGGCGACGCCACCGCTGAGAACGCCTCGCGCCTCGTCATCACCTCGGGGGCGAAGTCGGGCGCCGAGTTCCCGCTCGGCCGCGACGAGATCACGATCGGCCGCTCGAGCGACTCGGCCATCATCATCCGCGACGACTACACGTCGACGCACCACGCGCGCCTCATGCTGTGGAACGGCCGCTGGATGATCCAGGACCTCGATTCCACGAACGGCACGTTCCTCAACGGCTCCCGAGTCACCGTGCCCACGCCCATCCCGCTCGGAGCCACCGTCAAGGTCGGAGCGACGACGTTCGAGCTGCGGCGGTAGCCGATGGCCAGCGTCAAGGCGAGCGCGGCGGTCTCGCACGTCGGTCGGGTCCGCGCGAGCAACCAGGACTCCGGCTACGCGGGCCGCCGGCTCTTCCTCGTCGCCGACGGCATGGGCGGGCACGCGGGCGGCGACGTCGCGAGCGCGATCGCGACGCGGCGCATCGCCGACGCGGACGCCGACTACGACTCGTCGGCCGACGCCGCCGCGGCGCTCGAATCCGCGCTGCTCTCGGCCAATCGCAACCTCGAGGAGACGGTCGCCGAGCACTCCGAGCTCACCGGCATGGGGACCACGACGAGCGCGATGCTCGTGCAGCAGGATCGGGTCGTCATCGCGCACATCGGCGACTCGCGCGTCTACCTCTTCCGATCGGGCGAGCTCAGCCAGGTCTCGACCGACCACACGTTCGTCCAGCGCCTCGTCGACGCGGGCCGCATCACGGCCGAGGAGGCCATGGTGCACCCCCGACGGTCGGTGCTGATGCGCGTGCTCGGCGACGTCGAGGCCTCCCCCGAGATCGACACCATGGTCATCGACACCCACCCGGGCGATCGATGGATGCTGTGCTCCGACGGCCTCTCGGGCGTCGTCTCCTTCGACGACATCCACGAGATGCTCGCCGCGGACGCCGGCGCGAAGCAGGTCGCCGACCGACTCGTCAAGGCCTCGCTCGACGGCGGCGCCCCCGACAACGTGACCGTCGTGGTCGTCGACATCGGCGACCCGCCCGCACCCGACACGCCGCCGCTCATCGTCGGTTCGGCCGCCGCACCGCTCGCGTTCGGCACGGCGTCCGAGCCGGCACGCCGCCCGGGCATCCGCCTCACTCCCTTCCGCCCGCACCCGGTGCAGGAGACGCACTTCGAGCCCGACTCCGAGGAGTACTTCGACGAGCTCATCGAGGAGGACGAGCGCCGCCGCCGGCGGCGGCGCATCATGTGGGGGGTCTGGATCGCGCTGCTCGTCGGCGCGATCGTCACCGTCACCGCGCTCGGCTACCAGTGGACGCAGACGCGGTACTACGTCGGCGAGTACAACGGCCGCGTCGCGATCTACCAGGGCATCCAGCAGGACCTCGGCCCGATCTCCCTGCACCGCCTCCACTCGGAGACGCCGGTGGACATCGCCGACCTGAAGGCGTACGACCAGCAGCGCGTCGAGCAGACGATCACGGCCGGCACGCTCGAGGAGGCCATGCGCATCGTGGACCGATTGGAGGAGTCCGTTGACTGACCGAGCCGCGGCCCGCGCCCCCGAGCGCGCCCCCGCGACGGGGAGCGTCCGCCGCATCCGCATGCCGCAGAAGCTGCGCAACCTCGAGCTCGGCCTGCTCATCGTCGCCTGCATCATCAACGCCGGCGCGATCGTGCTCGTGCAGCTCGGCGCGCTCGGGCGGATCGACACGCAACTCGTGCTGCTCGGCGCGGGACTGTCGGTGCTGGTGTTCGGGCTGCACATCGCCATGCGCTTCGTCGCGCGCGATGCCGACCCGTTCCTCCTCCCGGTCGCGACGGTGCTGAACGGGCTCGGCATCGCGATGATCTACCGCATCGACATCGCGTACGGCGACGGCGGCTGGGACAGCGCCGCGGTGCGCCAGATCGTGTGGAGCGCGATCGCGATCATCTCGGCGATGGCCACGATCCTGCTGATCCGCAACCACCGCACGCTGTTCCGGTACACGTACCTCTCCGGGCTCATCGCGATCGTCCTCCTGCTGCTGCCGCTCGTGCCGGGACTCGGCCAGACCCGCGGCGGCGCCCGCGTCTGGGTGGGGATCGGCGACCTCGTGACGTTCCAGCCGGGCGAGATCGCGAAGATCGCCCTGGCCGTGTTCTTCGCGGGCTACCTGGTGCGCAATCGCGACTCCCTGTCGATGGTCGGTCGCACGTTCCTCGGCATGCGGTTCCCGCGTGGCCGCGACCTCGGCCCGCTGCTGGTCGTCTGGGCCCTGTCGATGGCGGTCATCGTCTTCCAGCGCGACCTCGGCACCGCGCTCCTCTACTTCGGGCTCTTCCTCGTCATGCTGTACGTCGCGACGAGCCGGCTGTCGTGGGTCGTCCTCGGGCTCAGCATGTTCCTCGCCGGCGCGATCATCGCCAGCCAGACCCTCGACTACGTCAACGGGCGCTTCCAGAACTGGCTGAACGCGTTCGACCCGGCCGTGTACGACGCCCAGGGCGGCTCCTTCCAGCTCGTGCAGGGCCTGTTCGGACTCGCCAACGGCGGTCTCATCGGCACCGGCCTCGGCCAGGGCCGCCCCGACCTCACGCCAGTGCCCCAGTCGGACTACATCATCGCGAGCCTCGGCGAGGAGCTGGGCCTCGCCGGCCTGTTCGCGATCCTCGCGCTCTACGTCCTCTTCGTGGCCCGGGGCTTCCGCATCGGCTTCGCCGGGCAGGACGACTTCGGCAAGCTCCTCGGCGTCGGGCTCTCGTTCGTCGTCGCCCTCCAGGTCTTCATCGTCGTCGGCGGCGTGACCCGGGTCATCCCCCTGACCGGCCTCACGACGCCCTTCCTCGCGGCCGGCGGTTCCTCGCTCGTCGCCAACTGGATCATCGTCGCGCTGCTGCTGCGGCTCTCCGACACGGTCCGCAACCACCCGAGGCTGGTGATCGACGGATGAACCGCGAACTCAAGCGGGTGACCGTCGTCTCCCTCCTCATGTTCCTCACGCTCTTCGTCGCGTCGACGGTGATCCAGTATGCGCAGGCCGACAACCTCGCCGCCGACCCGCGCAACGCGCGGACCCTGTACCAGAGCTACTCGGTCGAACGCGGGCCGATCCTGGTCGGCGGCGACCCGATCGCGTTCTCGGAGCCGTCCGACGACGACTACAAGTTCCAGCGCATCTACGCGAACGGTCCGCTGTACGCACCGATCACGGGGTTCATCCCCGTCAACGGCGAGGCGACCGGGCTCGAGGGCTCGCTGAACGCCGAGCTGAGCGGCACGTCGGAGTCGCAGTTCTTCGACTCGCTGAACCGGCTCATCTCCGGCCAGGACCCGATGGGCGCGTCGGTCGAGGTCACGATCGACCCCGTCGCGCAGCAGGCCGCGTGGGACGCGCTCGGCGACTACACCGGCGCGATCATCGTGACCCAGCCGAGCAGCGGTCGCATCATCGCGATGGTCACGAAGCCCACCTACGACCCGAACAGCCTCGCCGTCCACAACGGCGAGGAGGTCGAGCAGACCTACCAGAACCTCGTCGAGGATCCGGGCGACCCGCTCTTCAACCGCGCCACCGGCGGCGACATGAACCCGCCCGGATCGGTCTTCAAGCTCGTGATGACCGCCGCGGCGCTCGAGTCGGGCCAGTACACGCCCGACAGCACCTTCCCGAACCCCGCCGAGTTCACGCTCCCCGAGACGAGCTCGGTCGTGCGGAATTCGAGCGGTGGCACCTGCGGCGGCGGGTCCGAGGTCACCCTCGCGACCGCGCTGCGGCTGTCGTGCAACATCCCGTTCGCCGAGCTCGCACTCGAGCTCGGCGACGATGCCATCCGCGCACAGGCCGAGAAGTTCGGCTTCAACTCGAACTTCACGATCCCGAACCCCACGGAGACGAGTACGTACCCGGCGAACCCCGACGCGCCCCAGACGGCGCTCAGCGGCTTCGGCCAGGGCGACGTGCGGGCGACTCCGATGCAGATGGCCATGGTCTCCGCGGCGATCGCCAACGGCGGGATCGTGATGAACCCCGACCTCGTCGAATCGATCACGGCGCCCGACTTCCGCCCGATCGAGGAGTTCGACGCGACCCAGTTCGGCCGCGCGATCAGCGAGTCGACGGCCAGGACGATGACCGAGATGATGGTCAACGGCGTCGAGAACGGTGCCGCGAGTAATGCAAGAATAGACGGCGTCAGCGTGGCCGGTAAGACGGGTACAGCGGAGAACGGCGAGGACGATCCCTACACCTTGTGGTTCACAGGTTTTGCCCCCGCCGACGACCCTCAGTATGCGATCACGGTGCTCGTGGAAGACGGCGGAGGGCTTGGTCAGGAGGGGTTCGGCAATCTGATTGCCGCGCCATTGGCGAAACAGGTACTAGAGGCGGTGCTGAACAAATGAGACCGAGTGCTGGGCTCACCTTCGGTGGACGGTACGAGCTGCAGTCCCGGATCGCCATCGGCGGCATGGGCGAGGTGTGGCAGGCCACCGATCTCGTCATCGGCCGCCAGGTGGCGCTGAAGATCCTCAAGGACGAATACCTCGGCGACCCGGGCTTCCTCGAGCGTTTCCGCGCCGAGGCCCGTCACGCCGCGCTCGTGAACCACGAGGGCATCGCCAACGTATTCGACTACGGCGAGGAGGAGGGCAGCGCCTACCTCGTCATGGAGCTCGTCCCCGGCGAGGCGCTCTCGACGATCCTCGAGCGCGAGCACGTGCTCTCGACCGACAAGGTCCTCGACATCGTCGCGCAGACCGCCGCCGCGCTCCAGGCCGCGCACGCGGCCGGCCTCGTGCACCGCGACATCAAGCCGGGCAACCTGCTCATCACGCCCGACGGCCGCGTGAAGATCACCGACTTCGGCATCGCCCGGATCGCCGACCAGGTGCCGCTGACGGCGACCGGCCAGGTCATGGGCACCGTGCAGTACCTCTCCCCCGAGCAGGCCTCGGGCCACCCGGCTTCGCCCACGACCGACATCTACTCGCTGGGCATCGTCGCCTACGAGTGCCTCGCGGGTCGCCGCCCCTTCACGGGCGAGTCCCAGGTCGCGATCGCCATGGCGCAGATCAACGAGACGCCGCCCGACCTGCCGGTGACGGTGTCCGAGCCCGTGCGGAACCTCGTCTACTCGTGCATCGCGAAGAACCCCGCCGACCGCCCGCAGACAGCCGCGCACCTCGCTCGGGCCGCCACCGCGCTGCGCCGTGGCGACGTCCAGGCGGCGGCCGCCGCCGTTCCGGCCGTGCTCGGCGTCGCGGCCGGCATGACCGCCGCCACCATGCTCATGCCCCAGTCGGGCGCGAACACCGCTGCGACGACGGTCCTCGCCGCCGGCGCAGGCCTGCCCGACGGCGAGGAGGAGGAGCAGCCCGCCGAGCGGAAGCGGAGTCCGTGGACGTGGCCGCTCATCGTCCTCATCATCCTGCTCGCGCTCGTCCTCATCGGCACGATCATCGCGCTCGCGCTGAACAGCGGCAACCAGCCCGCGGCGTCCACGTCGAGCGGACCTCCCACGACCGCGACGACCGCGCCGCCGACCTCGTCGAGCGCGCCACCGCCCGAGACCACCACCGCCGCTCCGACGACCGAGCAGGTGGATCGCGCGGCGTACATCGGCCGGAACGTCGACGACGTGCGCGCCGAGCTCGAGGGTCTCGGCTTCCCCGTGAACACCCAGGAGGGCGCGCCGGCGACCAGCCCCGACCAGGCGAACACGGTCTCGGACGTCAACCCGAGTGGTCCCGTCGAGATCGGCACGACCATCACGGTCACCTATCTGGGTGCACCCGAGACCCCGAGCGCGCCGGCGAACGCGCCGACGGTGAACCCGGCGGATGTCGCATCCGGCGGCATCGTCCAGGTCAGCTGGCCCGCGGCGAGCTGCCCGTCCGGGCAGCAGCTGAGCGGCTACGAGGTCGCGGTCACGAACGATGCGACCGCGCCCAGCCCGGTCGGCGCGGGGACGACGAGCGTCAACGTGCAGGCGGGGAGCGAGGACTTCGAGGTCACCTACCGGTACTTCTGCGGCCAGCTCGACTCGCCGTTCTCGCCCGCCGCCCCGGTGACGATCCAGCCCTAGCATCCCCGGAACGAGCCCTACACGAACGGAGACACCGTGAACGACGACGAACGCATGCTCGCGGGCAGGTACCGCGTGGGTGCGCTCATCGGGCGCGGTGGGATGTCCGACGTCCACGTGGGCACCGACAGTCGTCTCGGCCGCCAGGTCGCGATCAAGCTGCTGAAGCCGCAGCTCGCCACCGATCCGGCATTCCGCATGCGGTTCCGCCAGGAGGCGCAGTCGGCTGCCCGGATGGCGCACCCGACGATCGTGCGCGTGTTCGACGCCGGCGAGGAGACGGTGCTCGACGCATCCGGGCACGAGGTGCAGTTGCCCTTCATCGTGATGGAGTTCGTCGAGGGCCGCCTGCTGAAGGACATCATCCACGACGGTCCACTCGATCCGACCGCCGCCGCCCGGGTGATCGACGGCGTGCTGACCGCGCTCGAGTACTCGCACCGTGCCGGTGTCGTGCACCGCGACATCAAGCCGGGCAACATCATGATCACCACGGGCGGCCAGGTGAAGGTCATGGACTTCGGCATCGCCCGGGCCGTGTCCGACTCGGCGACGACCGTCGCCCAGACCACGGCGATCCTCGGCACCGCCTCCTACTTCTCGCCCGAGCAGGCCAAGGGCGAGACCGTCGACGCGCGGACCGACCTCTACAGCACGGGCGTGGTCCTCTTCGAACTCCTCACCGGTCGGCCGCCGTTCCGCGGCGACACGCCCGTCGCCGTGGCCTACCAGCATGTCAGCGAGCGGCCGGTCAAGCCGAGCGTCATCAACCCGAAGGTGTCACCGGCCCTCGACTCGGTCGTCCTGCACGCCCTCGCCAAGGACCGCACGGCCCGGTACCAGACGGCGGCGGAGTTCCGCGCCGACGTCGAGGCTGCGGCATCCGGTCGCATCCCCGTCCCGAAGAAGACCGACGAGACGGCGCTGTTCTTCGGGACGCCAACGGGCTCGCTGTCGACCTCGGAGCTCGCGCTCCGCCAGCTCACCGAGGACGACACCATGACGCGGACGCAGCGACGCCCGCCGGCGATCTGGATCTGGTCGGGCATCATCGCGGTCGTCGTCATCGTCGTCGCCGTCATGTACTGGGCGTTCAACCTGCAACCGAGCGACACGCTCCCCTCGAACGCTCGGGAGGTCCCCGAGTTGAGCGGTTCGACGTGGGAGGAGGCGGCCAACGAGTTGCAGGCGCTCACCCTGCCGCCCACGCGCATGGATCGCGTGAGCGACACGGTCCCCGCCGGGGAGGTCATCGAGACCGAACCCAGCGCCGGCGAGATCGTCGACACCGGCACGCCGGTGAGCGTGTTCATCTCGACCGGTCGCGAGGCGGTCTCGGTGCCCGATGTCGTGAACATGCAGCTCGACCAGGCGAAGACGGCCATCACCGACGCCGGGCTCGCCGCCGGCTCGGAGACGCGGCAGAACTCTCCGACGGTTGGCGCAGGGGTCGTCATCTCGACCGATCCCGAGGGCGGGTCGTCGGTGGACCAGGGCAGCACCGTGAACTTCACGATCTCGTCGGGCAACGTCACGCTGCCCGACCTCACCGGGCAGTCGCTGCAGGCGGCGTCCTCGTACCTCGGCACCGCGTCGCTGCAGTTGACGCCCACGCCCGTGCCCGATTCGAGCTGTCCGTCTCAGCCGGGTTCGCCCATCATCCGGCAGTCGCCGGCGCCCGGCGACGTCCCGCAGAAGTCCGCGGTCGAACTCGTCTACTGCGCGGGCTGACCGCTCAGCTCGCGCGCACGAGCGGGTTGAGCGACTGTGCGCGCTCGCGCGCCTCCGGCAGGCCCGCGAGTGCGAGCCAGTTGCCGAGCATCCGGTACCCGCCCTCGGTGAGCACCGACTCGGGATGGAACTGGACGCCGAGGATCGGGGCGGTCGCGTGCCTGAGCCCCATGATGACACCTCCCTCGGTGCGGCTGGTCACCACGAGCTCGTCGGGCACGGTGCCGTCGACGACCGCGAGCGAGTGGTACCGCGTCGCGGTGAAGTGCTGCGGCACGCCGTCGTAGAACGGGCTGTCGTCGTGGAGGACCTTCGAGGTCTTGCCGTGCATGAGCTCCTCGGCATTGGTGACGACGGCGCCGAACGCCTCGGCGATGGCCTGGTGTCCGAGGCAGACGCCGAGGATCGGCTGGCCCGAGGCGAGGGCGGCCTCCACGACGGGGATCGAGACGCCCGCATCCGCGGGCTTGCCCGGACCGGGCGAGATGAGCACGGCGTCGTACTGGGCGATGCGCTCGGCGACGTCGTCGACGGCGATGTCGTCGTTGCGGACGACCTCGGTCTCCGCACCGAGTTCCTGCAGGTACCCGTTGAGGGTGTAGACGAAGCTGTCGTAGTTGTCGATGACGAGGATCCGGGTCATTGCTCCACCGTGGCGTCGATTGGGTTCACGATCCCGTGCACCCGGGAGACCCGGGTGCAGGGGACGAAGATCACGCCGGCGAGGATGGCCGGCACGACGATGCCGCGGAACCAGGCCGGTCACGGCAGGATACGCCACAAGGCCGGGTCAACGCTCATCGCCCCATTTCCGCGACGGCCGCCGCGATCTCGTCGGGCGGACCTGCCGACGCTCCTCGGATCGGAGGCCCGAAGCGGGTGCAGTAGAATCTCCGGCATGGCACGCACCAATTCTTCGAAGCCCGCGCGCGCGGAGCAGCCGAGCGGCGAGGACGCGCCGAATCCCGTCTGGTTCAAGCCCGTCATGTTCGGCTTCATGCTGCTCGGCCTCGTCTGGATCATCCTCTTCTACGTGAGCCAGGGTGCGCTGCCGGTGGCCGCGCTCGGTTCGTGGAACATCCTCGTCGGATTCGGCATCGCCTTCATCGGCTTCCTCATGACCACTCGCTGGCGCTGACGCCGGCCTGAACGACCTCGAAGCGGGGCGGATGCTGCGGCATCCGCCCCGCTTTCCCCATCTCTGCACAGTGTTATCCACATCTTCCACAGGGTTCTCCACACCGTCCACACCCTGTGGAAACTCGGAAGGCCCGGATTTCCGGACATCGTGCGGAATCACACCGGTGTAACTCTCCCCAACTGTGGACAGCGTTGTGGATAACCGGGATCCGTCGGTCACAGCGGCGCGGCCGGCGGCCGATCCGAGGAGCCGCGACGGACTCAGAAGACGGGGAAGAAGAAGTACCTCAGGCTGAGGATCAGCAGCAGCAGCACGAGCGCGGCGAGCAGGACCACCTGCAGGGTGCGCTGGTCGCGCTTGCGGGTCTCGACGTAGACCAGGCCGACGAGCGCGCCAACGACGAGGCCTCCCAGATGCGCCTGCCAGGCGATGTTGAAGCCCGGGACGAACCCGATCACCAGGTTGATGCCGACGAGGATCAGCAGTTGCGTCGCGTTGCCGCCGAGCCGGCGCTGGATCACGAGGAAGGCGCCCATGAGACCGAAGATCGCGCCCGACGCGCCGACGACGCCGGTCCGAGGATCGGAGAGCCACAGGACGGCGACCGAGCCGCCGAGGCCGGAGATCAGGTAGAGCGAGAGGAACCGCCAGCGCCCGAGCACGTTCTCGAGGAGCTGGCCGAAGATCCACAGCGTGTACATGTTGAGCGCGACGTGGAAGATCAGGCCCGTCGAGTGCACGAGCATCGACGTGATCATGCGCCACGGCTCGAAGTTGAACGGCAGCGAGTACACGCCCGCGTAGGCGAGGCGTTCGGTCACGGCGAGCCCGGGGATGAGCTGCAGGAGATAGACCGCGAGGGTGATGCCGATGATGGAATACGTCACCACCGGTGCGCCGCGACCCGCCGCCGAGCGGGCGCGCGTCAGCACCGCGGGCTTGGTCCGCGGTGCCGACGCGCGCTGCTCGCGCATGCATTCCGGGCAGATCACGCCGACCGGAGCGGGGGTCTGGCACTCCCCGCAGATGGTGCGACCGCAGCGCTGGCACAGCACGAAGCTCTGCCGGTCGGGATGCCGATAGCAGGTGCTCGCGCGCTCGGGCGCCGGGTCGCTCACCGGGTGGGGCTCAGGCCTGCTCGACGGTGATCTTCTCGATCACGACGTCGTCGAGCGGACGGTCCCGGCCGTCGGTCGGGACGGAGGCGAGCTTCTCGACGACCGCCTGGCTCGCGGAATCCGTCACCTTGCCGAAGATGGTGTGCTTGCCCTGCAGCCACGTGGTCGGGCCGACCGTGATGAAGAACTGCGACCCGTTGGTGCCCTTGCCGCCCTGGATGCCGGCGTTGGCCATGGCGAGGACGTAGGGCTCGGTGAAGTCCAGCTCGGGGTGGATCTCGTCGTCGAAGCGGTAGCCCGGTCCGCCGATGCCCTGGCCGAGCGGATCGCCGCCCTGGATCATGAAGCCGGGGATGATGCGGTGGAACACGACGCCGTCGTACAGGGGGTCGGTGGTGGTCTGTCCGGTACCGGGGTGGGTCCACTCGATCTCGCCGGTCGCGAGGCCGACGAAGTTCTTCACCGTCTTCGGTGCGTGGTTGCCATAGAGGTCGACCTTGATGTCGCCGTGGTTGGTGGTGATCGTCGCGACTGCGGTGGGATTCGGCATACCGACGATTCTCTCATGCACGATTCGGCACGGGGCTGGCAACCCCCGGGCTTCCCACCCCACATCCAGCCGGTTCGGTGGCAGGATGGAGGAGTTCGCTGCACAACGATGGAGGTCGAGATGAGCCTGTCACGCAAGCGCCGGAAGGAACTCAAGCGGCTGCGCAGCAGTGCAGAGGATCTGTGGGGGAACCAGCAGGACGTGCTGGGCCACGCGAGCAAGGTCGCCCGGGAGGCGAGCCGCCAGATCAACCTGCTCACGCAGGAGGAGGTCGTTCCGCGGGTGCGCACGGGCTACCAGACCTACGTCCGGCCGGGCTTCGACCAGGCCCGCGGCTACGCGCGGACCGCGGGCGACCAGGTCGAGCGCACGCTCGGCAGTGCGCTCGGCTCGCTGCTGTCGATCGGCGACATCGCCAACGACACGCGCGTCCGTCGCGCGCTCGAGCGCGTCTCGCCGACTGCGGCGGCCGAGCTCAAGCGAAAGCAGGGACCGGGCGTGGGCACGTATCTCGCGATCGGTGCCGGCGTGATCGCGGCGGCCGGTGTCGCGTACGCGGTCTGGCAGACGTTCCGCGCCGATGACGAGCTCTGGGTCGCCGACGAGGAGCCGGGCGCGACGTCGGACTCGGGTTCGGCCCCGTCGCCCGTGATCTGACTCCACGGTCTTCCGAAGGGCCCCCATCCACTCCGGATGGGGGCCCTTCGCCGTCTCCGACGCCACTCGACTCGGTGCTGGCACTGATTTCCGTCGGATTCCCGGATCCCCTCTTGCGCGTGAGGAGCGAACGGCGCTATGGTCGTGACTCGGTTCGACCAACATGGTCGGGCCCGGCACAGGAGAGGAGGCGAGACCCCATGATGATGCAGCGAATCCAGTCGCCCATTCGCGCGGTCGCCTTCCTCGGCGCTGCGTTCGCGGCCTGCTAGCTCGCGCGTCCACGCGCTGACCGCCCAGAGCAGGTCCACCGCCTGACGAGGCGCGCCCGCATCGCGGGCGACGTCCGTCCCAACGGCCCTCGATCCGATGGATCCGCGTCCCAGATGAGGACGCGCGCAGATCGCCGACCTCTCCCGCCACGCCTGTGCGCCTCGCACCGCGCCGCCCGATCGGGGCGACGGATGCCGCGACGCGACGGCCCGGGAGCCAACCACCACGTCACCTCCCAGCGCGTCGCACCCGCGCGCGCCATCCGTCCCATCCGATGAAGGAACCCACCGTGAACACCACACTCACCGCAACCCGCTCGACCGCGCAACAGGTGGCGGCCGGATCCGGCCGCCTGCAGGAGCGCCTCGCGCGCCGTGCCGGACTGGCACTGCTCGCGTGGAGCCGCGCCGCCGAGGCGCGCCGCTGGCGCACGGCGCGTTCGCGCGCCGACGACCTCGCGCGACAGGCTGGACTCCAGCGCGAGGCCGACCGACTCCGCGAGGGGAACTTCAGCACCCTCGCCCTCGTGGCCCGGACGCTCTGATCACCATGAACGCCGAATCCGGACCGAACACGACGGCCCCGTCCGCTCGCCGGACGGGGCCGTCGCCCGTCTCCGGGAGCGGTGCCGTTCAGGCGCGCGACGGCGCGCCGTCCGCCGGCTCGTCCGCGTTCATGCGCAACGCGATGTCGAGCAGGCTCACCCGCTTCAGCGAGCCGACGTCGGCCAGCGGGAACCACCTGGCCTCGTCGCTCGAACCTCCGACCTCGTTCGCCAACTTCCCCCCGACGACGTGCGCGCGGTACACGATGCGCATGGCGTACAGCGGCGCCGACCCGTGGTGGCGCTTCGCCGCCGGCACGATCATCGTGTCGATGCCGAGCAACCGGTCGACCTCCGCGTCGTAGCCGGTCTCCTCGCGGATCTCGCGCCGCGCCGCCTCGAGCGGATGCTCCGCCCCCTCGATGCCGCCGCCGGGCAGCGTCCACGCGGACCGGCCGTGCTCGTTCCAGTGGGAGAGCAGGATCTCGCCGTCCCGGATGATGACCCCGTACGCGGCGATGCGGATGTCCATCCCGCCACCGTACTACCCGGCGATCAGCTCGAGCACTCCCGTCCGAGCGTCGGTCGGAGGATGCACCAGCGGTCGCCAACCGGCGGCGCGGCCCTCCGCCGCCGCGACGCGCAGTTGCGCCGCGTGCAGCTCGATGAGCAGCGAACCGCCGCGCGCCAGCCACGGGAGCGCGCCCCCGATCAGCGTCCGCACGTGGCCGAGGCCATCGGCGCCTCCGCCCACGAGGGCGCTCATCGGCTCGTGGTCCCGGGCTTCCCGGGGCATCAGCGCGAGTTCGGCCTCCGGGACGTACGGCGGCACCGCCGCGATCGTCGTCAGCCGGCCTCGGAGCCGGACGGGGAGCCCAACCAGCGCGTCGGCGACGTGCACGTGCGCGGTCGACGGCAGGTTTCGCCTGGCGAACGCGAGTGCGGTGCGGTCCCGGTCCGCGGCATGCACCTCGGTCGCCGGTGCGGATGCCGCGACCATCGCCGCGAGCGGCGCCACCCCGCAGTACGCCTCGAGCATGACCGGATCGCGGGTCGCGCGAACGCGCCGCACGGCGAGGCGGGCGAGGCGCAGGCTCCGCTGCCTCGGGACGAAGGCGCCGGGGCCCACGGCGAGGCGGATCGCGCCGAACCGAACCCACCCGACGAGGGGCTCGAGAGGCTCGCCTGCGAGGCGGCGGCGCACGAGGTGCTCGAGCTCCGCGTCATCCGTCGCGGCCTCGATGAGGATCGCGGCCTCGTCCTCGGCGAAGACGCTGCCGGACGCGCGGAGGCGCGACGCGAGCTCGTCGACACGGTGATCGGGACGAGGAGCCACTCCCCCAGTCTGGCGCAGCGATGCTGCGGCCGGAGCGGGAGTCGAGGCGATGAAGACCGTGGAGCCTAGGAGATTCGAACTCCTGACATCCTGCTTGCAAAGCAGGCGCTCTACCAACTGAGCTAAGGCCCCGTGGCGGATGCACTGTGGCACCCGGGTGTGGAGTTATCGGAGTGGGGATACGAGGACTTGAACCTCGGACCTCTTCGTTATCAGCGAAGCGCTCTAACCGCCTGAGCTATATCCCCGAATTTCGGCCGAAGGACAGACTACCCGAAGGGTTCGGGATCGTGAAATCGAGCCGAGGACGGCGTCAGTTGTTGGTGAAACCGACCAGGATGCCGCCCGTGATCTTGACGCTGAGGTTGTACAGCACGGCCACGACGGCACCGAGCGCGGTGGTCACCACGAGGTTCAGCAGCGATGCCACGACGGCGAAGCCCATGACGTTGCCGACCGACAGGATCGAGCGCAGGTCGGTGCCCGCACCGGCGACATCCTGCACCAGGCTGTTGAGGTTCTCGAACAGCCCGGTCGACTGCACGATCGTGAAGACGAGGAACGTCGCGACGATGTTCACCACCGAGAGGCACACGGCCACCAGGAAGGACAGCTTCACGGCCGACCAGAAGTCGATGTAGACGAGGCGCAGGCGCACCTGCTTGGCCGGCGGCTTCCGGTTGGACTTGCCGGCAAGTTTCTCTGCGACACTGCTCATGGCGGTCACTCCTCTCCCGCGGTCTCCGCCGCTTCGGACTCTGCGGCCTCTTCCACCAGGTTCCGCTCGGAATTCTTCGCGATCGCGATGATGCGATCGTCCGCGACGAACTTCGCGAAGACGACGCCCATCGTGTCCCTGCCCTTGGCCGGGACCTCGGCGACGTCAGAGCGTACCACCTTGCCGCTGGCAAGAACCACGAGGACCTCGTCGTCGCGCGCGACCGTGAGCGCCCCCGCGAGGTCGCCTCGATCGTCGCTCAGCTTGGCCACCTTGATGCCGAGGCCGCCGCGCTGCTGCTTGCGGTACTCCTCGATCCGGGTCCGCTTCGCGTACCCGCCCTCGGTCACGACGAAGACGTACGTGTTCGCCTCGCTGTGCTTCTGCCCGGAGGCGTCAGCCGGCGCATCCGCTCCGTCGTCGCCGTTCGAGTGGGGCACGACGGATGCCGCGAGCAGCTCGTCGCCCGCACGGAAGCTCATGCCCTTCACGCCCGACGTGGACCGACCCATCGGGCGGAGCGCATCGTCCGTCGCCTCGAAGCGGAGCGACATGCCCTTCTTCGACACGAGGAGGATCTCGTCGTGCTCGTCGACGAGCATCGCCGAGACGAGCTCGTCGCCCTCGCGCAGGTTGATCGCGATGACGCCGCGCGAGCGGTTCGTGTCGTACGCGGTCAGCTCGGTCTTCTTCACCAGGCCGTCGCGCGTGGCGAGCACGAGGTAGCGCGCGACCTCGTAGTCGCGGATGTCGAGGATCTCGGCGATCTCCTCGTCGGGCTGCAGCTCGAGCAGGTTCGCCACGTGCTGGCCCTTGGCGTCGCGGCCGGCCTCCTGGATCTCGTAGGTCTTCGCGCGGTACACGCGGCCCATGTTCGTGAAGAAGAGGAGCCAGTGGTGGGTCGTCGTCACGAAGAAGTGGTCGACGACGTCGTCGGCGCGCAGCTGCGCGCCCTTCACGCCCTTTCCGCCGCGGTGCTGCGAACGGTAGTTGTCGCTGCGCGTGCGCTTGACGTACCCCCCGCGCGTGACGGTGACGACCATCTCCTCCTCGGGGATGAGGTCCTCCACCGACATGTCCCCGTCGAAGCCGGGCACGATGTGCGTGCGGCGCTCGTCGCCGAACTTGTCGACGATCTCGCGGAGCTCCTCGGCGATGATCGTGCGCTGGCGGGCCGGCGTCGCGAGGATGTCGAGGTAGTCGGCGATCTGCCGCTCGAGCTCGGCCGCCTCGTCCATGATCTTCTGGCGCTCGAGCGCGGCGAGGCGTCGGAGCTGGAGCTCGAGGATCGCGCGGGCCTGGAGCTCGTCGATGTCGAGCAGCTCGATGAGCCCGTCGCGTGCGTCCTCCGCGGTCGCCGAGCGGCGGATGAGCGCGATCACCTCGTCGAGCGCGTCGAGGGCCTTGAGGTAGCCGCGAAGGATGTGCATCCGCTCCTCGGCCTTGCGGAGGCGGTACTCGGTGCGGCGCACGATGACGTCGATCTGGTGGTCGACCCAGTGCGAGATGAACCCGTCGATCGACAGCGTGCGCGGCACGCCGTCGACGATCGCGAGCATGTTGGCGCCGAAGTTGTCCTGCAGCTGCGTGTGCTTGTAGAGGTTGTTCAGCACGACCTTGGCGACCGCGTCGCGCTTCAGCACGATCACGAGGCGCTGGCCCGTGCGGCCAGAGGACTCGTCGCGGATGTCCGCGATTCCCGCGAGCTTGCCGTCCTTCACGAGGTCGGCGATCTTGATCGCCAGGTTGTCGGGGTTCACCTGGTACGGCAGCTCGGTGACGACGAGGCAGGTGCGGCCCTGGATCTCCTCGACGTTCACGACCGCGCGCATCGTGATCGACCCGCGCCCGGTGCGGTAGGCGTCGTGGATGCCCTTCACGCCGAGGATCTGCGCCGCCGTCGGGAAGTCCGGACCCTTGATGCGCTGGATGAGCGCGTCCTGGAGCTCCTCTCGCGATGCATCCGGGTTCTCGAGCGCCCAGAGGGCGCCGTCGGCGACCTCGCGCAGGTTGTGCGGCGGGATGTTCGTCGCCATGCCGACCGCGATGCCCACCGAGCCGTTGACGAGCAGGTTCGGGAAGCGGCTCGGCAGGACAGTCGGCTCCTGCGTGCGGCCGTCGTAGTTGTCCTGGAAGTCGACGGTGTCTTCCTCGATGTCGCGCACCATCTCCATGGCGAGCGGCGACATCTTGGTCTCGGTGTACCGGTGCGCGGCCGCGCCGTCGTTGCCCGGCGAACCGAAGTTGCCCTGGCCGAGCGCGAGCGGGTAGCGCATCGCCCACGGCTGCACGAGGCGCACGAGCGAGTCGTAGACCGCGCTGTCGCCGTGCGGGTGGAACTGCCCCATCACGTCGCCGATGACGCGCGTGCACTTCGAGAAGGCGCGGTCGGGGCGGTACCCGCCGTCGTACATCGTGTAGATCACTCGACGGTGCACCGGCTTCAACCCGTCGCGGACGTCGGGAAGCGCGCGGCCGATGATGACGCTCATCGCGTAGTCGAGGTACGAGCGCTGCATCTCGAGGTGCAGGTCGACCTGGTCGATGCGACCGTGGACGCCGAAGCCCTCGCCGTCGGGGATGCCGGGCTCGATGATGTCAGATGTCAAGGAAACGCACGTCCTTCGCGTTCTTCTGGATGAATGCCCGGCGCGACTCGACGTCGTCGCCCATCAGCGTCGAGAAGATCTCGTCGGCCGCCGCGGCGTCGTCCATCGTGACCTGCAGCAGGGTGCGGGTCTCGGGGTTCATCGTCGTGTCCCACAGCTCCTGGTGGTTCATCTCGCCGAGGCCCTTGTAGCGCTGCACGCCGTTCTCCTTGGGCAGGCGCCGGCCGGCCGCCTGGCCGTCGGCGATGACCGCGTCGCGCTCCCGGTCGGAGTACACGTAGTCGTGGTCGGCGTTGGACCACTTGATGCGGTACAGCGGCGGCTGTGCGAGGTAGACGTAGCCCATCTCGATGAGCGGCCGCATGTAGCGGAACAGCAGCGTGAGCAGCAGGGTCGTGATGTGCTGGCCGTCGACATCGGCGTCGGCCATGAGCACGATCTTGTGGTACCTGGCCTTCTCGGCGTTGAAGTCCTCGCCGATGCCCGTGCCGAACGCCGTGATCATCGCCTGGATCTCGGCGTTGCCGAGCGCGCGGTCGAGTCGCGCCTTCTCGACGTTCAGGATCTTCCCGCGGAGCGGGAGGATGGCCTGCGTCTCGGGGTTCCGGCCCGTCTTCGCCGAACCGCCGGCCGAGTCGCCCTCGACGAGGAAGATCTCCGACACGGTCGGGTCCTTGCTCGTGCAGTCGCTGAGCTTGCCGGGCATGCCGCTCGTCTCGAGGAACCCCTTGCGGCGGGTCGCCTCGCGCGCCTTGCGCGCGGCGATGCGGGCGGTGGCCGCCTGCTGCGCCTTGCGGATGACGTCGCGGGCCTGGTTCGGGTTGCGGTCGAACCAGTCGCCGAGCTGGTCGCCGACCACGCGCTGCACGAACGACTTCGCCTCGGTGTTGCCGAGCTTGGTCTTCGTCTGGCCCTCGAACTGCGGCTCGGAGAGCTTGACCGAGATGACGGCGGTGAGCCCCTCGCGGACGTCGTCGCCGGAGAGGTTGTCGTCCTTCTCCTTGATGATGCCCTTCTCGCGCGCGTAGCGGTTCACGAGGGTCGTGAGCGCCGCTCGGAACCCCTCCTCGTGCGTGCCGCCCTCGTGCGTGTTGATCGTGTTGGCGTAGGTGTGGACCGACTCGGTGTACGCCGTTGTCCACTGCATCGCCACCTCGAGCGCGATGTGGCGCTCGGTGTCCTCCGCCTCGAAGGAGATGATCTCGTCGTTGACCAACTCGACCTTCTTGGACTTGTTGAGGTACTCGACGTAGTCGACGAGCCCGCGCTCGTAGAGGAAGGTGTCGGTGCGCTGGACCGGGATCGTGATGGCCCCCGTCGTCGGGGTGTCCTCCGGGTCGATCTCGACGTGGCCGGCCCGCATGTCGGTCAGCGTGATCCGGAGCCCCTTGTTGAGGAACGCCATCTGCTGGAACCTGGTCCGGAGGGTCTCGTAGTCGAACTCCACGGTCTCGAAGATGTCGGCGCTCGGCCAGAACGTGATCGTGGTGCCTGTCTCGCCGCTCGCCTCGTCCCGCGAGAGCGGCGCGTTCGGCACGCCGACGGCGTAGGACTGGCGCCAGACGTGACCCTGCCGCTTGACCTCGACCTCGAGCCGGCTCGACAGCGCGTTCACGACCGAGGACCCGACGCCGTGGAGGCCGCCCGAGACCGCGTACCCGCCGCCGCCGAACTTGCCGCCGGCGTGGAGCACCGTGAGCACGACCTCGACGGTGGACCGCCCCTCGGTCTTGTGGGTGTCGACCGGGATGCCACGGCCGTTGTCGATCACGCGCACGCCGCCGTCGGGCAGGATCGTCACGTCGATGTCGTCGGCGAAGCCGGCGAGCGCCTCGTCGACCGAGTTGTCGACGATCTCGTAGACGAGGTGGTGGAGTCCGCGTGGCCCGGTCGAGCCGATGTACATGCCGGGACGCTTCCGAACCGCTTCGAGGCCCTCGAGAACCTGGATCGCGTCGGCGCCGTATTCAGGCGCACCCTGGGCCTTCGTCGGTTCCGCTGTCATGGGTGAATCGGGCTCCAAACCGTCGTTCTGGCGACTCTCGATCCTATCAAGGTCCGGTCGTCACCCGAGCCGCTCCGCGCCGATCTGAGGCCTCGAGAGAGGCGAAGTGACCGATTTTGCCGTCTCAGCCGTAGGTGTCGCGCGGACCGCGCCCTGGAACCGATCTGGGACCCTTTTTCCAGGTGGGGGCATCCGGGCCTTGGAAACGGATGGTGTCGACCCCCGCACGGGGATGTCGATCGAGGATCGCCCTGATGAGCTCCTCCCGCATCATCCGGAGCTGCGTGGCCCAGGCCGTGGACTCGCATCGGACCTGCAGCACGCCGCCCTCGATCGCGATGGGCTCGGAGTGACGGGCGATGTCCTCGCCGGCGATCTCGGGCCACGCCGACAGGAGGTCCTGCTGCGAGAGCGCACCGGTCCAGCCGAGCTGGGCGGTCAGCGCGTCGATCGCAGCGCCGAGGGGCTTCGGATCGCGGCCCGGCGTGAACGGCTCGCTGCCCTCGACCTCTCGGGTGCGCACACGCGCGCGGCCGGGCCGGGTCCTCGGCTCGCCGCCGAAGATCTCGCGGAAGTGCTGGTAGGTGCGTGCGGCCTCAGACACCGGATGCCTCCGTCGGCATGGGGTCGACGGTCGACCCGATGGCGTCGAGCGGTGACGGACCATCGACGACCTCGCCGGCAGCGATGCGGATGACGCGTTCGGAGAGCGGTTCCGGCACGTCCTCGAGCACCGCCGCGGTGATGAGCACCTGCTCGTAGCCGCCGACCGCCGCGGCCAGCCGCTCGCGCCGCATCCGGTCGAGCTCGGCGAAGACGTCGTCGAGTACGAGCACCGGGTCGCCGGTCGTCGAGTCGCGGCGCAGCAGCTCGGCCGACGCGAGTCGCAGGGCGAGCGCGAAGGACCAGGACTCCCCGTGGCTGGCGTACCCCTTCGCCGGGAGGCCGTTGAGCAGGAGCAGGACGTCGTCGCGGTGCGGTCCGGCCAGCGTCACGCCGCGCTCGAGTTCCTTGCGGCGGAGGGCGGTGAGCGCCGATGCGAACCGTTCGGCCGTGGACGCGCGGCGGGTCGATCCGCCGTCGGTCTCGTCGTCGCCCGGCGCGGACGTGGCATCCGCCTGGTCGTCGTCGGGGTCGGCACCGTCGATCGAGAGCACCGACCGCAGTTCCGGACGATGGTCGTCGTCGACGATCGACCGGTACGCGGCCGCGAGCGGCTCGCGCAGCTCGGCGACCAGTTCCTCGCGACGATCGACGAGCTCGGCCCCCAGGGTGACCAGCCGCTCGTCCCAGATGTCGAGGGTCGTGAGCTGCGACGCGGCGAGGCCGCGCGCACGGGCGCTCTTCAGCAGCGAGTTGCGCTGCTTGAGGACGCGCTCGTAGTCGGCCATGACGCCCGCGAGCCGTGGGACGCGTTGGACCAGCAGGCCGTCGAGCATGCGACGTCGCACCGACGGTTCGCCGCGCACGATGGCCAGGTCCTCCGGTGCGAAGAGGACCGTGTGCGCGTAGCGCGGCAGGTCGCGCGGCTTCGCCGCTCCTCGGTTGACCTGCGCGCGGTTCGCACCCTGCCGGTTGAGCTGGAGTTCGAGGAGGACCTCGCGACCCCCCGCCGAGAGGAGCGCACGGACGATCGCGGCATCCGCCCCGGATCGGATCAGCGCCTGATCGCTCGAGACCCGATGCGACCCCAGTGTGGCGAGGTAGCCGATCGCCTCGACGAGGTTCGTCTTGCCCTGGCCGTTGCGCCCGACGATGACCGTCGCGCCGGGCTCGAACGACAGCTCTGCCGATCGGTAGTTGCGGAAGTCGGTGAGCGAGAGCCTCGCGACGTGCACGGTGCGGCTCCCTTCTTGCGAACCCCCACGGTACCCGCCCGCGCCGACATCGACGGCGCGGGGACGCCGGCCTACCGGAGCAGCAGGTTCGGCTGCAGGAGGTAGCGGTAGCTGTCGGCGCCGGCCTGCTCCCGCGAGGTCTGGCTCGTGATGAGCACCGGCCCGGGCTTGTTCGGGTTCTCTGTCTTGGTGAACGAGATGCGCACGAACTCGCTCGGAACCGCCTGCAGGCCGTCGAGGAGGAACTGCGGCTTGAGCGACACGACCGTCTCGTCGCCGGTGAGGATGGCGTCGATCGACTCCGACGCCTGGGCCTGCTCGCTGCCGATGGCCTCGAGGGTGAGCCCGTCGGCCGTGAACGAGTAGCGGAGCGCGGCCTCGCGCTCGAGCACGAGCGCGACGCGACGCGTCGCCTCGATGAGCTCCGCCGTGTTCATGACGGCGTAGTTGTCGACGGTCTCGGGGAACAACCGGCGCACGGGCGGGAAGTTGCCCTTGATCAGCAGGCTGGTGACGGTCTTCCGATCGGCGGAGAACGCGATGAGCTCGCGGTCGTCGCGACTCGTGATCGCCACCGAGATCGTGCCCGAGTGGCCGAACGTCTTGCCGACCTCCTGGAGCGTGCGCGCGGGCACCAGCGCGGTGGTCGCCGTATCGGCGTCGCCCGCGACGCCCCCGCCGTCCCAGTCGATCTCGCGGATGGCGACGCGGTACCGGTCGGTGGCGACGAGGCTCAGGTTGGTCTCGCGCACCTCGAGCTGCACGCCGGTGATGACGGGGGTGACGTCGTCGCGGGACGCCGCGACCGCGACCTGCGCGACGGCCGACGCGAACTCCTCGGCGGGGACGACCCCCGTCTGCTCCCCGATCTCGGGGATCGACGGGTACTCCTCGACCGGCATCGAGAGCAGCGTGAAGCTGGCCGAGCCGCAGGTCACCGAGATGCGCGACTCCTCGGTCGACACCCGCACGGGCGCGTTCGGCAGGCGGCCGGCGATCTCGGCGAGCAGCCGACCGGACACGAGCACGGTGCCCGGCTCCTCGACATCGGCTTGGATCTCGGTGCGCGACGACACCTCGTAGTCGAAGGAGGAGAGGACGAGTCCATCGCCCTCGGCCTGGATCAGCACCCCGGAGAGGATCGGGAGGGTCGTGCGCTGCGGCAGCAGCTTGACGGCGAACGATACGGCCTCACTGAAGACGTCGCGATTGACCTGGAACTTCACGGTTCTCCCGTCGTGGAGGTGCTGGATGGCTCCCATGCTATCCGGACGCCCGTTTCCGACGCGGTGTTTTCAGGCGCCGGGATGCGCCTCGGCCGCTCGCTCGACTCGTCCACTCCCAGGTTGCCGAACGCCGTGGGTTAATCCATCTATCTCTTAACGGTGTTAACCGGTGTGGAAACTGTGGATGGCGTTCGGAGATCCGCGGGATCGTGCCGATCGAGGGCCCTCGGGGCTGTGCACGGCGTGTGGAAACCCGTGGGGGCGGCATCCGTCGACGTCGACCGGTGTTCGGAGTTGTACACAGGCCGACGGCCCGTCTCAACAGTCGTGGCGCGGTTGCTCGTTAACAATCCACAGATTTTCCACACCTGTGCGGAATCGTGTCGGCGGGCTCCCAGGATGCGCCGCAGGGCGGCCGGATGGCGCGCCGACGCGCCGCGCCGGCGCGCGGCGTCCGTCACCCGGACTCAGCGGTAGCGTGCGGTCTGCTTGATGCGGGCCGTGAGCTCGGTGACCTGGTTGTAGATCGAGCGGCGCTCCTTCATGAGCTCCGAGATCTTCTTGTTCGCGTACATCACGGTCGTGTGGTCGCGGTTGCCGAAGAGCTGGCCGATCTTCGGCAGCGAGAGGCTCGTCAGCTCACGGCAGAGGTACATCGCGATCTGGCGCGCCGTCGCGACCGCCTGCGAACGGCTCGACCCGTACAGGTCGTCGACCGTGAGCTTGAAGTAGTCGGCCGTCGCCGTGATGATGTCGACCGGCGCGACCACGTTGTCCGTGTCGTCGGTGATGAGGTCCTTCAGGACCGTCTGAACGAGCGGCATGTCGACCGGCGTGCGGTTCAGGCTCGCGAACGCCGTCACGCGGATGAGCGTGCCCTCGAGCTCGCGGATGTTGCTCGAGACCTTCGAGGCCATGTACTCGAGGATGTCGTCGGGCACCTGCAGGTGCTCGTTCTGCGCCTTCTTGCGGAGGATCGCGATGCGCGTCTCGAGGTCGGGCGCCTGGACGTCGGTGATGAGGCCCCACTCGAACCGGCTGCGCATCCGGTCCTCGAAGCCGGTGAGGTGCTTCGGGGGCACGTCGCTCGTGATCACGACCTGCTTGTTGTGGTCGTGGAGCGTGTTGAAGGTGTGGAAGAACGCCTCCTGCGTCTCCGCCTTGCCCTGGAGGAACTGGATGTCGTCGATCAGCAGGATGTCGATGTTCCGGTAGCGCTGCTGGAAGAGCGAACCGCGGTTGTTCGCGATCGAGTTGATGAAGTCGTTCGTGAACTCCTCGGACGACACGTACCGCACCCGGATCCCCGGGTACAGGCTCATCGCGTAGTGGCCGATCGCATGCAGGAGGTGGGTCTTGCCGAGGCCCGAGTCGCCGTAGATGAACAGCGGGTTGTAGGCCTTCGCCGGCGCCTCGGCCACTGCGACCGCCGCGGCGTGCGCGAAGCGGTTGGACTGGCCGATGACGAAGCTGTCGAAGGAGTACTTCGGGTTCAGGCGCGCATCGCGAGGGCGATCGATGCTGCCGCTGCCGCTGTCGAAGATGGGCTGCGGGCCGACGGCGACCTCGTCGACGCCGTCCATGCCGAGCGCCGCGCTCATGCCGGCGCCGGCCATGCCCGGGCCGCCCATTCCGGGTGCGCTCCCGCCGACGGATGGCGCCGCCCCGACCGGGCCGCTCGCCGCGGGTTCCGCCGGGCGCAGGTCCTCGAGCTCGGGGTTCACGACCACGTAGAAGGAGGTGACCGGCGAGGGCGCCTCGATCGCGCTCATCGCCGACAGCAGCGAGACCCGCATGCGCTGGTTCAGCATGCTCGCCGTGAAGTCGTTCGGAACCTCCAGGTAGAAGGTCCCCGCGGCGATGCCCTTCGGCTCGACCAGGCTGAGGAACCCCTGCAGCATCGGCGTGATCGCCTCGTCGTCGGAGAGTCGCTCGAGGACCGTCGCCCACGTCTCGCTGATGGGCTGTTCCGTCATCGCTCCCCGCAATCTCTCGCACCGTTCGGCGGCCGCTCGTCGCTCCCCCGAGCGATTCGGTGGAGCGGCCCGAAGGCGTCTGTACACAGCGTTCTCCACCGCCTGTGGGCAGAGTTGCGAGAACCGCGTGATTCCGCTGCACAGGCTGGGGATAACTGGTGTCACACGCTAGCGAATCGGACCTGCTCCGACAAATGCCCGGTGGGGGATCCCGAGCCTCAGCGGCGTGTCGTTCCGCGGAGGAACCTGTGGATCGGTGGAGAATGTCCGTTCCGATGTGCGCTCGGTTTGACCGTGGCATCCGCAAGCCGTAGTTTTAATCAGTTGACCGCAGCCCTTTCGGGCACCGAGTTCTCCCCGCCGGCGCACCTGTGACGCGTCCGTGCGCGGAATTTCCCAGCCGGAGAAGAAGATGAGCAAGCGTACGTTCCAGCCCAACAACCGTCGTCGCGCCAAGAAGCACGGCTTCCGCGCCCGCATGCGCACGCGTGCCGGCCGCGCGATCCTCTCGGCCCGCCGCTCCAAGGGCCGCACCGAGCTCTCCGCGTAAGTTCCTCGGTGCTCGCCAAAGCCAACCGCATCACGAGCGCCGATGACTACCGGTTCATCGTGCGCCGTGGTGCGAAGGTCGCCGGTGCCCACACCGTGAGCTACGTCCGCTCACGCGAGGCGGGTTCCGACGCGCGCTTCGGCGTCATCGTGTCCAAGAAGGTCGGCACGGCCGTCCGCCGCAACCTGGTTCGCCGGCGGATCAAGGCGGCCGGCCGCGAATTCGTCGACGGCGGCATCACCGCCGTCGACGTCGTCGTACGTGCGCTCCCCGCGGCGGCAAACGCCGGATTCGCCGATCTCCGCGACGAGCTCGGCGCGGCACTGGCCTCGCGAGCCGCTCGACGAGCCGCGGTCGCTCCGGTCCCACGCTCCGGAGCGTCGTCTCCGACCGTCGCCCCAGTGGAAGACCTCTGACGTGAAGAACCTCGCCTGGTTCGTCTGGCTCCTGCCCCGCAATGCGGGCGTGCTGCTCATCCGCGCCTACCGGGCCGTGGTCTCCCCGCTCTACGGCGACGTCTGCCGGTACTACCCCTCGTGCTCCGCCTACGGCCTCGGCGCCGTCCAGCACCGCGGCCTCGTCGTCGGTTCGGCACTCACCGCCTGGCGCATCGTGCGCTGCAACCCCTGGTCCGCGGGCGGCATCGACGACGTGCCCCTTCCACGGGTCCGTCGATTCCACGTCACCCGAGTCGGACTCGTGGTTCCGGCCGACTGGGCCGGCTCCCGCGGCCGCCACGTCGATCGTGACGGTCGTCGCCGTCGGGTCGCCGTGCCGCCGATCGCCGCGGCGGAGGTGCACGCCGGTCACGGCCACGAGGCATTCGACCACGCTGGCCGAACCCACGATCACACCCCGAACGTCGTCGACCCGGCATCCGCCTCGCCGAGCACCGGCGCCGCACCCGAACGCTCCCCCATCACGTCCCGGAAGGACTGACCCACCCCAATGGACATCTTCAGCATTCTCCTGTGGCCCATCAAATGGGTCATCGAGCTGATCCTCGTCGCGTTCCACTCGCTCTGGACGTTCCTCGGTCTGCCCTTCGATGCCGGTGTGACGTGGGTCCTCTCGATCGTGGGCCTCGTCGTGGTGGTTCGTGCCGCACTGATCCCGATCTTCGTCCGTCAGATCAAGAGCCAGCGGCGGATGCTCGAGGTAGCGCCGCAGCTGAAGAAGATCCAGGACAAGTACAAGGGCAAGAAGGACCAGTTCTCGCGCGAGGCGATGTCGCGCGAGACCATGGAGCTCTACAAGCGGACCGGCACCAACCCGCTGTCGTCGTGCCTGCCGCTCCTGCTGCAGATGCCGATCTTCTTCGGGCTCTTCTCGGTGCTGAACGACGCGTCCCGCAACGCGGAGCGCGGCGGCGTGGGCGTCCTCACCCCGGCACTGGCCGAGTCGTTCTCGAACGCCACGTTCCTCGGAGCCCCGCTGAACTCGACCTTCATCGGCGAGTGGAACGCCATGATCGCGGGCGATCCGTTCAGCGCGTCGACCATGTTCGTCGCCATCACGATGATCATCCTGATGACCGCCTCGCAGTTCATCACGCAGCTCCAGATCGTCTCGAAGAACATGTCGCCCGAGACCAAGGCGAGCCCGATGTTCCGGCAGCAGCGCATCCTGCTGTACCTGCTCCCGCTGGTCTTCGCATTCTCGGGTGTCGCCTTCCCGCTCGGCGTCATGTTCTACTGGCTGGTCTCGAACTTCTGGACGATGGGCCAGCAGTTCATCGTCATCCGCAACATGCCCACCCCCGGCAGCGATGCCGCCAAGGCCCGCGAGGCGCGCCTCGCCCGCAAGGGCAAGCTCGTCGTCGAGTCCAAGTCGGACGGCGACGACGCCGAGCCGCAGAAGCCCACCACGACGCAGCGCCAGCAGCCCATGGGCAAGAACCGCTCGAAGAAGCAGAACAGGAAGTGACCCCGATGACGGACGTCCAGCACGACGCCGCGACCCGGACCCTCGAACAGCTCGAGGAGGAGGGCGACATCGCGGCCGACTACATCGAGGAACTGCTCGACATCTGCGACCTCGACGGCGACATCGACATCGACGCGCGCAACGGTCGCGCGTACGTTTCGGTGCACGCGGCCGAGGCGGCCGACCTCGCCCTGCTCTCCCGTCCCGAGACGGTGACCGCGCTGCAGGAGCTCACCCGCCTCGCCGTGCAGACGAAGACCGGCGCGTTCTCGCGGCTCATCCTCGATGTCGGCGGATCGCGCGACGCGCGGCGCGACGAGCTCGGCCGACTGGTCGCTCGCGCCGCCGAGCGCCTCGACGGCGGCGCGTCCGAGGCGGCGCTCCCGCCGATGTCGTCGTACGAGCGCAAGCTCGTGCACGACCTCGTCGCGGAGCGCGGCCTGCACTCGGAGTCGCGCGGTGAGGGTGCGGACCGCCACACCGTCATCACCCGCGTCGGCTGATCCGCCGCCGCCGTTTCACGTGAAACATGACTGACTCGTCCTCGGACCTCTCCCCCGGACTCGAGCCCGAGCCCGCGGCTGCGGCGAGCGTGTTCGGCGATCGCCTCGACGTCGCACGCGACTTCACCGAGAACCTCGCCGCCCACGGCGAGGAGTTGGGCCTGATCGGACCGCTCGAGCTTCCTCGGCTGTGGACGCGTCACGTGGTCAACTCCGGCCTGGTGGCCCCGCTGCTCCGCCCGGGTCGCGTCGGCGATGTCGGCTCCGGGGCGGGGCTGCCCGGCCTCGTACTGGCCATCGCGCGCCCAGACGTTCACCTGACCCTCATCGAACCGATGGAGCGCCGGGTGGCATGGCTCGAGCGGCAGGTCGGCGAACTCGGGCTCGAGAACGTCGACGTGGTTCGTGCGCGCGCTGAGGAGGTCAAGCTCAAGGGCCGGCTCGACCAGGTCACGGCCCGGGCCGTGAGCGCGCTCCGGACCCTCATCCCCATCACCGCTCCCCTGCTCCGACCAGGTGGCGAACTCGTCCTGATGAAGGGCAGCGGGGTCGACGGCGAGATCGGCGCGGCCGAGAAGGCGATTCGCAAGTACCGCTTGACGGACGTCGAGGTGATGGTGCTCGGTGAGGGCATCGTCGACGACGTGACCCGCGTGTTCCGCGCGCGCGTTCCGGCGGAGTAGCCGACGCGTTGGTCGCCGGTTTCGTCGGCGGCATCGTTCGCTCCCTGTAGTCCCGAACGCCCGTGTGCGAGATGATCACGGCATGGCCGCGCACCAGTTGGTCCAGCCGCCGAAGGCCCGGCCGGGTGACCGGGTCGCCGTGCTCTCGCCGGCGTGGGCGGCCCCGGCGCACTTCCCTGCGATCCACGAGCAGGCGATGCGGCGACTCGAGGCGCTGACCGGACTCGTGCCGGTGGAGTACCCGACGACCGGTCGTCCCGATGCGAGTGCGACCGACCGTGCCGCGGACCTGATGGCGGCGTTCACCGACCCGTCCATGCGCGCCGTCCTCGCCACCATCGGAGGGGACGACCAGATCCTGGTCATCCCCCACCTGGACGCGGCCGCGGTGCGCGACGATCCGAAGCCGTTCATCGGGTACAGCGACAACACCAACCTGCACAACTGGCTCTGGTCCAACGGGATCGCGAGCTTCTACGGCGGCAGTACGCAGGTCCACCTCGGAGCAGGTGCCGGCATCGACGACATCCATGCGCGGTCTCTTCGTGCCGCGCTGATGGACGGCGGGAGGCTCGACGTGGTCGATCCGGGCGAGTCGGAGGACTTCGGCGTGCCGTGGACCGATCCGAGGTCGTTGTCGGAGTTCGGGAAGCGTGAGCCCACCGAGCCGTGGACCTGGGGCGGAGCGAACACTGCAGTGTCCGGCTCGACGTGGGGCGGATGCCTCGAGGTCATCGACCAATTGCTCGTCGCCGGGCGGTTCCCATTCGAGCCGGACGTGCTCGAAGAGTCGATCTTGCTGATCGAGACGAGCGAACTCCTGCCGCCGGCGGACTGGGTGACCCGCATCCTGCGTGCGATGGGCGAGCGCGGCCTGCTGGCACCCGTCGCGGGCGTGATCGCCGCCCGCCCTCCAGCGAGCTCCCTGGACGTGATGCCCGTGGATGTGGATCGGATCGCGTATCGCGCGGCACAGCGCGATGCGATCCTCGCAGTCTTCGCGCACTACAACCCGGACGCGGTCGTCTGCATCGGCCCACCATTCGGTCACACCCGACCTCAATGGATCCTTCCGCACGGTGGGGTCGTCTTGCTGGACCCCTCTGCGGCAACGATCACCGCAGACTACGGCCCCACCGCCTGATCGCGTCGCCCGCCCGTTTCACGTGAAACGGGCGGATGCGTCGTCTTTCGGCGGCGGGCCGATCTCCTCGGACGGTGCGCGCCGGCACGTGCCATGTTCCCGATCGCAGTGCTCGGCCGGGGCGGTTGGGACGAAGGTGCAGACGAAGTGCCGGGGTGTCGCCCCGCGATCCATCGGATCGAAGTGCGCACACAACGGCATCGTGAGGAGAGGCACCACATCTCCGACGCCGTGACCTCGCGAACCGTGACCACCGGAACCCGGCCTGACGGGGAATCAATGCGTCCAAAGCGGGCTCGAAGTGTTTCACGTGAAACACACCGGGTCACCGTCGAGACATGATCAGGCAGGCCAGGGGCTCGTTCAGCTCTCCACTCCGCGGTACGTCGACTACGTCGATGCGTCCGTCGACGACTGCACACCGTCGTCCTCACGAACCCGACGGACTTCCGTCCGCTTCCCGTCCGCTTCCTCTGCGTCCTTCATGTCCGTCGTCCCATCGTCCCTGTCTCCCTCGCCCCCTTCGCTTCGTTGGACCCGTCTTCTCCTCCGCTACCTCTTCTTCGCCTTCCTCCTCCTCCTCCTCCGCTTCTCTGGTCTCTCCTACCTGTCTCCCTCCTCTGTGTCTCCCTCCTCTGTCTCCCTCCTCTCTGTGTCGCTGTCTGTCTTCTCCGTCACTCAATCCCCACCGGCCCGGTCCATCACCCGGACTACTCACCCTTCGGCTCCTCACTCGGGATTCCACGCCGTGCCATCATGCAGGCGTGAACGTCGTCGGTCGCGCGAGATGCACGACGGAGTCGTGCATGAGCGGATCCATGCACTCGGAGCAACCGATCGAAGCCGCGACGCTCGTGGCGTCACGTTTCACGTGAAACGGCGGCACATGCGCAGTACCCCATGCCCATGCCGCGGGTGACTCGGTCGCGCCTTCGCCGGCTGGAACCGGAATCGCGAGTGCGACGCGGACATCGCCGCGCGTGCGAACACGGGGTATGGGCGACTCTGACTGTCCGCGAGCGTATGCATTCTCCCCAGACGTGGGCTGCCGTTGGGGTGCGCAGTGAGCACCTCTCCGCCATGCGCACAGGATCGGATGGCATGGGAGCAGGGTCACCGGGTCCACTCGAGCGCTCCCCCTCCTCCGGAAGGTGCTCCAGGCTGTTCGCGCGACATGTCGCGGCGCGGCGGAATAGGCGGAACGTGACGAATCCGACGACGCGTCCACCGGCATGATCACTCACGGACCTCATGGCCAACGTGACCAGGAGGCGCACCTCGCCGGGTATACGGAGATCCAGGCACGACCGAGCGCGCACGAACTGCCCCGGCTTCTCCGGTCGCCGCCCGGCTTCAGGGGCGCATCCATGTCCGACCCGAGCGAATTCCCACCGACCCGTGTGCCCGCCGCCGCGTTCCACGTGAAACGGCGTGAGCAGCCGGGCCGCGTCTCGACAGCGCGACGAACGGCCGACGGGCCGACTCTCGGAGCACCCTTTCGAACTCGGCGTCGGGGCTCCTCGCACGGTGCGCCGGTTCGCCGGATCCGCCGACCCGGTCAACGGGCGAGCGTGTCACCCGGGCCTTCCCCAGCAAACCAGGGTGGCACGTCCACGTACACACGCCTGCGCCGTCCCTGAGAGCCGATGCGTGTCCAGGCGCTGTGTCATGCCTCTGCGTTTCACGTGAAACGGTCGGTTGGAGTCGAACTCCGGCATGGTGACGACGAGATCGTGGATCCTCGGCGAAGCCGCTGCGTCGGTGTCCGCCGCGGCGATTAGGCTTGGGGCTCGGGGCGATCGCAGGGCATCGACGCGATCTCGGATGGGTCAGGAGTACGGCATGGCGAACGGTGGGCGCGGCTGGTTCCAGCGAAGGAAGCCGCAGTCCGATGCCGTCCAGCCGACGACCGGCTCGCGCGAACCGGAACTCACGAGGATCGAGGCGTACGAGGCGGAGCAGCGCGCCGAGGCAGCGGCCGAGGCTGCGAGGCGGCAGGCGATCGAGACCGGGCGGCCCGACTTCGACTCCCTCCTGCGTCCGGCGGCGGACGATGGAGGCGTACCGCGCCCGATGCCCCGTGCGGCGCAACCGGCGATGCCCGGCACAGTTCCAGCTCCGGTCGCGCCGACTGGCGCAGCGAGTGCTGACGACGACCCCGACCGCCGCTGGGCGCCGCCGGAGGAGTCGTGGCGTGCACCGACCGACGCCCGCCACGCCGTTCCGACGCCGACCGACGCACGCCCGGCCGGCGAGGCCGGACACGATGCCCGCCCGGCCGCGGAGGCGTCGACCACCGCGAGCAGAGACGCGACGGCGCGGACGGATTCATCGTCGCCCGACACAGGGCGCGCGAACGCACCGCGGGCGACGGCACGCTACGACTGGGATGCGGCGACGGCAGCCGCGCTCACCGACGAAGCAACGCCCTCGCAGGGGCCGGCCAATCAACCGCTCCCCCACAGCGACCCCGACAAGCTGCTCGAGGACATCATCCGCGAGATCGTCGGGGACGCGACGGCCGAGACTGTCTCGAGCCTTCACCAGCCGCGACCGCAGGCTGCGAGCCCGCAGGTCCCTGCGAGCGAGGCGAGCGGTCCAACGCCGCCGGCACCGGATGCTCCGGATGCCCCTGGTGCCGGCGCGGACGTCTTCCCGGACGAGGAGTCCGGCGCGACGCAGGATGAGATCGATCCTGCCGCCGAGGTCGCGGCCACCGAGGACGTTCCAGGACCGACGATCGACGCGGCATCCGCTCCCCCGGAGCCGTATGCTGTCGGGGCGGGTGAGGAGCCTCCAGCGGAGGCTGAAGCGGTAGACGCCGAACGTGCAGAGCCGGCAGCCCACCCCTATGCCGCAGCGACGAGTCACGCCGTCGTGGCCGGGCCACACGGGTCGGTTTCACGTGAAACACCAGAATCATACGGAGGAACTCCCCTGGCCGATCAGCTTGCCGACGAGACCCGACGCCGCCTCGCGCTCGACCAGGCCGTGCTGCCGCTTCCCGGGGCCACGCGCATCTTCACGATCTCGAACCAGAAGGGCGGCGTCGGGAAGACGACGTCGGCGGTGAACCTCGCGGCCGCGCTCGCGCGAGCGGGGGCCCACGTCCTCGTCGTCGACCTCGACCCGCAGGGCAACGCGTCGACGGCACTGGGAGTGGACCACCGCTCCGACCTGCAGAGCGTGTACGAGGTGCTCGTCGCCGATCTCCCGATCGCCGAGGTCGTGCAGCCCTCGACCGAGCACGACAACCTGGATTGCGTGCCCGCGACGATCCACCTCGCCGGAGCCGAGATCGAACTGGTCTCGCTGGTCGCCCGCGAGCAGCGGCTCCGCCGTGCACTCGATGCGCACCTCGCAGCCATGGAGCGCCCTTACGACTACGTGTTCATCGACTGCCCGCCGTCGCTCGGACTGCTCACGATCAACGCGTTCGTAGCTGCGCGAGAGGTGCTCATCCCCATCCAGTGCGAGTACTACGCGCTGGAGGGCCTGTCGCAGCTGCTGAGCAACATCGAGCTCATCGAGCGCCACCTGAATCCCGAGCTGCGCCTGACGACCATCCTCCTGACGATGTACGACTCGCGGACGAATCTCGCCCAGCAGGTGGCGCAGGAGGTCCGGGACCACTTCCCCACGCAGACGCTCGACACCATCATCCCCCGTTCCGTCCGGGTCTCCGAGGCTCCGAGCTACGGCCAGAGCGTGATCAGCTACGACTTCGCGTCGACCGGTTCCCTCTCCTATCGGGAGGCGGCGGCGGAGATCGCATGGCGTGGGGCGCAGAGCGTGTCAGAACAGAAGGAGTCACACTGATGGCGACCAAGCGCACCGGTCTCGGCCGCGGGATCGGCGCACTGATTCCGACCAACGAGGATGCGGCGCCGAAGGTCAGCCGTCCCGTCGACGTGTTCTTCCCCGACGGTGAGAAGCCGACGACCGCGGTCGCCGCGGTCGAGAACGCGGTCGAGGCCAACCTCGTCACGGTCCCCGGCGCTCACCTCGCCAGGCTCGACCCTGACGACATCGTTCCGAACGCGCAGCAGCCGCGATCGGTGTTCGATCCCGAGGATCTCGAGGAGCTCGTCCACTCGGTCCGCGAGTTCGGCGTCCTTCAGCCGATCGTGGTCCGCCCCCACCCCGATCAGCCCGGCAAGTACGAGCTCGTCATGGGCGAGCGTCGACTTCGCGCGACCAAGGCCGCCGGCCTCGACTCGATCCCCGCGGTCGTCAAGGACACGGCGAACGAGGCGATGCTCCGCGACGCACTCCTCGAGAACCTCCATCGCTCGCAGCTGAACCCGCTCGAGGAGGCATCCGCCTACCAGCAGTTGCTCGCCGACTTCGGGATCACGCAGGAGGAGCTTGCATCGAGGATCGGGCGATCCCGGCCGCAGATCTCGAACACGCTCCGGCTGCTGAAGCTGCCCGAGCCGGTCCAGGTGCGCGTCGCAGCGGGAGTCCTGAGCGCCGGCCACGCGAGGGCGATCCTCGCCGCAGGCGACCCGGAGGCGATGCAGCGCCTCGCAGACAAGATCGTCAACGAGGACCTCTCCGTGCGCGCCGCCGAGGCGATCGCGGCGTCGTCGCCGAAGCCGGCGCGCCTGAAGCCCGCGGCAGGCAAGCGCCAGGAGTTCCTCGACGACCTGTCGACGCGACTCGGTGATCGGCTCGACACGCGCGTGAAGATCTCGCTCGGCGCTCGGAAAGGCCAGATCAACATCGATTTCGCGACCGTTCAGGACCTTCGTCGCATCCTGTCGGAGCTCGGCGAGAACCTCGACGGGCTCTGAGCGGCCCGCGCCCGTTCCGAGCGGCCGGGACCGCAGCGGCGCGTCAGGCTCCGCGGTGTGCGGCCGTGCGGACCAACCCGTCGTAGACGGTCGCCGCATCCGTGTCGGACGCCTCGATGGCGAGGGGTACGAGCGAGGTCTCGGTGAGGCCGGGGAGCACGTTCGCCTCGAGGAACCACGGCGTGCCCTCGTCGTCGACGATGAGGTCGACCCGCGAGAGGTCGCGGAGGCCGAGCGTGCGATGAGCGGACAGGGCCGCGGCCGTCGCTCGCTCGACGTCCTCCTCGGAGAGGCGGCAGGGCGAGAAGAAGGTGGTCTCCCCCGCGTTGTAGCGTGCCTGGAACGAGTAGACGCCGGCCGACGGGACGATCTCGACCGCGGTGAGTGCACGCGGGGCGCCATCCGTCTCGACGATCGCCACCGCGAGTTCGGTGCCGATGACGCGTCGCTCGACCACCGCGACGTCGGCGTACGTGAACGCGTCGACCATCGCGCGCGGCAGGTCGGCGGGCGCCTCGACGATCGTCACGCCCTGTGCCGAGCCGCCTGATCCGGGCTTGACCACGAGGTCTCCGGGCAGCGCCTCGCGCACCACCCTGAGCACGCTCGCCGCACCGAGTTCGCGGAAGGCCTCGTGCGAGAGGACGATCGACTCGGGCACCGAACCGCCGGCGGCCGCGATGAGCGAACTGGCGACCGGCTTCGACCATGCCCGACGCGCGGCGGCGCCCGTCGAGCCGACGGTGGGGATCCGCAGCGCCGCGAGCAGTTCGAGGAGGGTGCCGTCCTCGCCGCTCGAGCCGTGCAGCGCGGGGAAGACCACGTCGGGTCGGTGCTCGGCGAGGTACGGCAGCAGTCCGAAGTCGGGATCGCGAAGTTCGACACGGTGGCCGGCCTCGGTGAGCGCGTCGGCCACGCGCCGCCCGGAGCGGAGCGAGACATCGCGCTCGTGCGAGATGCCCCCGGCGAGCACGACGACGGAAAGGCCGGTGGAATCGCTCATGATCAGGGGTTCTCCACTACTTGAGGTCGGTGGGCGGGGCCAGCTCGATGCCGGGCCGATCGGGGACTTGGAGCGTTCCGGTGCCGGCGAAGGTGTCGAGCAGGTCGAGCTCGCCGTTCACGACCGTCGCCAGGCGGCGGATGCCGAGGCGGATGGCGTCGGGGGTCGGATAGCAGAACGAGAGTCGCATCGCGTGCCGACCTCGACCGTCGGCGAAGAATGCGGTGCCCGGCGTATAGGCGACGAGCTCGCGGACGGCGCGCGGGAGCATCTGCTTCGAGTCGAGCACGTCGGGCAGCGTCACCCACACGTAGAACCCGCCGTTCGGGTTCGTCCACGAGAGCTGGGGCAGGTACTCCCCCAGTGCCTCGATCATCGCGTCCTTCCGTTCGCGGTAGACGCCGCGGAACGCGTCGATCTGTCCGCGCCAGTCCGCCTGCGAGAGGTACTCCGACACGACGAGCTGGCTGAACGAGGACGGCGAGAGGATCGCCGACTCGGCGGCGAGGATGAGCTTCTCACGGATGGCGTGGGGCGCGAGCGCCCACCCGACGCGGAAGCCGGGCGCGAGCGTCTTCGAGAAGGACCCGAGGTAGATCACGCCCTCTGGATCCATCGATCGCAGCGCGTCGGGCGCGGGCTGGTCGAAGTGCAGGAGGCCGTACGGGTTGTCCTCGAGCACGAGGATCTCGTTGGCCCGGCAGATCTCGAGGATCTCGGGCCGGCGCGCGGCCGAGAGCGTGACACCGGCGGGGTTGTGGAAGTTCGGGATCGTGTAGAGGAACTTGATCCGACGGCCCTGGCCGCGCAGGTGGGCGATGGTCTCGCGCAGCGCCTCGGGGATGAGGCCGTCGTCGTCCATGGCGACGTGCACCACGGAGGCCTGGTAGGACCGGAAGACGCCCATCGCGCCGACGTAGGAGGGCGCTTCGGCGAGCACGACGTCGCCCGGGTCGAGGAAGAGCTTCGCGACGAAGTCGAGCGCCTGCTGCGACCCGGTCGAGGTCACGACGTTGTCGACCGACGCGCGGATGCCCTCCAGGGACATGACCTCGAGGATGTGCTCGCGCAGCGACGGGACGCCCTGGCCGGAGCCGTACTGGAGCGCCACCGGGCCCTGCTCGCGCATCGTCCGCTCGAACGCCGAGGTGATGAGCTCCTGCGGGAGTGCGGACACGTATGGCATGCCTCCCGCGAGGGAGACGACCTCGGGGCGCGAGGCGACGGCGAACAGCGCGCGCACCTCGGAGGCGGCGAAGCCGGCGGCTCGGTCGGCGTAGTTCGCGTACCACGGATCGAGGTTGTTGCCGGCCCGTTGGGGCACTCCGTCAGAGGTCACTGCTGGTTCCGTTCTGCTCAGGCATTCCATGCTAGCCAGCCGGCCCGAGCCCGCTGAACCGGATGCCGCTGCGTGACGCGAACCGATCCGGGCCGCGGTGACGGTCCGCGCGACGGTGGGGTGTTCGGGCGGCGATGACGACGAAGGGCTGCAACCGCTCGGTGCGGTTGCAGCCCTTCGTGACGTCGGATGCGTCGGGATCAGCCGATGAACTCGGCGAGGTCCTGCTCGAGGATCGGCTTCGGCTTGGCGCCGATGACCGTGCGGACGACCTCGCCGCCCTTGAAGACCTTCATCGCGGGGATCGCGGTGATCTGGTACTTCATGGCGAGGCCCGGGTTCTCGTCGACGTTGAGCTTGACGATGTCGAGCTTGTCGGAGTGCTCGGTCGCGATCTGGTCGAGGATCGGGCTCACCGCGCGACACGGACCGCACCACTCGGCCCAGAAGTCGACGAGGACGGCCTTGTCGTTCTGCAGCACCTCCTGGTCGAAGGTGGCCTCGGACACTGCACGTGCAGTCATGGATATCTCCTTTGGTGGAAGCGATGACCGGAGCATCCGCCGGCATATGTCGATGCCGGCATCCGATCCGGAAGAGCGTCAGCGGGCGGCGTCGGCGAGGTCGACGGCGACGAGCTCATCGACCTCGGCGGCCTCGGCGGCGGCCGCAGCCGGCTCGCCGTCGGTGTCCTCGAGGGCCGCGAGGTAGTGCTCGGCGTCGAGTGCCGCGACCGTGCCGGATCCGGCCGCGGTGACGGCCTGGCGGTAGGTCGGGTCGATCACGTCGCCGGCCGCGAACACGCCGGGGACCGACGTGCGCGACGAGCGGCCGTCGACGGCGATGGTGCCCTCGGCGGTCAGGTCGAGCTTGCCGTGCACGAGGTGCGTGCGGGGGTCGTTGCCGATCGCGACGAACAGGCCGTCGAGGTCGAGCGCGCTGACGTCGCCCGAGACGGTGTCGCGCAACGTGACACCGGTTACGGCGGTGTCGCCGTGGATGGCATCGACGGCGGCGTTCCACACGAACTCGATCTTGGGGTTGTCGAACGCGCGCTGCTGCATGATCTTCGACGCCTTGAGCTGGTCGCGGCGGTGGATCACATAGACCTTGTCGGCGAATCGCGTGAGGAAGGTCGCCTCCTCCATGGCCGAGTCGCCGCCGCCCACCACCGCGATCGTCTTCTCGCGGAAGAAGAAACCGTCGCACGTGGCGCACCACGACAGCCCGTGGCCCGAGAGGCGCTCCTCTTCGGGCAGGCCGAGCTTGCGGTAGGCCGAGCCCGTTGCGAAGATGATCGACTTCGCCTCGTGCTCGCCCCCGTTGCCGAGCTTCACGCGCTTGACCGGACCCTCGACGTCGAGCTCGACGACATCGTCGTAGACGACCTCGGTGCCGAAGCGCTCCGCCTGGGCCTGCATCTTGCCCATCAGGTCGGGTCCCATGATCCCCTCGGGGAAGCCCGGGAAGTTCTCGACCTCGGTGGTGTTCATGAGCTCGCCGCCGATCTCGACGGAACTGGCGATCAGCAGCGGCTTCAGCTCGGCGCGGGCTGCGTAGATGGCGGCGGTGAAGCCCGCCGGACCAGACCCGATGATGATGATGTCGCGCAAACCCGCTCCTGTCGTTCCGTGCGATGCCTGCGGCATCCTACGTTCCGGATGCCACGACATGGTGAACACAGTCTAGGCGGCGCCTATTCCGGGCCCGATGGCGCTCACGGGCGGGTCACAGGCTGCGCGCGGCGGAGCGGATGGCCGGGGCTCGCGTCCCCGCGTCATCCGCCGTCATCGACGCCTCAGGCGGGCCACCACGGGCTCGGCGAAGCCGCGCAGCTCGGGCGAGCGCAGCAGCCAGAGGATGCCGCCGTAGAGCACGGCCATGGCCGTGCCGGTGATCGCCATCACGAGGATCGCACCCCAGCGGTCCGCGATCGCGAACCCGCCGGGGGCGAACCCGCCGAACGCCTGCACGATGGCCACGCCGGCGATCACGGGGACGATGACCGCGGCGAAGTCGCGCGCGAGGCTCGTGAGCACACGCCTCGCGTCGAGTCGCTCGAGCTTGGGCCGGAGCAGGAGCACGGCGAGGCCCAGTTGGATGGTGCCCGCGATCGTGGTCGACAGGGCGACGCCCACGGCGATCCACTCCACGGGGAGCAGGAGGCACGCCAGGGCGGCCAGGGTGAACACCACCACCTGGACGAGGGTGAACATGAACGGGGTCCTCGTGTCGCCGAGCGCGTAGAACGTGCGCTGCACGACGAAGAGGATGCTGAATCCGACGAGCCCCACCGCGAAGGCGATGATCACGTTGCCGAGCGCCGACGCGTTCGCGAAGTTGCCCGGCTGGAACACCGCGGCGAACGGGTACGCGACCACGACGAGCACGGCCGAGGCGAGCATGAGGATGAGGCCGACCGCACGAACCGCGCCCGAGAGGTCGGCGCGGACCCGGTCGAGCATGCCGTCCCGGGCGTGCTCGCTCATCCGCGTGAAGTAGGCGGTCGCGATCGAGACCGTGATCACCGAGTGCGGGAGCATGAAGATCAGCCAGGCGTTCTCGATCGCCGCGACCGAGGCGCCCTGCTCGGACGCCGTGCTGACGACCCGCGTCTGCACGATGCCGGCGAAGGTCGTGAGCAGGAGCATCCCGAACGTCCAGCCCGCCATGCGCCCGGCCGAGCGCAGTCCGACGCCGCGCCACTGGAAGTCCGGGCGGTAGCGCAGGCCGATCCGACGCCAGAACCAGAACAGCACGAGCGCCTGCGCGGCGATGCCCAGGGTCGCCGAGCCGGCGAGCAGGGCGATCATGCCCGGCGTCCAGTCGGAGGCGGAGCGGGTGCCGGCGGGGTCGAACCCGAAGAGCAGGCCGAACACCACGAGCCCGATGAGCGCGACCACGTTGTTCAGCACCGGGACCCAGGTGAACGGGCCGAAGCTGCGGCGGGCGTTCAGCACCTCGCCGAGCAGCGTGTAGAGGCCGTAGAAGAAGATCTGCGGCAGGCACCAGAACGCGAACGCGGTCGCGAGCGCGAGGGTGTCGGGTGCGAACCCGCCGCCGTAGAGCCAGGCAAGCGCCGGCGCGAGCGCCGTGGCGACCACCGTCGCCGCACCGATCACCACGAGCGCCAGGGTGACCAGCTTGTTGATGTAGGCGCTCCCCCCGTCGGCGTGCGATGCGGCGCGCACGATCTGCGGCACGAGCACCGCCGAGAGCACGCCCCCCGCGACGATCACGTAGACGGTGTTGGGGAGGCCGTTCGCCACTGCGAACGCGTCGGCGCTCGCCGAGCCCACGACGCCGATCGTCGCGGCGAGGACGATCGCCTTGAGGAACCCGAGGATGCGCGACACGATCGTGCCCGAAGCGAGGAACAGGCTCGCCCGGGCGATGCGGTCGTCAGCCATGCGTGGGGTCCTCCGGTCGTGCGGGTTCGGCTTCGGGTTGGGAGTCGGACTCGGGTGCGGGCTCGGTTCCGGAGTCGTGCGCGGCCTCGGACGTCGCGGCTGCGCGCTCGCGTCGACGGCGCAGGATCGTGCGCAGGATTCCGGCGCCGAAGACCACGACCGCGAGCACGGCCAGGATGGTCGCGCCGACGCCCTCCCAGTCGGCGTGGACGTTCGCTGGGATCCGGACGACCGAGCCGAGCGGCGTGCCGTCGGGCGAGGTGATGGAGACCTCGAGGTTCACCTCGCCGCTGCCGACGCCCGCCGCGACGGGCACCTGCACCGTCCGGCGGCTCTCGCCCTCGACGGTGGCCTCGACCGGTTCCTCGACGAGCAGCCGGCCGTTCGACGGGTCGACCGCGACGACGACGTCGACGGCGAACGGCAGGTCGTTCTCGATCGTGATCGGGATGCCGGTCTCGCTCGCCACCACGAGCACGCTGCTCGTCGGCACCACCGAGACCGAGTCGGTGATCGCCCGCTGGTCGATCAGCCACCGGCCGACCGCCTCGCTCCATTCGGTCGGCGTGTCCAGCCAGCCGACCGACAGGAGCTCGAGCAGGTCGCGGCGGGTCGGCGCGGTCAGGAGGGTCGGGTCGTCGAGCACGTCCGAGAACACCGCGACCGCCGCCTCCGCGCGGAGCAGGCGATCGACGTTGTCGATGCGCTGGGCGTCCTCGGGGAGCGACACGAGCGCGCGCGGGACCGGCGGCGCCCCGACGGCCTCGGCGAGGGTGGCCGGACGCGACCAGCTCGAACCGTCCAGCACGGCGAGGGTCGCGGCGACTCGATCCGCGTCGGCTCCGGCCGATCGAGCGAACGTGCCGACGAGGGTGGTGGACGCGTCGCCGGGTCCGACCGCCAGCTCGGCGAGCAGGCTCGCCGCGGCGCTGCGCCACTCGGCGTCGGTCTGGGCGGCCGCGGCGAGCCGGAGCGGGTTCTGCAGGCGCGCGTCGGCGACCACGGCGCCCCGGCCGTCGATCGTGGCCGCGGCGTTCGCGTCTCCGCCGGCCGACTCGACGTTCCCGGGTGCCAGGATCGCCGTCGTCAACCCGCCGGCGGCGAAGCGGTCGAGGTCGCCGGATGCCACGGTGTCGTCGGCAGGCCAGGCGAGGTCGGTCCGGGTGAAATCCCAATCGAGCAGTTCCGCATCCGTCGGTGCCTCCCCGGGTGCGGTCGTCGCGCCGGCGGGCCCCTGGACCGCGGCGAAGTCGGCGGGATCCACGACGTCGCCGAAGCCGAGCGGTTCGAGCGGGGCTTCGAGACCCGCCTGCGACTGGGCGGCGAGGTCGGCGTCGGCGTACGCGAGCGGGAACACCTCGTTGGGCATCTCCGCGAGCGCCTCGAGCCAGGCCACGGCCGACTCCGGCGCCGACGATCCGAGCGCGCGGATCGAGACGGGGATCCTGGGGTCGATGCCCACCGCCACGCCGGCTCCGGCGACGGCCTCGAGCTGGCGCGTCAGGAGACCGGTCGGGCCGGTCCAGGACTCGAGGCGGTCCGCGGGCAGGAGCCCGCCCTCGTTCACCGGTACCGTGAGCGGGTACGCGAGCGCGAGCGCGGGACGATCGTCGTCGGTCACCCGGGCGTTCGCCACGGCGGTGGTGTCGCCCGCGACATCCGCCCCACCCGATTCGAGCGACGCGGCGAGCCCCACCGCCGGGTCCCCCGCGTCCGTCGCGCTCGCGGGCAGGGTGAACTCGACGGTCGTGACGGCGCCCACGGGAAGCGCCGCGGTCTCGCGCTCGAGCACGGTCCGCGCGGAGGACGGCAGCCCGCCGTCGCTCGTCCATGCGTCGAGGTCGGCGTCGTCGTCGATCCCCGAGGCGGCGACACCGAGGGAGAGGGTGCCGGCCTCGATGGGGGCGTCGCCCCCGTTCACGATCTCGACGATCACGTCGAACGACGAGCCGGCGGTCACGGCGGCGCCGTCGGCGGGCGCGACGCTCACGCGGACTCCGCTCTCGGGTTCGGCCGCATGGGCGGCCGCGGCGCCCGTCGTGCCATCGAACGGCGCGACCGCGCCGGCGACCCCGAGGGCCACGGTCGCGGCCCCCGCGGACAGCGAGGCGAGGAGTCGGCGCAGGCGTCGAGGAGGGGTCGACTCGGCCGGCATGGAGGCGATTCTACGGGGACCGACCCGTGAGGTCGTGGGGCGGGAGCGGGGTGTGCGCGGGCGGCGACGAGGCGCCGCCCGCGGGGTCCTGCCTAACATGGAGCAATGCAGAGTGTCGCGGAGGCCCTCGACCGGCTCGCGGGTCTGGCGGCCTCGCCGACGGTCGCCACGCTCGCCGACGCCTTCCAGGCGGCCGGCTTCGAACTCGCCCTCGTCGGCGGACCGGTCCGCGACGCCTTCCTCGGCCGGTCGACCAACGACCTCGACTTCACCACGGATGCCACGCCCGACGAGATCCTCGCCGTCGTGAAGCCCGTCGCCGAGGCGCACTGGGACATCGGCCGAGCGTTCGGGACGATCGGCGCGATCGTGCAGGGGCACACGGTCGAGATCACGACCTACCGCGCCGACGCGTACGACGGCGCCTCGCGCAAGCCCGAGGTGGTCTTCGGGTCATCGCTCGAGGACGACCTCGTCCGCCGCGACTTCACCGTGAACGCGCTCGCGCTGCGCCTGCCGCAGCGCACGCTCGTCGACCCCTCGGGCGGCGTCGAGGACCTCATCGCGCAGGTGCTCCGGACGCCCGCCGAGCCCGAGGTCTCGTTCGGCGACGACCCGCTGCGGATGATGCGCGCCGCGCGCTTCGCGGCCCAGCTCGGGTTCGAGGTCGAACCGGGCACCCTCGCCGCGATGGCCGCGCTCGCGCCCGAGATCGACCGCATCTCCGCCGAGCGCGTGCGCGACGAGCTGTCGAAGCTGCTGTGCACGGGAGCGGCGAGCCGCGGCATCCGCCTGCTCGTCGACACCGGGCTCGCGGCCCGCGTGCTGCCCGAGGTCCCGGCGCTCCGGCTCGAGGTCGACGAGCACCACCACCACAAGGACGTCTACGAGCACAGCCTGACCGTGCTCGACCAGGCCGTCGACTACGAGGTCTCGCGAGGGGTGCTCGACTCCCCCGACCTCGTGGTGCGCCTGGCCGCGCTGCTGCACGACATCGGCAAGCCCGCGACGAGGCGGCTCGAACCGGGCGGTGCGGTCTCGTTCCACCACCACGACATGGTCGGCGCGAAGCTCGCGAAGAAGCGCCTGCGTGCGCTGCGGTTCGACAACGACACCATCAAGGCCGTGTCGCGGCTCATCGAGCTGCACCTGCGCTTCTTCGGGTACACGGATGGCGCGTGGTCCGACTCGGCGGTGCGCCGGTACGTGCGCGACGCGGGCGACCAGCTCGAGCGGCTCCACATCCTGACGCGGGCGGATGTCACGACCCGCAACCGTCGCAAGGCCGATCGCCTCGGGTTCGCGTACGACGACCTCGAGGAGCGCGTCGCCCGCCTCGCGGAGGAGGAGGAGCTCGCGGCGGTGCGGCCTGAGCTCGACGGCCAGCAGATCATGGAGATCCTCGGCATCCGCCCGGGTCCGGTGGTGGGCGAGGCCTACAAGCACCTGATCGAGGTGCGGCTCGACGAGGGCCCGATCGGCGAGGCTGCCGCGCGCGAGCGCCTGCTCGCCTGGTGGGCCGCGCGCGACGACGCCTGAACCCGTGCTCGCGCCGCCGTGCCACTGCGTCGCCTGCGCCCCCGCTCCCTGAGCTCCTCGGGGTCATCTCGCGCCACGATCGCGGGAGCCATGTCCTCGAGCCGGCGCGAAACGACCCCCTTGGAACTGCGCACCCGCCCTCCACGGGCGAGAACGGCGGCGAGCCACGCCCAGATCGTGAGATGTCGGGGTCGGTCGGGGCGCGAGCGGACAGGCTCCCTTCCGTGCGCAGACTCCCACTCGGATTCGTCCGATCGTCCGGCCATGGAGTCACCAGTGGGCGGACGCTCCAACGTGACGTCGCATCGGGGCACCTTCGGAGCATCCGCGCGGGCGTCGTCACCGGGCGCGTCGAGTGGCAGAGGGCCTCCGACCTGAGCCGATACCTGATGCGGGTCGGGGCCGTCGTGAACACCAGGAGGCACCGCGTCGTCCTGACCCACGAGGCAGCGGCCGCGATCTGGGGCATCCCGCACCTGGGCCGGCTGCCGGATGTGGTGGACCTCGCCGATTCCCGCGGGACCACGCCGCGCTCGAGGAACGGCGTGCGCTGGCGTCGCACGCCGTTCGAGCCCGACGAGGTCGTGGAGATCGGAGGTCACCTGGTCACCGGGCTGACGCAGACGTTGATCGATCTGGCATGCTCGCGCGACTTCCTCGGCGCGGTGACGGCGTTGGACGCGGCGCTCAACGGCCGTGTCGGAGCCGAGTTCCCGGTCGACCGCAGCGCACTCGTCGAGGTCCTCGGGCGCCACCGCCGGGTGGGTTCGTCCGCCGCGGCGGACGCGATCGCATTCGCCGACGGCCGAGCCGAGTCCGTGGGGGAATCCCTCAGCCGGGCCCAGATGCACCTGCTCGGCTTCCCGAACCCGGCCCTGCAAGCCGTGTTCCCCCGCCTCGACGGCGGGATCGATCGAACCGACTTCGACTGGCCGGAGTTCGCTCTGTTCGGCGAGTTCGACGGAGACCTCAAGTACCTCGACCCGGCATATCGTTCGGGCCGCACGATCGAACGCGTCATCCTCGACGAGAAGAAGCGGTCGGACCGGATCCGGAGTCGGTACCGACGCTCCGAGGTGCGGTGGGACTGGTCCGTCGCGCGTTCGCCGGCGCGACTCCGCGCCCTCCTGCTCGATGCGGGACTCCCCGTCCTCCGTCCGGCGCGATCCGCGTGAACTCCCGGGGTCATATCGCGACGAATCGTGCCGGTGCGCGGCGGGCGGATGTCGCGAAAGGACCCCCGCTGCGCGGGGCACGCGACGGGCGGAGGGGCACGCGGCGGGCGGAGGGGCGCGGAGCGGGGAGGCGCCGAGCGGGCGCAGACGGGCGGGCGGGGAGGCTGGGCTGATGCGAATGGCGCTTGGAGGCGGCATCCGTTACGATGTCAAGGTTGTCTGCGTGCCCGAGTCCGGGCCTCCGCAGTACGACGCATGTACACCCTCCTGTCACAGACCGTCTGTGACCGCTGAGTCCGAAGGAGGTGGGTCTGTCATGCACCAGTACGAGCTGATGGTCATCCTCGATCCGTCGATCGACGAGCGCACCGTTGCTCCCAGCCTCGACAAGTTCCTCAACGTCATCCGCAAGGACGGCGGCACCGTCGACAACGTCGACATCTGGGGCAAGCGTCGCCTGGCGTACGAGATCGACAAGAAGTCCGAGGGCATCTACGCCGTCGTCGACTTCACCGCCGAGTCCGCGACCACCAACGAGCTCGACCGCCAGCTGAACCTCAGCGAGGCCGTCATGCGAACCAAGGTGCTCCGTGCCGAGGAGGCGATCGCCCAGGTCGCCGCCGTGAAGAAGGCCGAGGAGGCGAAGGCCGCCAAGAAGGCCGCCGCCGCCGCCGCGAAGGCCCCCGCCAAGAAGGACGCCTAGTCCCCATGGCCGGCGAGACCGTCATCACCGTGGTGGGCAACCTCACCGCCGACCCCGAGCTGCGCTACACGCAGAGCGGGCTGGCTGTCGCGAACTTCACGATCGCGTCGACGCCCCGCACGTTCGACCGTCAGGCGAACGAGTGGAAGGACGGCGAGGCCCTCTTCCTCCGTGCGAGCTGCTGGCGTGAATTCGCCGAGCACGTCGCGGGGTCGCTCACCAAGGGAACCCGGGTCATCGCTTCCGGACGTCTCAAGCAGCGCTCCTACGAGACGAAGGAGGGCGAGAAGCGCACCTCCATCGAGCTCGAGGTCGACGAGATCGGCCCGAGCCTGCGCTACGCCACCGCGTCCGTGACGCGCGCCCAGTCCAACCGCGGCGTCGGCAGCGGAGGCGGCTCCTACGGGGGCGGCCAGCAGTCGTCGGACGACGCGTGGGCGCCGAGCGCTCCCGCCCAGTCCTCGGGCGGCGGCGACGTCTGGAACACCCCGGGCACCAACTACGGCGACGAGACGCCCTTCTAGGCCGTCAGGCCGGCGACGGATGCCACGCGGCATCCGCTCGCACCAGAAACTCACACACGACAGGAAAGAACCATGGCTGGAAAGAGCAGCGGCGACCGCCGCAAGCCTCGCGGCGGCAAGGGCGCGAAGAACGCCGCCCCCGCGAAGTCCGTCAAGGTCGGCGTCATCGACTACAAGGATGTCGCGACCCTTCGGAAGTTCATCTCGGAGCGCGGCAAGATCCGCGCCCGTCGCATCACCGGTGTCTCCGTGCAGGAGCAGCGCCTCATCGCCCGCGCCGTGAAGAACGCGCGCGAGATGGCGCTCCTGCCCTACTCGGGCTCCGGCCGCTAAGGAGCACGGAAATGGCAAAGATCATCCTCACGCACGAGGTCTCCGGTCTCGGTGAGCCCGGCGACGTGGTCGAGGTCAAGAACGGGTACGCCCGCAACTACCTCGTCCCCCAGGGCTTCGCGACCCCGTGGACCCGTGGCGGCCAGAAGCAGGTCGACCAGATCAAGGCCGCGCGCGCTGCGCGCGAGCTGCACTCCCTCGAGGACGCGCAGGCCCTCAAGGCCAAGCTCGAGTCGACCAAGGTCAAGCTGGCCGTCAAGGCCGGCCTCGGCGGCCGCCTCTTCGGCTCGGTCAAGCCCGCGGACGTCGCGTCGGCTGTCGCCGACGCCGGCCTCGGTGAGATCGACAAGCGCAAGGTCGAGTTCACCGCTCCGGTGAAGTCGGTCGGCGACCACGAGGTCACCGTCAAGCTGCGCGACGAGGTCACCGCGACGATCACCCTCCAGGTGGTCGCGGCGAAGTAATCGCTTCCGACGCACACGACGACGCGGCGGTGGGCTGAGGCCCCCGCCGCGTCGTCGTGTTCGGGGGTGCCGAGGGATGCAATACACCCGCTGCGAGGGTGGCCGCAAGTCCGCACTTTGGGGTGCTGTCCTCAGGTTTGTACACAGGTGGGTCGATCACGCCGTTGGAAAACGGAAGAATTTTCCCCCCACAGGTGTGGATTCTAGAAAACCCAGATCAGAGGCGAATTCAGTCGATGTCATTCACAAGATTTCCACAGTTCTCCACAGGGCCTGTGCACATGTTCTGCGGCGTTTCGCCCACGTCCTCCACAGAGTTATCCACAGGTCGGCTTGTGCTGTGGGAACCCCTTCCTTATGGTGAGTCAGTCTCCTTCGGAATGACGCCGTGAACGGGCCCCGCCAACGCCGTTCGACGAGGTGTCGGGGGGTCCGGCGAGACTGGTCGCGGGGCAATGGATGGTGCCCTGCGGGCGAGCGGAGGTAGGAATTGTCGATCGCGCACATCGGGATCGCCGAACCCGTCGACGAGTCCGAGGCCCGCCGTGGCGAGCGCACTCCGCCGCACGACCTGCTCGCGGAGCAGAGCGCGCTCGGCGGCATGATGCTGTCGAAGGACGCGGTGGCCGACGTCATCGAGACGCTCCGCGGCATCGACTTCTACGTGCCGAAGCACGAGGTCGTCTTCAACGCCATCCTCTCGCTGTACTCGCACGGCGAGCCGACCGACGTCATCGCGGTCACCGATGAGCTGACGAAGACCGGCGAACTGCAGCGGGCCGGCGGCGTCGAGTACCTCCACACGCTCACGAGCCTCGTGCCGACCGCCGCGAACGCCGGCTACTACGCCTCGATCGTCGCCGAGCGGGCGCTGCTGCGTCGCCTCGTCGAGGCGGGCACGCGCATCGTGCAGATGGGCTACGCGGGCGAGGGCGAGGTCGTCGAGCTCGTGAACAACGCCCAGGCCGAGATCTACTCGGTCACGGGCTCGGTCGAGAGCGAGGACTACGTCCCGCTGACCGACGCGATCGGCACCGCGATCGACGAGATCGAGGCCGCGAAGCACACCGACGGAAAGATGACCGGCGTGCCGACCGGGTTCGCCGACCTCGACGACCTCACCAACGGCTTCCACCCGGGGCAGATGATCATCGTCGCCGCGCGTCCCGCGATGGGCAAGTCGACGCTGGCGCTCGACTTCGCGAGGTCTGCGGCGATCACGCACGACCTGCCCACGATCTTCTTCTCGCTCGAGATGGGGCGCAGCGAGATCGCCATGCGACTGCTCTCGGCCGAGGCCTCCGTGCCCCTGCAGAACATGCGCAAGGGCACCGTGGACACGCGCGACTGGACGACCATCGCCTCGACGCGCGGCCGCATCAACGACGCGCCGCTCTACATCGACGACTCCCCCAACATGACGCTCGTCGAGATCCGCGCGAAGTGCCGGCGGCTCAAGCAGCGCGTGGGCCTCAAGATGGTGGTCATCGACTACCTGCAGCTCATGACGAGCGGCAAGCGCGTCGAGAGCCGCCAGCAGGAGGTGTCGGAGTTCTCGCGGGCGCTGAAGCTCCTCGCCAAGGAGCTCCAGGTGCCGGTGCTCGCACTGTCGCAGCTCAACCGTGGCCCCGAGCAGCGCGCGGACAAGATGCCGGCGCTCTCCGACCTCCGCGAGTCGGGCTCGATCGAGCAGGACGCCGACATGGTGGTCCTGCTCCACCGCGAATCGGCCTACGAGCGCGACAGTCCGCGCGCGGGCGAGGCCGACCTCATCGTCGCAAAGCACCGCAACGGCCCGACGCGCACCGTGACCGTGGCGTTCCACGGGCACTTCTCGCGGTTCGCCGACATGGTCCAGGTCTAACCCGGCTGCCCCCACCGCGCGCGGCCCGTCCCCGACGGGCCGCGCGCACCGGTCCGGTCGGCGCCCGGACGCGATCGCGGTGTGTCGATCGGCCGTCGGTTCCGGGTGCTGCCATGCTGATCGCGCGAACGGGCGCGGTGGCCCGTGCCTGCGGCCGGAAAGGCGGCGACGATGCCCAAGATGCAGCTGAAGCCCGACGGAACGCCCTCGGAGGCGACCGGCCGCCGGAAGACGGCGGCGCGCGTCCTGTTCTCGGTGGCGGCCGCGGTGGCACTCCTCGCGACCGTGCTCTACATCGCCCCGGGCGATCGGGTGGGCTTCGACGTCGGCGAGCTGACACGCCAGCGCACGTCAGCGCTGGCGCACGCGGCGATGTGGGCGAGCCTCACCGCGAGCTTCGTCGTCGCGGCGATCCGCGGCGCCTGGAGCACGGTGTCGACGGTGTTCGCCCTGATCGCCGGCGCATGCTTCGTCTACTTCCTGTACGCGGTCTACTTCTGGGGCGGCGCCTGGCCTTGGTAGCGACGCGCGATCTCAGCGCATGCCGCGGAACCGCGCCGCGCCGACGATCAGCGCGAGCGCGCCGCCGATCGCCGTGACGAGCGGCACCGCCGCAACGGCGAGGGCGATCGTGTTCGCCCGGAAGCGCAGGCCGTCCGGACCGTTGATGTACGCGCCGATGGGCACGGAGAACCCGCCACCACCGCCGCCGCTGCCTTCACCGTGGCCTGCGACGGCCCTGCCGGCCTCGGGCATCTCGCCCGAGCCCTCACCGCCGCCGAAGCCGAACACGACGAATGCGACGGGCACGGCCTCCTGGCCGTCGATGCTCGTCTTGTCGCCGTAGGCGACGCGTGCGCCCCACGAGGGGACCGATTCCGCGAGGTTCTCGATGAGCTTCCCCATGCGAACGACGGTACGCGCGATCTGCCGCGCGACCAGAGTGGGAGGACGATCGTGGACGACAGCCATCGGATCAGAACTGCTTCCGCCCCTCGTCCTCGGCGGCGCGTCAAACGGCCGCGCTCGCGCTCGATGGCTTCGCGAACACCGCGGGAATCGACAGCGCGAGGCCGACGACCGCCAGGGCGACGAGCCCGAGACCGAACCAGCCGAACGCCTGCTGGTTGTCGGTCGAGAAGAGCCCGAGTATCCCGGGCAGCATGTAGAGCGGCACGATCCACATCGCGAACCACGCCCACCGCTGCCCGGTCCGCAGGCCGAAGACGCAGACGAGGACCGCGAACGCGCCGACCGCGACGGTCCCGGAGAGGTTGGAGGAGTCCGCCATCTCCCACTGGGTCGCGACCGTCGGGTAGGCGCGCTCGAGTTCCGCCCAGGGCACTCCGGTGTCCGCTGAGAACGTCGCTCCGGTGTCGCCCACCAGCTGTGCGGCGCCCGCAAGCAGTTGGATCGCCGCGACCACGAGCACCATGATCCAGCCGACCTGTCGCATGATCTTCCCCTTCCCCAGGTGCCCGTGGCGTCTTCGGGACGGATGGCGCACGGGCGTCGGCATCCGCCATCGGTCACTCTGGTTCGTTCCCGTGTCCTCCGCCGAGCAGGAAGGGCGTTCGCACGCCGGTGTACATGAGGTGGGTGATGAGCCCGTCGGCGGCGTGCTGCAGATTGTGGCAGTGGTCCATCCAGATGCCCGGGTTGTCCGCGGTGAAGACGACCTCGTAGGCCTCGCCGGGTTGGACGTCGAGGCTGTCCGTCCACCATGGCGCTCCGTGGGCCGGCACGCCGTTCCGGCTCAGCACGAGGACGTGATGGCCATGCAGGTGCATCGGATGGACCTCGCTCGAGCGATTCTCGATGGTGACGCGGACGAGATCGCCCTCCGAGACGACGAAGATGGGGACGTCCGGATAGATGCCGCCGTTGATGGTCCACCACATCCCCGGACGACCGTCCGAGTATGCGAGCCTGCGATCGATGATGTATCGGAACTCCCGGTCGGGAGCGGCGAGGAGCGCGGGGTCGACGGCGGCCGGGGTTCCGTAGCCCAGCAGGTCCACCCGTCCGACCGGCACGCGGACCGCTGCCGGCGCCCGGTCTCCGAGGACGAGCCCGAACGGCCCTCCGAGGTGGACGCGGACGCCTCCAGCTGTCGGCGTGATCGACAGGTCGGCGCGCCCGCCGGCGGCGAGCACGAGCGCCTCTCCATCGATCGCCATCGGTCCGTTGATCTCGTTCCCGTCGATGGCGAGGATCTGGTACGGGGCGCCCGTCCAGATCGTGAGTGGGCCGCTGTCGGTGTTCACGACGCGCGCCCGGACGCTCGACGCGCCGTCGACGGGCACGACGGCATCGCCGTCGTGCCCGTTGACGGTGCGCACGCCGTTGTAGATGTGGGCGATCGCAATGACGTCCGGCGTGGTGTCGGGTGCAGCGGGCTCGATGATGATCGCGCCGAAGAGCCCGCGCCGCACCTGCTCGTGGGAGACCTGATGCGAGTGGTACCAGAAGGTGCCAGCCTGGTGCGAGATGAATCGGTACGTGTACGACTCGCCCGGGCGGACGGCGTCCTGCGTGATCCCCGCGACGCCGTCGGCGGCGTTGGGCACGTCGATGCCGTGCCAGTGCAAGGTTGCACCACGCGGGACTGACTCGTTCACGAGCGTGACCTGGAGGAGTTCACCGACCCGCATGCGTATGGTCGGACCCGGTGTGGTCCCGTTGAGCGTGTACGCATCGATGCGCCGGCCGCTCGGCAGTGCGTACGTCTCGGCGCGCGCGACGAGGGTGACCTCGACGTCCGGTTCGCGCGTCGTGCCTTCGGCGAGGGTCGTCACGCTCGCCCCCGTATCGTGGTGACCCTCCGCGAGGGGCGGCCCGCCGCCGGGGTCGGGGTAGCCCATCTCCATCGCCGACACGGTGTCGGCGCGAAGGCTCGCCCACCAGGACCACGCCAACGGAGCGATCGCGATCAGGATCGCGAGCAGGGCGATGCGTCGCAGCCACCGGTTCCTTCGCGAGGACGCGGCCATCGCTTATCCGGAGACCGGCGTCGCGTCGGCATCCTGCGCGGCCGACTCACGGCGCTGCAGCTTGATCCGCCGGCCCATGCGCACCGCGGCGAGCGTGGCGACCAGGAGGATCGCAAGCGCGTTCATCCCGTGGACGAGTCCGGCGGCTGGAAGCTCCGGCCCCCAGAACCCGAGCTGGGTCTGCAGCACGATGAGTGCGAGGACGACGCCGGCGAGGATCATCGCCACTCGATCGCGCGTGAAGAACGACACGATGAGCAGCGCGAGCCCGACGGCTGGGATGACGATGATCCCGTTGAGCGAATGCGCGGCGATCCCGAGCTCCTCGGGGAAATGCGGGTCTCCGCGTTCGGCGAGCACGGCCGCATCGAGGTACGCCCCGTCGTTGATCCATCGGAACATCCCCGAGACGAACCAGGCGATCGCTCCCGCTTGCAGGACGACCAGCGTCGCGAGGAGATAACCGAGCATGCTGTACGTCCGTTGCATGATCATCACTCCATTAGTTGACGATGACTCAATTTAGCAAGTGATGAAGAAATATTGAAGTATCACTACAGCAAGTACCATGGGCTCATGGCAAACGAGCGCGCATCGAGGCCGAGCTTGCGCGAACTGCAGAAGGAAGCCGGCCGCGCGCACATCGCCGACGCGGCAGGGGTGCTGTTCCTCGAGGAGGGGTACGCGAAGACGACCGTCCGCGATGTGGCCCGTGCGGCGGGCGTGGCCGAGGGGACGATCTACAACCTCTTCGGCGACAAGGCGACCCTGCTCCTCGAGTCGTTGAAGCGGCGTGTTCCGCCCGCCATGCACGATCTCGAGGCGGTCAGTTCCCAGATGGACGCCGCCACGAGCGGTGAGGAGGTCATCGATCGGTTCGTCGAGCACGACCTCGACGTCGCGATGCAGGCGACCGGCATGGTCCGGCTCATGCTCGAGGCCGCGGCCATCGATCCCATCGTCGCCGAGCACTGGCGTCATCAGGAGGAGTTCCGCTACGAGAGCCAGCAGTGGGTGCTCGACGTCCTGGCTCGCCGAGGATGGCTGCGGACAGATCGACCGAGGGATGAGCTCGCCCGATTCCTGTGGATGACCGTTTCGCCCGAGACCTGGGTGAAGGTGATGGACAGCGGAGTCCCCGCCGGCCCGCTGCACGCATGGAAGGCGGAGACGCTGAAGGCCGTGCTCCTCACCCGAACGTGAACGAGTACGCCGTCACTCCGGTGGGGACCTCGACGACGAGCTCGCCGTCACCGACGTCCGATCCGTCGTGCACGACGTACGAGCGCGGCACGCCGCCGACGTCGATCCGTCGGGTCCCTCCGCCCTCGTGCACCACGATCGTGCCGGTGCCCGAGAGCACCATGCGGACCTCCGCGGCCGTGTACCGCAGCCGGATGGCGCCGTCGGCGACGGGCGCGATCGACTGGGTCTCGAGCGACCACTCCCCCTCGAGCGCGAACGAGTCCGCCGGCTGCGCCTCGGGCAGCGCGAACGTGCTCGTCGATCGACGGTAGGGCTCGTCGCCGGCGAAGGTCACCTGCTTGGTGGTGCCGAGGAACGTCTCGGCGGTGAGCGCGCCGGCGTCCGGCGTCTCGTCGGCGACATCCGTCGGCTCGGGCAGCGCGACGGCCGGGTCGGCCGAGCGCAGCAGCTCGCGGATCAGGCGCTCGGTGCGGTCGTAGTGTCCTTCGCCGAAGGCGACGTGCCGGACGGTGCCGTCGGCGTCGATGAGGTAGTGCGCCGGCCAGTAGCGGTTGCGGTAGTTCGTCCACGTCGAGAGCGAGTAGTCGAGAGCGACCGGGTACTCGATCCCGAACGCGTCGGCGCCCGCCGCGACGTTCCGGGCCTCCTTCTCGAAGGCGTACTCGGGCGAGTGGACTCCGATGACGGTGAGCCCGGCGTCGCGGTACGCCTCGTCCCACGCGACGACGTGCGGGATGGAGCGCTGGCAGTTGATGCACGAGTAGGCCCAGAAGTCGACGAGGACGACGCGGCCGCGCAGGTCGTCGAGGTCGATCGACTCGCCGCCGGGGGTGTTGAGCCAGGCGGAGATGCCGCGGACCGGGTTCGCCGACCTCGACGACCTCACGAACGGCTTCCACCCGGGGCAGATGATCATCGTCGCCGCGCGTCCCGCGATGGGCAAGTCGACGCTGGCGCTCGACTTCGCGCGGTCTGCGGCGATCACGCACGACCTGCCCACGATCTTCTTCTCGCTCGAGATGGGGCGCAGCGAGATCGCCATGCGACTGCTCTCGGCCGAGGCCTCCGTGCCCCTGCAGAACATGCGCAAGGGCACCGTGGACACGCGCGACTGGACGACCATCGCCTCGACGCGCGGCCGCATCAACGACGCGCCGCTCTACATCGACGACTCCCCCAACATGACGCTCGTCGAGATCCGCGCGAAGTGCCGGCGGCTCAAGCAGCGCGTGGGCCTCAAGATGGTGGTCATCGACTACCTGCAGCTCATGACGAGCGGCAAGCGCGTCGAGAGCCGCCAGCAGGAGGTGTCGGAGTTCTCGCGGGCGCTGAAGCTCCTCGCCAAGGAGCTCCAGGTGCCGGTGCTCGCGCTCTCGCAGCTGAACCGAGACCGCGGCGTTCCACGGGCACTTCTCGCGGTTCGCCGACATGGTCCAGGTCTAACCCGGCTGCCCCCACCGCGCGCGGCCCGTCCCCGACGGGCCCGCGCGCGTGACTCCCGTGACCCGCTCTCGGCGTCGGCGCCGGCGTGGACGCTCAGCCCAGGCCGCGGATGATCTCGATGAGTTCGTCGAGCCGGTAGCCGTGGCGGCGCGCGTACTCGACGAGTTCGCGCGAACGGCGCACCACCTCGCCTCGCTCGGGCGAGGCGGCCACCGAGATGCCGCGGCCCCTGCGGAACTCCAGCAGGCCCTCGTCGCGCAGGGTCCGGAGCGCGCGCAGGACCGTGTTGACGTTGACATCGAGGACTGCGGCGAGATCCTTGGCGGGGGGAAGCCGATCACCGGGTCGTGCCTCGCCGTCGGCGATCGCTCGGCGGATCTCACCGGCGACCTGCTCATGCAGGTCGACGGGTCCTGACTTGTCGACTTCGAGGTTCACCATGGTGATAGTGATGCTATCATCATCTGAGCAGGGAAGCTCGGTCGACCGGCGAGGCCCGTCAGCGGATGCCGCGGAAGCGCGCCGCGCCGACGATCAGCGCCAGCGCCCCGCCGATCGCGGAGACCAGGGGGACCGCGGCCACCGCGAGGGCGATCGTGTTCGGTCGGAAGCGGAGGCCGTCCGGGCCGTTGAGGTACGCGCCGATCGGCACGGCGAACCCGCCCCCGCCGCCCCCGCTGCCCTCGCCGTGACCGGCGAGCGGCTTGGCGCCCTCCGGCATGTCGCCGGAGCCTTCACCGGCGCCGAACCCGAAGACGACGAAGGCGACGGGCACCGCCTCCTGTCCGTCGATGGTCGTCTTCTCGGCATAGGCCACGCGCGCGCCCCACGCGGGCACCGATTCCGCAAGGTTCTCGATGAGCTTCCCCATGCCTCGACCGTACGCGCGTTCGCGGCGAGCGGCCAGATCGATCGGGCGGAACGACTCGGCTCACGAGGTCGCGTCGCCGAGCGGGCCCAGCAGGTCGCGCACCACGGCCCTCCCGACGCGGTCGCCGGAGACGAGCGCGCCCTGGATCGACGCGGTGTCGCGGTGGTCGCCCGCGACGTACCGCCCGTCGTCCACGCGCGCGGGCCGCCGTGTCCGCAGCGGCGGGGGCTGCACCGGAAGGGCGTCGTGCAGGTCGTCGCGTCGGAGCAGGCGCCAGCCGGAGGCATCCGTCGACCAGACCTCGGACAGCTGACGGCGAACGTCGGCCTCCTGCGGTGCGGCGGCGGGATCCGTCCGGGCGGCGGGTGGGAGGAGGGCGGTGGCCGCGACGAGATGGCGCCCCGATGGGGCGGAGCGCGGCACGGTGTGCGAGAGCACCACGGCGTTCACGACCGGGCCGTGGCGGCGACCGTCCACGGCGAGCATGGCCGATGCGGTGGGTGCGCCGTCGGCGGCGAACCACCAGGTCTGGAGGCCGCGGGTCGTGGGTGCGGGCACGTCGATGAGGCCGGCGACCGCCTCGGGACCGACTGCGACGACGACTGCGGATGCTGCGACGCGCGAGCCGTCGGCGAGGTCGACGTGCACCCGTCCCGCCGGCCCGCGCGGTCCGACCCGCTCGACGACCGTCCCCGTGCGCACGACGGCTCCCGCCTCGCGCGCCGCCTCGGCGAGCTGTGCCGGGAGCGCGCCGATGCCGGCGGCGGGCAGGCCGGGCGCGCCGAGCGCGAACATCCGCATCAGCAGGCGGGCGAAGGCGTCCGACGTGTCGCCGCGGTCGTCGGCGAGGACCCCTGCGAGGAACGGCTCGAGCACCTCGGTTCGGAGCGGCCCGTGCAGTCCGGCGCGGTCCCAGGCCATCCGGAGCGAGCGATCCGGCCCGGCGATGACCGATCGTGGCCGGACCATGACCGGCGCGAGCCACCGCGAGACGGCGACGAGGTCGCGGGCCGGGACCAGCCCGCTGCGCAGGGTGCGGGGCAGGGCTCCGGGGTGCCGGAGGGGGTGGGCGAGCTCGACGAGGCCCTCCGTGCGGCGCACCTGCACGCCGACCGGGAAGCGTCGGAGGTCGAGTGCGTCGACGTCGACCCAGCGACGGACGGCCGGGTACGCGGGGTTCAGCACCTGGAAGCCGCGGTCGAGCCGGAACCCGTCGAACTCGTCGGTGCGCTGGCGTCCGCCGACCGTGTCGGCGGCCTCAAGCACGGTCACGCCGAGGCCGGATGCCGCGACCCGGGCCGCGCAGCGCAGGCCGGCGAGGCCCGCGCCGACGACCACGACGTCCGTCTCCTCCGACACCCCCACCTCCAGCACCGCCTTCCGGTCGCGGTCGCGGTCAGCCGAGCAGCTCCCGGGAGACCTCCCCGATCGCACGGTCCAGGATCTCGACGCCGAGGTCGATCTCCTCGTCGGTCGAGGTGAGGGGCGGCGCGATCCGGAACGTCCCGCCCATGCCCCGCAGTTGCACGACGTTCATGTGCAGGCCGAGTTCCAGGCAGCGGCGGGTGACGCCGACGCCGAGCTCGTCGGAGCCCTCCTTCGTCTCCCGGTCGAGCACCAGCTCGACGCCCTGCAGCAACCCGCGCCCGCGCACGTCGCCGACGACTCCGTGCCGATCCTGCAGGTCGAGGAGCCCGGTGCGTAGGCGGTCGCCGAGTACGCGCGCCCGCTCGTCCATCCGCTCGCGCTCGAGCACGTCGAGCACGGTGTTGCCGACCGCCGCCACGAGCGGGTCGGAGACGTGCGTCGTGAAGAACAGGAATCCGCGGTCGGCGGCCTCGGCCTCGATCTCGGTGCTCGTGACGACGGCGGCGAGCGGAAGGCCGGCGCCGAGCGTCTTCGACAGCGTGAGGATGTCGGGCACGACGCCGTCGCGCTCGAACGCATACCAGGTGCCGGTGCGGCACATGCCGGTCTGCGCCTCGTCGAGGATCAGGAGCATCCCCCGCTCGCGGCACTTCTGCTGCAGCGCGGCGAGGTACCCGGGCGGCGGCTCGATGATGCCGCCGGAGCTCAGGATGGGCTCGACGATGCACGCCGCGAGGCTGCCGACGGACTGCGCGTCGACGAGGGCGAACGCGTGGTCGAGCTGCTTCCGCCAGTCGAACCCCCCGTCGGGCGTCGTGAAGTCCGGGCGGTACGCGTTCGGGGTGGGGATGGCGAAGTTGCCGGGCGCCGTCGGGCCGTAGCCCTTGCGTCCCGAGCTGTAGGTCGCGCCGGCCGCCGCCGCGGTCATGCCGTGCCACGATCCGGCGAACGAGACGACCTCGTGCCGGCCGGTGACGAGCTTCGCCATCCGGATCGCGGCCTCGTTCGACTCGGCGCCGGTCGTGAGCAGCAGCACCTTCTCGAGCGGGTCGGGCAGCGAATCGGCGAGGCGTCGCGCCAGGTCGACGACCGGGCGGGAGAGCATGCCGCTGAACAGGTGGTCGAGCGTCGCCACCTGGCGCTGCACGGTCGCCACGATCTCGGGGTGGGCGTGGCCGAGGATCGAGCTCATCTGGCCGGACGTGAAGTCCAGCAGCCGACGGCCGTCCTCCGTCTCGACCCAGCTCCCCTCGGCTCGCACGATGATCTCCGGCGTGAACCGGCCGCCGTAGCGGACGAGGTGCCGGTCGACGTCGGACCAGAAGGCGTCGGGGGCGGTTCCGGTGCGGGACGGGGAGGATTCGGCGAGCGACATGACGTGACGCTAGCCCATGGACCCCGAGGCATCCAGAGCCGGGGCGGATGAGCGGCGCTTGTGCGGGAGCCCGACCCGGCCTACCATGTCCTCGCGCGATAATCGAAATTCCCATTCGATTATCGAATGCAACGACTCGCACCACAACGACGTGAGGAGCACCACGTGCAGTTCCACCACCATGGCTACGTATCCGGCGACCCCCGGGTGAAGCCCGCTGCCGGGGTCGGCATCGACCGCCCCGAGGAACTGCCCGGCGAGGTCGACGTGCTCGTCGTCGGATCGGGCCCGGCCGGCATGCTGCTCGGCGCGCAGCTCTCGCAGTACCCCGACGTCGTCGCCCGCGTCATCGAACGCCGTGACGGGCGACTCGTGCTCGGCCAGGCCGACGGCATCCAGCCGCGCAGCGTCGAGACGTTCCAGGCGTTCGGGTTCGCCGAACGCATCATCGCCGAGGCCTACAACATCGGCTACATGAACTTCTGGGGCCCCGACCCGGCCGACCCGACGAAGATCATCCGCACCTCCCGCACCGAGGACTACGGATACAAGATCAGCGAGTTCCCGCACCTCATCGTCAACCAGGCGCGCGTGCTCGACTACTTCGCCGAAGCCGCCGCGAACGGGCCGGGGCGGATCGTGCCCGATTACGGCATCGAGTTCACCGGACTCACCGTGCACGACGAGGGCTCCGACGCCGCGGGCGAGTACCCCGTCGAGGTCCGGGTGCGGTACACCGCCGGGGAGCGCGCGGGCGAGGAGCGCACCGTGCGCGCCAAGTACGTGGTGGGCAGCGACGGCGCCCGCAGCGGCGTCCGCGAGGCGATCGGCCGCAAGCACGTCGGAGGCATCTCGGCGCACGCGTGGGGCGTCATGGACGTCGTGGTGAACACCGACTTCCCCGACTGGCGCACGAAGTGCGCGATCAACTCCGCCGCGGGCAACATCCTGCACATCCCCCGCGAGGGCGGGTACCTCTGCCGCATGTACATCGACCTCGGCGAGGTGGCCGACGACACCCACGAGGTGCGAAAGACGCCGATCGAGACGATCATCGCCAAGGCGAACGACATCCTGAACCCGTACACGCTCGACGTGCGCAACGTCGCCTGGTTCAGCGTCTACGAGGTCGGGCATCGGGTCACCGACCACTTCGACGACCGCGAAGAGGGGGCGGATGCCGCACCGCGGGTGTTCCTCACCGGCGACGCGTGCCACACGCACAGCGCGAAGGCCGGGCAGGGCATGAACGTCTCGATGCAGGACGGCTTCAACCTGGGCTGGAAGCTCGGCTCGGTCGTCACCGGCCTGGCACCGGCCGACCTGCTCGCGACGTACTCGTCGGAGCGGCAGCCGGTCGCGCAGCAGCTGATCGACTTCGACCGCGAGTGGTCGTCGCTCATGGCGCGCAAGCCGGAGGAGATCTCGGACCCGCAGGAACTGGCGAAGCACTACCTCGGCACCGCCGAGTTCCCGTCGGGCTTCATGACGCACTACGGCCCGTCGATGATCACCGGCGACGCCGAGCACCAGGCGCTCGCCACCGGCTTCCCGATCGGCATGCGCTTCAAGTCCTCGCCGGTGTCGCTCGTGTGCGACGGGAACGTGGTGCACCTGGGCCACCATGCGCGAGCCGATGGACGGTGGCGGATCTACGCGTTCGCGGACGCGCCCGCGGCCGGCGAGGCATCCGCTCTCACCGACTGGGCCGAGTGGATGTCGTCGCCCGACGCCCCGCTGACGCGGTACACGCCCGACGGGGTCGACGTCGACGCCGTGTTCGACGTCAAGGTGGTCTACCAGCAGCCGCACGAGGACGTCGAGATCATGGCGGTGCCTGAGGTGTTCCGGCCGAGGACGGGGCCGTTCGCGCTCATGGACTGGGAGAAGGTGTTCGCGGCCGGGCCGAGCGCCTGGTGCCCCACCGACATCTTCGACGAGCGGGGCATCTCGCGCGACGGCGTCGTCGTCGTGGTGCGGCCCGACCAGTACGTCGCGCACGTCCTGCCGCTCACGGCGACCGACGAGCTCGCGGCGTTCTTCGAGCAGCACCTGCTGCCGCAGCGCGCGCTGCCGGATGCCCCGGTCGAGGCGACCATCGACGGCGACCTGGTCAGCCGCTGACGACGACGCTCAGGCCCCGTAGCTGCGGGACACCGCGCGCGCCGCAGCGGTGAGCCGCGCGGCGATCTCGGCCTCGGGTCGCGGCATCGAGACGTGGATGACCGCGATCGCCGCGGGCGGCTGCCCCGGCAGCGTGAGCGGCACGGCGACCGACCTCAGCGACGGCACGACCTCGTCGTGGCTCAGGGCGTAGCCGCGGGCGCGGCTCTCGGCGATCTCGGCGCGCAGCTCATCGGGGACGTCGACCGGCCACGAGCTCTCGGGCATGGCGAGCAGGATCGCCTTGCCGGGACCGCCGCGCGTGATCGGATGCCGATGCCCCGGCCGGTAGGAGACGACCGTCATGGTCTGGCGGGGCGCCGCGCTCAGCAGCGTGACCGCCTCCTCGTTGTCGGCGAGCACGGCGATGAGGCAGGTCATGCCGAGCTCGTTCGCGACCTCGGTGAGCTCGGGCAGGGCGACCTGCTGGAGGTCGCGCGCGACGCCGGCGGCGAGGGCTGCGAGCCCCGTGCCGAGCGCGAGCCGGCCCGCCGCGTCGCGCGCGACGAGCGTGTGCTCCTCGAGCGTGCGGACGAGCCGGTACGCGACCGAGCGGTGCAGGCCGAGCGCGGCCGCGACCTCGTCGATGGACAGGTTCCGCTCGGCGTCGGCGAGCACCTCGAGCACGCGGATGCCGCGGCTCAGCGTCTGCGATCCGGTGGCCGCGGCCGGCTTCGCTGCGTCCACGTCGATCCTCCGTCGCCTCGCCTGCCCGAGCGGATGACGCGGGCACTCGGTCGATAGTAGAACGCGGCTCGCGGAATCCGAACAGTCCCGGGGCTTCCGCGAGTAGGCTGACCGGCGTGAGCGGGTTCTCACGCGAGGAGGCGGCCGAGCGCGCCGGGGTCGACGTGACCTACGTCGACCGCCTGGTGGGGCTCGGCATCGTCGCGCCCGACCGTGACCGCTTCTCGACGGGCGACGTTCGCCGCATGCTCATGGCCCGGTCGCTCGAGGACGCCGCGATCCCGCTCGAGCGACTCGCCGCCGCCATCGAGCACGGCGCGCTCTCGCTCGGGTTCTTCGACGCGGAGGCCTACGAGCGCTTCGCCCCGCTGACCGGGGAGACCTTCCAGCAGGTCAGCGAACGCACCGGGGTGCCGCTCGACCTCCTGACGACGATCCGGGAGGCGATCGGGTCGCCGCTGCCATCACCCGACGACCTGGTGCGCGAGGACGAGATGGCCGTCGTGCCGTTCCTCGAGCTCCAGATCGTCGAGGGCTTCCGCCCGTCGGCCATCGAGCGCCTCCTCCGCGTGCAGGGCGACAGCACCCGCCGGATGGCGGAGGCCGAAGGCGCGTGGTGGAACTCCGAGGTGGTCGAGCCGGCGATCGCCGCCGGCAGGTCGGCCGACGACATCGCCAACCCGGAGTTCGCCGACCGCAGCGCGCCGCTCGCGGAGCGGGCGATGCTCGGGCTCTACCACGCCCAGCAGGCGCGGGCGTGGACCTCGAACATCATCGAGGGCTTCGAGGTGCTCATGGCGAAGGCCGGCATCCACAGTCACCTCGAGCGCCCGCCGGCGATCTGCTTCTTCGACATCACGGGCTACACGCGGCTCACGCAGGAGCGCGGCGACGAGGCCGCGGCCGACCTGGCCGCCACGCTCGCGCGGCTCGTGCAGCGCGGGTCGGTGCGGTACGGCGGCAAGCCCATCAAGTGGCTCGGCGACGGCGTCATGTTCCACTTCCGCGATCCCGGTCCGGCCGTCCGCGCCGGCCTGGAGATGGTCGACGAACTGACGACCGCCGGCCTGCCTCCGGCCCATGTCGGCCTGCACACGGGGCCGGTCCTCTTCCAACAGGGTGACTACTTCGGGCAGACCGTGAACCTCGCGTCGCGCATCGCCGACTACGCGCGACCGGGCGAGGTGCTCGTGACGGAGGCGGTCGCCGAGGCCGGCGGCGAGGAGGGCATCGTCTTCCGCGACGTCGGCCCGGCCGAGCTCAAGGGCGTGTCGGAGTCGATGCACCTCTTCCGGGCGGAGTTCGCCTGAGCGGCGCCCGCGCCCGCGCACTTTCCGGAACGCGAAAGAATGCCCGGTCTTTCCCGGTCATGCGCCCCGAAACATGGAGTCACCGGCATCCGTGGACCTAAAGTGATCGCGTGCAGCACCGTCGCCGCTCCGGCCCCACCGGACGACGTGCTCGCACGGACCCGTCCACGAGGTGCCGCATCGCATCGACTGACGGTCGAGCGATGAGAGGGAGTACGCATGACGCGCATCGGCGTCGTCACCGAGCAGGGCTCGGAGACCCGGGTCGCCGCCACGCCGGCGACCGTGAAGCAGTTGATCGGACTCGGCTACGAGGTCGTCGTCGAGGCGGGAGCGGGCGAGCGATCGTCGTTCCCGGATGACGCCTACGTCGCGGCGGGCGCGGGGCCCGTGACCCGTGATGCCGCCTTCGCGAGCGACATCGTCCTCAAGGTGAACCAGCCGGCACCCGAGGAGATCGCCGCACTGTCGCCGGGGACGACGCTCATCGGCCTGCTGAGCCCGGCACTGCGCCCCGACCTCGTCGAGGCGCTCGCCGCCCGCGGCGTCACGGCGCTCGCGCTCGACGCGGTCCCGCGCATCTCGCGCGCGCAGTCGATGGATGTGCTGAGCTCCATGGCGAACATCGCCGGCTACCGTGCCGTCGTCGAGGCCGCGCACGAGTTCGGTCGATTCTTCACCGGCCAGGTCACGGCCGCGGGAAAGGTGCCGCCGGCGAAGGTGCTCGTCGCCGGTGCCGGCGTCGCCGGCCTCGCGGCGATCGGCGCGGCATCGAGCCTCGGCGCCATCGTGCGCGCGACCGACCCGCGGCCCGAGGTCGCCGACCAGGTGAAGTCGATCGGCGGCGAGTACCTGAAGGTCGAGGTGGAGGTCGAGCAGTCGACCGACGGCTACGCCAAGGCGACGAGCGAGGCGTACGACCGGCGCGCGGCCGAGATCTACTCCGAACAGGCGCGCGATGTCGACATCATCGTGACGACGGCGCTGATCCCGGGTCGCGCGGCGCCGAGGCTGATCACGGCGGCGGATGTCGCGAGCATGAAGCCCGGCAGCGTCATCGTCGACATGGCTGCGGGCCAGGGCGGCAACGTGGAGGGCTCGGTCGCGGGCGAGCGCATCGTGACGCCGAACGGCGTGGTGATCCTCGGCTACACCGACCTCGCGTCGCGGCTGCCCGCGCAGGCGTCGCAGCTCTACGGCACCAACCTCGTGAACCTCGTCAAGCTCCTCACGCCCGGCAAGGACGGCGAGCTCGTCATCGACTTCGACGACGTCGTGCAGCGCGCGGTGACGGTCGTGCGCGACGGCGAGACGATGTGGCCGCCGCCGCCCGTGCAGGTATCGGCCGCCCCGGCTCCTGCGGGTGCGAGACCGACGGATGCCGCGGCATCCGCCGCAGGCCCGAAGCCGAAGCGCACGCTCTCGAAGGGCGGTCGCGCCGCCCTCATCGGAGTCGGCATCGCGGCACTGTTCCTCGTCAACGCGATCGCGCCGGCGCCGCTCCCGCAGCACTTCACGGTGCTCGCCCTGTCGATCGTCGTCGGTTTCTACGTGATCGGAAAGGTCGCGCACGCGCTGCACACGCCGCTCATGAGCGTCACGAACGCGATCTCGGGCATCATCATCGTCGGTGCGATCCTGCAGGTGACGAGCGACGTCCCGGTCGTCCAGGTGCTCTCGGCGGTCGCCATCCTCCTGGCGAGCATCAACATCTTCGGCGGCTTCGCCGTCACGCGGCGCATGCTCGGCATGTTCGCCAAGGGCGACCGGACGACGACGTGATCGCGATCTCCCGGCCCGGCCCGGCTTCCCCCCACGTGGCCCCCGCGCCCGCCACCGCGACCCTGATGACGACGTTCCCGAGGAGCCCCCAGCGTGCCTGAGACCCTGATCACCCCCGCCTCGGTGGCGGGTGCCGCGTACCTGGTCGCGGCCCTGCTGTTCATCCTGAGCCTCGCGGGCCTGAGCAAGCACGAAACCGCACGTGCCGGTGTCGGCTACGGCATCGGCGGAATGGCCATCGCGCTGGCCGCGACCATCTGGGTGACCGTCCAGGGTGCCTGGGGCGACCCGGCCGCCACGGTCGGCCTCATCCTCCTCGCCGTCGCCGTGCTCATCGGCGCCGCCATCGGCCTCTGGCGCGCCCGCGTCGTCGAGATGACCGGCATGCCGCAGCTCATCGCCCTGCTGCACAGCTTCGTCGGCCTCGCGGCCGTGCTCGTCGGCTGGAACGGCGCGCTCGCCGAACCGCACCTCGAGGGTGCGCTGCTCGACATCCACCACGCCGAGGTGTTCATCGGCGTCTTCATCGGTGCGGTGACCTTCACCGGATCGATCGTGGCCTTCCTGAAGCTCTCGGCGCGCATGAAGTCGGCGCCGCTCGTGCTGCCCGGCAAGAACGTGATGAACCTCGGCGCCCTGGTCGCGTTCGTGGTGCTGACCGTCTGGTACGTGATCACGCCGGAACTCTGGCTCCTCGTCGTCGTGACCGCGCTCGCGCTCGCGCTCGGCTGGCACCTCGTCGCCTCCATCGGCGGCGGCGACATGCCGGTCGTCGTGTCGATGCTGAACAGCTACTCGGGCTGGGCGGCCGCGGCCGCGGGCTTCCTGCTGAACAACGACCTGCTCATCGTCACGGGTGCGCTCGTCGGCTCCTCGGGTGCGTACCTGTCGTACATCATGTGCCGCGCGATGAACCGCTCCTTCATCTCGGTCATCGCGGGCGGGTTCGGCATCGAGGCGCCCTCGAAGTCCGACGACGACCTCGGCGAGCACCGCGAGATCGTGGCCGAGGATGCCGCCGAGATGCTGAAGAACGCCTCGAGCGTGGTCATCACGCCCGGGTACGGGATGGCGGTCGCCCAGGCGCAGTACCCCGTCGCCGAGCTGACGGCGAAGCTGCGCGAGCGGGGCATCGACGTGCGCTTCGGCATCCACCCCGTCGCCGGCCGGCTGCCCGGGCACATGAACGTGCTGCTCGCCGAGGCGAAGGTGCCCTACGACATCGTCGAGGAGATGGACGAGATCAACGACGACCTCGCGGCGACCTCGGTCGTGCTCGTCATCGGCGCGAACGACACCGTGAACCCGGCCGCAGCTGAGGACCCGGGCAGCCCGATCGCGGGCATGCCGGTGCTGCGGGTCTGGGAGGCCGACAACGTGATCGTGTTCAAGCGGTCGATGGCGTCCGGCTACGCCGGCGTGCAGAACCCGCTGTTCTTCCGCGACAACGCGCAGATGCTGTTCGGCGACGCGAAGGACCGGGTCGAGGACATCCTGAAGTCGCTCTGACCGCGCCGCCCCGGTCGGTGACCGGCTGAGACGGTGGCGGATGCCGCGGCCCGCGTCGCGGCATCCGTCGTCGTCCTGCGTGATGCGCGGCGCCCAGCATCCTCTCGATGAGCGCCCGCGTAGGATTGAACGGTTCCCCAGTCGAAAGAGGTCGCCGTGGCCGATGCCCGCGATGCCGCGCCCGAGCGCGCAGGCGCCTGGCTGCTCCCGGTGACCCGCGGAGCGCTCGCGATCCTCCCATCCGTGGTGATCACCTTCTCGCAGGACCACTCCGCCGCACTCGGCCTCGCCGTCTTCGGCTGGTGGGCCATCGTCGTCGGCGTCGTCGTGGGGGCGCTCTCCGCGCGTCTCGTGGCCGATCGCACGGCGCGATGGACCTTCGTCGCGAACGGCGTGATCACGGCTGCCGCGGGCCTCGTCGCCCTCCAGCTCGCCGAAACCCCCTCGTCCGGTGTCGCCGTGTTCACGTACGCGGTCGCCGTCTGGGCCGCCGTCACCGGCATCCTCGAGGTCTTCGCCGGGATCCGCGCGCGCGGCCGCGTCGCCGCAGCGCGCGACTGGCTGGCCGTCGGCGGGCTCACCGCCGTGCTGGCCCTCGTGTTCGTCCTCCTCCCGCTCGATCCCGTCACCGCGGTGGGCCTCTTCGGCGCCTACCTGGTCGTGACCGGCGTGCTGCTCGTGATCGGCGGGTTGTCGTTGAAGTGGGCCGCAGCGGAGCGCACGGGCTCCGGCGACGCGGCATCCGGATCGGAGCGATCGTGACCAACTCACCCGACGGCGGCTACCGCCCCAGCCGGCGCGACGTGCTGCGGCCCGTCGAGTACGTCGGCGGCGCCGCCATCGCGGCGGCGTTCACTGCGTTCATCGTGCTGTTCGGCACGCGCGACTGGACCCTCACGCTGATCACGCTCGGCGGCGTCTTCATCATCGTGCTGATGGTGCTCGCGCTGCTCTCGATGGCCGTGAAGCCGAACGCCGGCGAGCACGGCGACGGCACGGGCGGCGACTCCGAGCGTCGCCAGGGCGGCGACTCGGCGCACTGAGCGCTCGCCCGCAGCCGCCGCGCGCGCCCGCCCACGCGCGCCCGCCCACGCGCGGCGCCCGTGCACGGTTCGAGTGCGATTTCCGGGGTGGAGTGCCGTTTGAAACCGCGCTCCACCCCAGAAATCGGCCGTGAGCGTCAAGGGGGCGTGAGCGGCCGGAGCGCGGGCGCGGGCGCTCCTAGCCCTGCAGGCGGTCCACCAACTCGTCGGCGATGCCGGTGTAGGTCGCGGGCGTCAGCGCGAGCAGGCGCTGCTTCGCATCGTCGGAGATGTCGAGGTCGCCCACGAACTCGGCGAGCTCGGTCGCCCCGACGCGCTTGCCGCGCGTGAGCTCCTTGAGCAGCGCGTACGGGTCGGCGATCGACGATCGGCCGGCGGCCACCTCGGCGCGGATCACCGTCTGGATCGCCTCGCCGAGCACCTCCCAGTTGCCGTCGAGGTCCTCGAGGAGGAGCGCGCGGTCGAGGTCGATCTCGCCGAGGCCGCGGAGGATGTTGTCGAGCGCGAGCATCGAGTGCCCGAAGCCGACGCCGATGTTGCGCTGCGAGCTCGAGTCGGTGAGGTCGCGCTGCAGGCGGCTCGTCACGAGCGTCGCCGCCAGCGAGTCGAGGACGGCGCTCGAGAGCTCGAGGTTCGCCTCGGCGTTCTCGAACCGGATCGGGTTCACCTTGTGCGGCATGGTCGACGAACCCGTCGCGCCGGCGGCCGGGATCTGGCGGAAGTAGCCGAGCGAGATGTAGGTCCAGACGTCGGTCGCGAGGTTGTGCAGCACGCGGTTCGCGTGCGAGACGCGGCCGTAGAGCTCGGCCTGCCAGTCGTGCGACTCGATCTGGGTGGTGAGCGGGTTCCACGTGAGGCCGAGCGATTCGACGAACTCGCGCGAGACCGTGGGCCAGTCGACGCCGGGCGCCGCGACGACGTGGGCCGAGAAGGTGCCCGTCGCACCCGAGAACTTGCCGAGGTACTCGGTCACCTCGACCTGGCGGAGGATGCGCTCGAGGCGGTACGCGACGACCGCGAGTTCCTTGCCCATGGTCGTCGGGGTCGCCGGCTGCCCGTGCGTGCGGGAGAGCATCGCGGCGTCGCGGTGCTCCTCGGCGAGGCCGATGAGCTTCGCGATGACCGCGCGGTACTTCGGCAGCCACACCTGTGCGACGGCGTCGCGCACCGTGAGCGCGTAGGAGAGGTTGTTGATGTCCTCGCTGGTGCACGCGAAGTGCGTGAGCTCGGCGAGCTCCGAGAGGCCGAGCGCGTCGAGCCGGCCGCGCACGTAGTACTCGACCGCCTTGACGTCGTGGCGCGTGGTCGCCTCGAACCGTGCGAGCTCGTCGATGTCGGCCTGGCCGAAGTCGTCGACGACCGCACGGAGGGCGCGCTTCGCCTCGTCCGCCAGCGGGCTCGTGCCGAAGAAGCCGCGGTCGGTCTGGGCGATCAGCCACTCGATCTCGACATGCACGCGCGCCCGGTTGAGGCCCGCCTCCGACAGGTGCTCGCCGAGTTCGCCGACGGCGGCGCGGTAGCGCCCGTCGAGCGGGCTGAGCGGCTGGGGAGGCAGCGAAGTCATCGGTTTCCTTGTCTGAGAGCCGGCGCGAGTTGCCGGAAGAGCGCCTGAGTCGACCGCTCTATCATCCCAAGAACCCGATCGAACGTCGCATCGTCGCTGTAGTACGGGTCTGGGACGTCCTGCAGCGCCGCGAGCTCGGCGTCGAACTCGAGCAGCAGGCGCACCTTGTGCGCGTCGACCGGGGTGCGCGCCCAGTTCCGCAGCACGCGCGATTGGCCGCGGTCGAACGCGACCACGAGGTCGAGCCTCGGGAAGTCCTCGGGGTCGAACTGTCGCGCGCGGTGGCGGCTGCCGTCGTACCCGGCGCGCTCGAGCGCCCCGAGGGTGCGATGGTCGGCCTGCTCCCCCACGTGCCAGTCGCCGGTCGCCGCGGACTCGATCTCGAGCCGGTCGGAGATCCCCGCGCGTTCGGCGAGGGCGCGCAGCACGACCTCCGCCATCGGAGACCGGCAGATGTTGCCGGTGCAGACGAACGAGACACGGAAGCGCTGCGCGGATTCCCCGGCGGGCTCCGCAGGCGTCATGGAACCCTATTCTGGACCGAATCCGGGTGCGGGAACAGAGCGGGATCGGGTGCGGGTATCGACTCCGCGCCGACCGGGGAGGGGAGGCGGCCGTGACGGATGCTCCGCCGCCCGACTTCCACGTCGACGAGGCGCTCGCCGCGCGCCTCGTGGCCGCGCAGCACCCCGACCTCGCAGGCGAGGTCCGCCTGGCGGCGAACGGCTGGGACAACGTCGTGTTCCGCCTCGGCGACGACCTGGCGATCCGCGTGCCTCGGCGCCGCGAGGCGGTCGAGCTCATGCGGAACGAGCAGCGGTGGCTTCCCGAGCTCGCCCCGTACCTGCCCGTCGCCGTGCCCGTGCCGGTGCGCAACGGCAGGCCGGCGCCCGAGCTCGGCTACGACGCGCCGTGGAGCATCGTGCCGTGGTTCCGGGGCGAGAGCGGGCTCGCGTTCGACGCCCGGACGCGCGGGGTCGCCCTGAACGGACTCGCGGCGTTCGTCGCCGAACTCGGGGCGACCCCGACGCCCGCGGACGCCCCGCGCAGCGCGTGGCGCGGCGTGCCGCTCGCGCGGCGGGACGACGACGTCCGCGCCCGGCTCGCGGGTGGACGGGTCGCGGACGCCGCGCTCCTGGTTCCGGTGTGGGAACGCGCGCTCGCGGCATCCGCCTGGTCGGGCCGGCCCGTCTGGCTGCACGGCGACCTGCACCCGCACAACCTGCTGCTCGCGCCGTCGGGGGCGCTGATCGCCGTCGTGGACTTCGGCGACCTCGCCGCCGGCGACCCGGCGACCGACCTCGCGACCGCGTGGCTGACCTTCGACGCCCGCGCCCGCCGGATCTTCCGCGCCGAGCTCGAGGCACGCCGGGGCGTCGACGAGGCGACGTGGGATCGGGCCCGCGGCTGGGCGATCGTGATCGCGTCGGCGGTCGTCGACCGCCTCGGGCCGTCGGGGAGGTTCGGCCGGGTGGCGTCGTACGCGCTCGAGCAGGTGCGGATCGACTGACGGGGCGGTGGCGCGGTTCGCACGAGCGGGGCCGGCGTGCGCACCGGTCGTGCGCGGCGATGCAGGCGGCTCGGTGCCGTCCTCCCCCGACCGGCTTCCCGTCGATCCGCCCACACGAACGAGCACAGCGGATGCCTCGGCTTGCCCGAGCGCGCAGGCTCGCGGGGTGCTCGCCATGACGTCCCTCTCCCCCGCGTCCGCCGAACTCCGGCTCGAGGCGATCGAGCAGGCCCTGTTCGCCCTGCGGCGGCTCCGGGTCGAGGTCGAGTCGGTCAGGCCCGGGCTCGTGCTCGAGCGACTCGACGGATGGCACGACGATGCGGCCGACCTCTACGCCGAGCGTGCCCGGGAGCTGCGCTTCGCGCTCGCGGGCGCCGAGGGGGCGTTGGTCGATGCCGAGACCCGGCTCGTCGCGGAGCGCGAGCGCGCGCGGGAGGCGCGCGAAGCGGCCCTCGCGATCGCAACACCGGATCGACCGGTTTCCGGAGCGGGCGGACGCTGGTGAGCGGGCTCGACGTCCGCAGCGGCGGGCCCCACTCGGTCGAGACGGAGGCGCTCATCCGGGAAGCCGTGCGGATGGCGTCGGTCGCGCACGTCGTCGAGGGGTGGGCCGCCCGGGCCGCCGCCCTCAGGATGGAGGCGGAGCGGATCGCGACGCCCGATCCCGCCGATCGTGCGTGGGGCGCCGCGATCGATGCCGACACCGCACACGCCGGTTTCGCCTCGGCGGGTCGGACCGCCTCCGACCTGTCCGTCGCGCTCGGGCTGGGCGCGACGCAGTACGCGATGACGGAGGGCGTCGTCGAGGGGCTCGCCGAGGCGGGGCGCCGGTCGGGGGCGGGGCTCATCGGCCTGGCCGCATCGGGGATGCTGCTGCCGGCCGCCTCCGCGACCGCGATCGCGCTCGGCCCGACCGCGGTGGGCGGTGCGATCGCTGCCGCCGTCGATCGGGACCGTCACGCCGAGGCGGTCGGATCGGTGCTCGCCAGGCATGGCCTGCCGATCCTGTCCGACCCGGACTTCGTCTCCCTCGTCCGCGTCGCGGCCGACCAGGCCGATGAGTTCCTCGCCGGCCTCATCCGCTCGCCGGGGCTGTTCGCGATCGGATCGGAGCTCGACGCTCCCGAGAGCGCCGGCCTGGTGCTCGCGGCGGCGGGCGTCGTCGGGCTGGTGACGGGATCGAGGGGACTGCGGGAAACGGGGATCTCGGCACCGGTCCGGACTCCGGAGCCCGAGGCGGCCGTCGGGCGGGTGCTCGACGACGCGTCGTCGCCCCAGGGCATCGCCGACCTCGCCGATCGGATCCCTCCGTCCGACGCCGGCGGCCCGCAGGTGCGGATCGAGCGGTACGACGGCGCGGGTGGTGGCGCGAGGTGGATCGTGTACTCGGCCGGCACCGCCGACTTCGGCATGGCGCCCGCCGCCGAACCGTACGACATGACCGCGAACGTGCACGGTGTGGGCGGGGCATCCGTCCTGCACGACCTCGTCGGCCTCCCGGCGGAGGCGGCCGCGTCGGAGCGAGCGCTGCGCGCGTCGATGGCGGAGGCGGGCGTGCTGCCGGGAGACCCCGTGATCGTCGTCGGGCACTCGGCGGGCGGCATGGTCGCGGCGAACGTGGCCGCCGACGCCGACCTCGACGTGGTGGCTGCGGTCAGCTTCGGGGGTCCGGTCGCGCAGGCCGGAACCGGCGACACCCCCGTGCTCTCGGTCGCGCACGACGAGGACCTCGTGCCGGCCACCGCGGGGTCGGGCCTCGCGGCCGGCGGGCGGATAGAGGTGGGGCGCAGCCTCGGCGCACTCGCGCCCGGACCCGACGGCGCCGTGCCCGCGCACGCGATCGACCGCTACCGCGAGACGGCCCGCCTCATCGACGACGACGACGACGATCAGCGGCTGGCGGAGTTCCGCCACCTGGTCGCCGGGTTCACCGACGGCGAGGCGCCTGCCGAGGTGACGTACTGGCGGGTCGACCGCACACTCGGGTGACCGGCTCGGCCGCCCGCCACTCCCTCGGTCAGTCGGCCGGCCGGACGACCAGCCCGATCAGCCAGCTGATGAGGCCGAGCACGAGGGCGCCGAGGACGCCCCACCAGAACCCGTCGACCTCGAGGCCGAAGCCCATCAGGCCGCTGATCCAGTCGACGAGGAGCAGGAGCAGCCCGTTGACGATGAACGAGATGAGCCCGAGCGTCAGCACGTAGAGGGGGAAGCCGACGATGCGGATGAACGTCCCGATCGTCGCGTTCACGATGCCGAAGATCGCCGCGATCAGCAGGTACGTGAGCACCGTCGCGATGTCGGTGTCCTCGTAGGGCACCACCCTGACGCCCGAGACGATGAGCGTCGTGAGCCACAGCGCGAACGCGACGACGATGACCTTCAGGAGGAAGCGCATCCCACAACTATGGCAGCGGGTGGCGTGCGAGCGAAGGGGTACGGTGGATGCCGTGACCGCATCGGAGCCCACGCCCCCGCAGGTGCGCCTGCGCCCGGAGATCGCCGCGCTTCCCCCGTACCGTCAGGGCCGGCCCGCCCCGGAGGACGGCTTCAAGCTGTCGAGCAACGAGAACCCCTGGCCGCCCGTCGCGGCCGTCGAGGCGGCCATCTCCGCCGCGGCCTCCGGGGTCCACCGATACCCGGACGCGACCGCGCTGGCACTCCGCGAGCGGCTGGCCGAGCGATACGGCGTCGCCGTCGACGAGGTGCTCGTCGGGGCCGGGTCCGTGTCGCTGCTCGCCCAGTTCGTGCTCGCCGCGGCCGGGCCCGGCGACGAGGTCGTCTACTCGTGGCGTTCGTTCGAGGCCTATCCCGGGCTCGTCACCGTCGCCGGCGCCACGAGCGTGCAGGTCCCGAACCGGCCCGACCACGGCCACGACCTCGACGCCATGGCCGCCGCCGTGACCGACCGCACGCGCGTGCTCATCGTGTGCTCCCCCAACAACCCCACCGGGGTGCCCGTGACCGCCGACGAGTTCGAGCGCTTCATGGCGAGCGTGCCGGCCGACCGGCTCGTGCTGCTCGACGAGGCCTACGCCGAGTTCGTGAGGGACGCGGCATCCGTCGACGGCATCTCGCTCATCGGGAGGTACCCGAACCTCGTCGTGCTCCGGACCTTCTCGAAGGCCTACGGGCTCGCGGGCGTCCGGATCGGCTACGCGATCGGGCCGGTCGCGATCCTCGATGCCGCGCGCGCGACGGCGATCCCCCTCGGCGTGACCGCCGTCGCCACCTCCGGCGCGCTGGCCGCGCTCGAGCCGGAGAACGAGGCCGAACTGCTCGCCCGCGTCGACGCGCTCGCCGAGCGTCGTGAGGCGCTGCGCGAGGCGCTCATCGCGCAGGGCTGGGAGGTCCCGGCGGCGCAGGGCAACTTCGTGTGGCTGCCGACCGGCGACCGCACGGTCGAGGTCGCTGAGGCGCTCTTCGCGGGTGGGATCGTCGCGCGCGCGTTCCCCGGCGACGGCATCAGGGTCTCCGTGGGCGAGCACGAGTCTGTGGACGTGCTCCTAACGCTTCTCAGGGAGCTTGTCTGACCTCCACAAGAAGGGGCCCACATCGAGCGGGTACCGTGGAACGGTGGCAGCCCCCTCACGCGACTTCACCGCTCCGACGGTCCAGTTCCTGACGCCCGAGGGCGAACTGCGTCCGACGCCCGAGGCGGAAGGCTACCTGCCCCTCGTCGAGGCGTTGCCGGATGCCGCGCTCGAGCAGTTCTACCGCGACATGGTCGTCTCGCGACGGGTCGACGTGACCGGCGCGAACCTGCAGCGTCAGGGCCAGCTCGCGCTGTGGGTGCCGAGCCAGGGCCAGGAGGCTGCGCAGGTCGGCTCGGCCCGCGCCGCCCGACCGCAGGACCACGTCTTCCCGTCGTACCGCGAGCACATCGTCGGCATGATCCGCGGCCTCGACCCCGTCGCCATCCTGAAGCTGCTCCGCGGCGCGACGCTCGGCGGATGGAACCCTGAGGAGAACGGCAACTTCCACCTCTACACGCTCGTGCTCGCGTCGCAGACGCTGCACGCGACCGGGTACGCCATGGGACTGCAGTTCGACGGGGCGACCGCGACCGGCGACCCCGAGGCGGATGCCGCCGTGCTGGTGTACTACGGCGACGGCTCGACGTCGCAGGGCGACGCGAACGAGGCGCTCGTGTTCGCCTCGAGCTACAACACGCCGCAGGTCTTCTTCGTGCAGAACAACCAGTGGGCGATCTCGGTGCCCGTGTCGCGCCAGTCGCGCAGCCCGCTCTCCCTGCGCGGCGGCGGCTTCGGCATGCCGGGCATCCGGATCGACGGCAACGACGTGCTCGCGAGCTATGCGGTCACCAGGCGGGCGCTCGAGGAGGCCCGCGCGGGCGAGGGTCCGTCGTTCATCGAGGCCGTGACGTACCGCATGGGCGCCCACACGACGGCCGACGACCCGACGAAGTACCGCACCGACGACGAGGTCGCGTACTGGACCGCGCGCGACCCGATCACGCGCTTCCGCGCGTGGCTCGAGGGGCGCGGCGCCTCCGCCGGGTTCTTCGACGGCGTCGACGAGGAGGCCGCCGACATCGCGGCCGACGTCCGGACGCGCGCGCTCGAGCTCACCGCTCCCCCGCGCAGCGACATCTTCGCCCACGTCTACAGCGAGCCCCACCCGCTGATGGACGCGCAGTCGGCGTGGCTCGAGGAGTACGAGAACTCGTTCGAAGGAGACCAGGCATGACGGTCGAGACGGTCGCCGGCACGCCGGCCGAGGCGGACGAGCTGCGAGGCGTGCACACGCTCTCGATGGCGAAGGCGATCAACGCCGGACTCCGCGAGGCGATGCGGAACGACCCGAAGGTCCTGCTGATGGGCGAGGACATCGGCGCGCTCGGCGGGGTGTTCCGAGTCACCGAGGGCATCCTCGCCGAGTTCGGCGACCGGCGCGTGCTCGACAGCCCGCTCGCGGAGTCGGGCATCGTGGGCACCGCGATCGGCATGGCCATGCGCGGGTACCGCCCCGTGCTCGAGATCCAGTTCGACGGGTTCATCTTCCCGGCGTTCGACCAGATCACCACGCAGCTCGCGCGCATGAACCTCCGTCACGACGGCGGGATGCCGATGCCGGTCGTCATCCGCGTGCCCTACGGCGGCCACATCGGCTCGATCGAGCACCACCAGGAGAGCCCAGAGGCGTACTTCGCGCACACCCCGGGCCTCCGCGTGGTCAGCCCGTCGTCGCCGCACGACGCGTACTGGATGATCCAGGAGGCGATCGCCTCGAACGACCCGGTGCTGTTCTTCGAGCCGAAGAGCCGCTACTGGCCCAAGGGCCCGGTCGACCACGACCACGCCGGCCTGCCGCTGCACGCGAGCCGCGTCGTCCGGCGCGGAGACGACGTCACCGTGGTCGGGCACGGCGCGATGATCGCCACGCTGCTGCAGGCCGCCGACATCGCGGCCGAGGAGGGCCGGAGCCTGGAGGTCGTCGACCTGCGCTCCCTCTCCCCCATCGACTTCGGTCCGATCGTCGACTCGGTGCAGCGCACCGGCCGGCTCGTGGTCGCGCAGGAGGCCTACGGGTTCGTGAGCGTGGGCTCCGAGATCGCCGCGACGGTCGCCGAGCGGGCGTTCTACTCGCTCGAGGCCCCGGTGCTGCGCGTCTCGAGCTTCGACACGCCGTTCCCGCCCGCCGCGCTCGAGTCCGAGTACCTGCCCAGCGCGGACCGGGTGCTCGAGGCGGTCGACCGTTCGCTGTCCTACTGATCCGCGGCTCGCACCCGATGCCGCACCTTCGAACCTGAGGAGCACGATGAGCGAGATCCGATTCCCGCTTCCCGACGTGGGCGAGGGCCTGACCGAGGCCGAGATCGTGCAGTGGCGCGTCGCGCCCGGCGAACGCATCGCGCTCGACCAGGTGTTCGTCGAGATCGAGACGGCGAAGTCGCTCGTCGAACTGCCGAGCGCGTTCGAGGGCACCGTCACGGAGCTGCTCGTCGAGGAGGGCCGGACGGTCGACGTGGGCACTCCGATCCTGGTGATCCAGACGGATGCCGCTGCCGGCATGTCCTCGCCGGATGGCCCGCCCGCTCCCGCCGAGGCACCTGCCGCCGCACCGGGAGCACCGGCGTCGGCCGCACCCGCGTCGACGTCCGCCGACGAGGGCGGCGCCGTGCTCGTGGGACACGGCAGCAGCGGCCCGGGCCAGAGCCGTCGCCGTCGCCATCCGGCGCCCGGCGGTGCGCACGAGCACCTGGCTCCCCCGCCGCCGGCACCCCCCGCCGCGCCCGCGTCCCCTCCCCCGGCGGCACCCTCGCCCGCGCCGGCGGAGCCGACCCGCCCGGCGGAGCGCCACGACGACGGGGTCCCGGTGATCGCGAAGCCGCCGATCCGCAAGCTCGCGAAGGACCTCGGCGTCGACCTGTCGCGCGTCGCGCCGACCGGCCCGATCGGCGACATCACGCGCGACGACGTGATCCGCGAGGCCAGCCAGGCCAGCGTCTTCCGCAACATCCAGACGCCCGAGCTGCCCGCCGACCGCGAGACCCGGATCCCCGTGAAGGGCGTGCGGAAGGCGATCGCGCAGACGATGGTGCAGAGTGCATACTCCGCGCCGCATGTATCCGTCTTCGTCGACGTCGACGCGACGCGGACCATGGAGTACGTCAAGCGGCTGAAGGCGTCGCCGGACTTCGCGGGCGTGAAGGTGTCGCCGCTGCTGATCATGGCGAAGGCGATGATCTGGGCCGCGCGCCGCAACCCGACGGTGAACGCGCAGTGGACCGATGACGAGATCATCGTCAAGCACTACGTCAACCTCGGGGTCGCCGCGGCGACGCCCCGCGGGCTCATCGTGCCGAACGTCAAGGAGGCGCAGGCCATGACGATGGTGGAGCTCGCCACGGCGCTCGAGCAGTTGACGCTGACGGCTCGCGAGGGCAAGACGCAGCCCGCCGAGATGCAGGGCGGCACGATCACGATCACGAACATCGGCGTCTTCGGCATGGACACGGGGACGCCGATCCTGAACACCGGCGAGGTGGCGATCGTCGCGCTCGGCACCATCCGGCAGAAGCCCTGGGTGGTCGACGGCGAGGTGCGGCCCCGGTTCGTCACGACGATCGGCGGGTCGTTCGATCACCGGGTCGTGGACGGCGACGTCGCCAGCCGGTTCCTGGCGGACGTCGCATCGATCATCGAGGAGCCCGCGCTCCTGCTCGAGTAGCAGCGGCGTCGGTCCGGCGCGCGCCGGGACGACGTGTCAGAGGCGGATCTCGTAGACGACCACGCCGTCGGTCCGGCCCACCTCGACGAGGCCGGCCTGCTCGAGCACGCGACGAGCGGGCAGGTTCGCGATCTCGCACTCGGCGCGCGCGACGAGGGCGCCGGCCAGGCGGAGCACGTCGAGCGCGGCGTCGACGACGTGGTGGGCCAGGCCCGCGCCGCGGGCGGCGGGGACGAGCCCGAAGGCGAACTCGACGGCGCCGCGCTCGTCGGGCGGGCCGAAGAGGTTCACGCCGCCGACGGCGGCGCCGTCCTCTCCGTCGGTGCCGAGACGCCGAACGAGGTAGGGACCGAAGGGGGCCGGGTCGCCGTCGCGCTGCGCTGCGCGGATGTAGTCGGCGAGAAGCTCGGGTTCGTCGGTGAACGAGTAGCCGCCCTCCCAGCCGTCGAGCGGGTCGACGTGGCCGTCGAGCAGGCGCTCGGCGTCGGAGGGGGTGAACGGGTGCAGGGTGATCGGGCTCGTGGCGGTTTCCACGGCTGACACTCTCGCATGGACGACCGACGAAGGACAGCCCCCCTGCACAGAACGTCATGCGAACGATCGACGCCGGACAGATGGTTTTGACAATCATTATCAATAACGCGTACGCTCGTGCCATGCCCACCGCATCGACCCGCAGCATCCGCCTGTCCGCACTCGCCGTCGGTGCGACCTCCATCGCCCTGCTCGCGGGCTGCGCCGCGCCCGGCGGGTCGGAGTCGGGCGGCGTGCGGGTCGTCGCGACGACCACGCAGGTCGCCGACTTCGCCGCCGAGGTCGCGGGGGACGCCGCCGAGGTGACCGGGCTGCTCGAGCCCGGGCAGAGCGCCCACTCGTTCGACCCGTCGGCCGCGCAGCTGCTCGCGCTCGGGACGGCCGACGCCCTCGTCGTCAACGGCGCGGGGCTCGAGTCGTGGATCGACGACGCCGTCGCGGCCTCCGGGTTCGACGGCGTGCTGATCGACGCGAGCACCGGCATCGAACTCGAGGCGACCGATGACGAGCACGCGGGCGAGCACGACCACGAGGCCGAGGACGAGCACGCGCACGAGGACGGCAACCCGCACATCTGGACCGATCCGGGGCTCGCCGAACGCATGGTCGCGAACATCGCGGCCGGTCTCGAGGAGGTGCCCGGCATCGACGCCGGGGCGATCTCGGCGAACGCGGACGACTACACCGCTCGACTCGAGGCGCTCGACGCGTGGATCGCGGAGAACGTCGCGACGGTCCCGGTCGACCAGCGGCTCCTCGTGACCAACCACGACGCGTTCACCTACTTCCTGCACGCGTACGACATCACGTTCGTCGGCAGCGTGATCCCGAGCTTCGACGACAACGCCGAGCCGAGCGCAGCGGAGATCGACGCGCTCGTCGAGCGGATCGCCGAGACCGGCGTGCAGGCGGTCTTCTCCGAGGCGTCGATCTCGCCGAAGGCGGCCGAGACGATCGCCGACGAGGCCGGCGTGACGGTCTACTCGGGCGAGGACGCGCTGTACGGCGACTCGCTCGGCCAGCCCGGATCGGACGGGGAGACGTACCTCGGCAGCCAGGTCCACAACGTGGAGCTCATCCTCGAGTCGTGGGGCGTCGAGCCTTCCCCGGTGCCCTCGGTGCTGGGAGGATGACGACATGACCGAGTCGGGAGCCGTCCTCGTCCTCCGGGACGCCGCATTCCGGCACCCGGGAGGGGCCGGCGTCAGCGGCCTCAGGCTCTCGGTCGCACCGGGCGAGGCCGTCGCGGTCATCGGGCCGAACGGCGCCGGCAAGTCGACCCTCCTGCGCGGCATCCTCGGCCTCGTGCCGATCGTCGAGGGCACGATGCGTGTCGGGGGAGCGGAGCATGCCGCCGACGGCATGATCGGGTTCCTGCCGCAGTCGTCCGATCTCGACCCGGACTTCCCGATCAGCCTCGAGCAGGTCGTGATGCAGGGGCGCTACCGCAGGCTCGGCCTGCTGCGGTGGCCCGGCCGGCACGACCGCGAGATCGTCCGCGGTGCGATCGAGACCGTGGGACTCGCCGACCGCGCACGCCGTCGCTTCGGCGAGCTCTCCGGCGGCCAGCGCCAGCGCGGCATGCTGGCGCGCGCGCTGGCGTCCGAGCCGGTGCTGCTGCTGCTGGACGAGCCGTTCAACGGGCTCGACCAGGCGAACCGCGATGCGCTCATCGAGACCATCCGCACGCTCAAGTCGCGCGGCGTCGCGATCGTCGTCTCCACCCACGACCTCGAGCTGGCGCGGCAGGTGTGCGACTCGGTGCTCCTGGTGAACGGGAGCCAGATCGGCTGCGGCCCGGTGGACGACGTGCTCACGCTCGAGAACGTGCAGGAGTGCTTCGAGGGCGTCGAGGTCGAGATCGACGAGCACACCGTGGTCGTGCCCGGGCACGAGGGACATTGATGCCGGAACGGGCATGCGACCGGGGGAGTGGCCGGCGATGAGCCCGTACGACCTGCTCTTCGGCGCATTCGCGCTGCCGTTCATGGGGCGAGCGCTGCTGGTGCTCGTCGTGCTCTCGATCGTGGCGGGCATCGTCGGCGTGCTCGTGAACCTGCGGGGCCTGGAGTTCATCAGCGACGGCCTCACGCACGCGGTCTTCCCCGGTCTCGCGATCGGACTCGCCGTCGGGGGCACGGCGGGGCTCGTTCCGGGCGCCGCGATCGCCGCCCTCATCGGCGCGGTCCTGCTCACGCTCTTCCTCCGGAGCGGGGTCACCTCGGACGCCGCGGTGGCGGTCGTGCTCACCGCGACCTTCAGCATCGGCGTGATCGTCGTCTCGATGAGCGACGACTACGCGGGCGAACTCGAGGCGCTCCTGTTCGGCCGCGTGCTGACGATCGCACCGCAGGACGTCGCGCCGCTCCTCATCGTCTCGTCGGCCGCGGCCGTCGCCGTGGCGGCGACCCTCAAGCAGCAGGTGTTCCGGGCGTTCGACCCGCAGGGCAGTCGCGCGGCCGGCGATCGCGGGCTGGTCCTGGACCTGGTGCTCAACGCGGCGATCGCACTCGTCGTGGTGGCGGGAGCCAGCACGGTCGGCACGCTCCTCGTCCTGGCGTTGCTCATCGTCCCCGGAGCCTCGGCCCGTCTCGTCACGGTGCGCCTCTGGCTGCTCTTCCCCGTCGCGACCGCGATCGGCGCGACGAGCGCCTGGCTCGGCCTCGCCGTCGGGTTCGGCATCTCCGTCGGCGCCGGCGTCGACCTTCCGGCCGGCAGTACGGTCGTCGCGGTCTTCGTCGTGGTGTACGCGCTGATGCTGTCGGCGCGGCTCGTCCGGGACCGGATGACGCGGCGTGCCGCGGCATCCGACGCGCAGCGCCCGAGCGTCGCGGTGGGGGAGCGCTGATGGGGTACTTCGAGCGCGCACTGCTCGCCGCGGTGGTGATCGGGGCGGGCGCCGGTTTCGTCGGTGCGCTCGTCGTGCTCCGGCGGCGGACGTTCTTCGCGCAGGCGCTCACGCACGCGACCTACCCCGGCGCGGTCGCGGCGGCCGCCCTCGGCCTCAGCGTCCCGCTCGGTGCGGCCGTGGCATCCGTCGTCATCGTCGCGGTCATGATCGCGATCGCCCGCGTGCGGCATCAGGGTGCGCAGGTCGCCGCGGGCATCGTCCTCACGGGCGGGTTCGCGGCGGGGGCGCTCCTCCAGGCCGCGCTGCCGGGGATCCCGGTCCGTCCGGAGTCGCTCCTCGTCGGATCGATCCTGACGGTGACCGACGCCGACATCGCGCTCGCGGGCGCCGTCTTCGCCGCCGCGGTCGTGCTGGTCGGCGCCTTCGGCCAGCGCATCGCCTTCTCGACGTTCGATCCCGGCGGGTTCCGCGCCGCGGGCTTCCGCGAATGGCCGGTGGAGCTCCTCGTGCTCGGGCTCACCGCGGCATCCGTCGTGAGCTCGCTGCCGGCCGTCGGAGCGATCCTCGCGATCGCGCTCATCGCGGCACCTGCCGCCGCCGCGCGCGCCGTCGTCTCGACCTATCGCGGGGTGCTGTTCGCCGCGCCCGTCATCGGGGCGGCCTCGGGGGTCGTCGGGGTGCTCGCCTCCCGTGCGCTGGCGGTCGCGGCAGGGCCGGCGATCGCATTGGCGGCGACGGCGTTCTTCCTCGTCGCGCTCGGCGGCTCACAGCTGCGACGACTACCCTCGAGGCGGGCTCCGATACCGGTGGAGACCGCGGAGGACGCACGGATCGCATGAAACGGAACACCTGGCAGCGCGAGGCGGTGCGCGATGCGCTCGACGGCACCGAGGGGTTCATCAGCGCGCAGGCGCTGCACTCGGCACTGCACGCGAGCGGGTCGCCCATCGGCCTGGCGACCGTCTACCGTGCGCTCGGCGACCTCGCGGCGAGCGGCGACGCCGACTGCCTGCAGTCGCCAGAGGGCGAGGCGATCTATCGTGCGTGCAGCACCGGCCACCATCACCACCTCATCTGCCGCAACTGCGGGCTGACCGTCGAGATCGCGGCCGATGAGGTCGAGACGTGGGCCCAGCGCGTGGCGGCCGAGCAGGGGTTCACCGCGCCGGCCCACGTCGTCGACGTGTTCGGGCTCTGCGCCGAGTGCTCCCGTCAGGCTGCGGAGGGCGCGCGCGCCTGAGCCGACGACGTCCGTCGTGCGGTCAGGCGAGGCGCTCGAACGTGGCGAGGTGGTTCTCCGAACCCGCGTAGAGCCGCTCGAGCACGTCGACCACGTCGGCCTCGTCCTCGGCCGCGATCGCGGCGCCGAGGTCGGCGAGGTCCTTCTCCTCGATCGCGATGCCGACCTGGATCGCCTCGTCGAGGCTGGTCGATCCGCGCGCGACCAGTTCGTCGTAGAGCGCCTGGAGGTCGGGGTCGGTGAACACGCCGACCTCGTCCGACCGCGGGTCGTCGATGCCGCGTGCCGAGAGCAGCGGTGCGACGAGGTCCTGGTGCGTGGTCTCGCTGCCCGTGATGTTCGCGAACACCTGCGCGCCCCAGAGGTCGCCGAGCACGACGTAGACGTCGTGCGCCAGCTTCTCCTCCTCGATGAGGTACACGAGTGCGGCGGCGGTGCCGTCGCCGTCGTCCGGCGCGGACGCCTCCGGGGCGGCTGCCGACGCGTCGGGGGCGGATGACGGAGACGCCGACGCGGTCGCTGCCGGGGCGGGAGCGCTGTCCGTCGCCACCGGGGTGCAGGCCGTGAGCGACAGTGCCGAGCCCGTGAGGGCGATCGCGGCGAGTGCGCCGATGAGGGGGGTCGTGCGGGTGAGCATGCGAGTGCCTTCCTGTGTCCGACCGGGGCGGTCCGGATGACCGCGAGTCGGGGATCCCGGCCGAGCCTCCAACCTAGCAATACCCATGGGGTATCCATCGGGACGGAGGTCCCATGGACCGGGGGAGTGCGGCAGCTCGCGGCGTGACGGAAATCGCTGGCCAGGGCGGAATCCATCGCCACGATTTGAGAACCGATCGGGGAGGTGGATACGGTTGACGACGGTCCACGTGGACCGCCCACCCAGTCCGCGCCCCCGGTCGCCCGGCATTCGTCAGAGTGCCCACCGGGGTCGTACGGTTCCCCGCGTGGTGTCCGGCCCCAATGGCCGGGCGCGCTGGACTCGGTGCTCGCCCGGTGCACAGCACCACCGCGGCTCGAGCCCGACTCCCGGATCGCGCGGAACCCGGCCGTGACCTGAGCACGCTCCTGCCCGCCGGCCGCAGCGCACCATGGCCGGCGCGTCGAGCGCGCCTCGGAGTGCCTGCACACATGCTCGAAACCTCCGTCCACGACACGGACGGCGCCGCGACCCCCGAGGTCGCCGCGCCGCCCGGCACGAACCACGACACCGCCGCGGCCTCGGCCGCGGCCCGCCACGCCCCGCCGGCCCTCGAGGTCCGCGGCCTGACCCGGTTCTTCGGCCGCCGGCCGGCCGAAGCGCTCCAGCGACTCGCCGACGGCGCGACCCGCGACGACGTCGCCCACCTCGGGACCGCGGCCGTCGTCGACGCCGAGTTCGACGTCCGACGCGGCGAGATCTTCGTCGTCATGGGCCTCTCGGGCTCCGGCAAGTCGACGCTCATCCGCATGCTCAACGGCCTGCTCGAGCCGACCGCCGGCTCGGTCGAGCTCATGGGCGAGCGGATCACGGGAATCCCGTCGAAGCGCCTCCGCGCCATCCGCCGCGACCACGTCTCGATGGTCTTCCAGCACTTCGCCCTGCTGCCGCACCGCACGGTGCTCGACAACGCCGCGTACGGCCTCGAGATCCAGGGCGTGCCCGCCGAGGAGCGCCGCGAGCGCGCCTCGCGCGTGCTCGACCGCGTCGGCCTCGCGGGCTGGGGCGACAAGATGCCCGGCGAGCTCTCCGGCGGCATGCAGCAGCGAGTCGGCCTCGCCCGCGCGCTCGCCGCGGACACCGACATCCTGCTCATGGACGAGGCCTTCTCGGCCCTCGACCCGCTGATCCGACGCGAGATGCAGGAGCAGCTCGTCGAGCTCCAGCAGGAGCTCGGGAAGACCATCGTCTTCATCACGCACGACCTCAACGAGGCCATGTTCCTCGGCGACCGCATCGCCGTCATGCGCGACGGGCGCATCGTGCAGCTCGGCACCGCCGAGGAGATCCTCACCGATCCCGCCGACGACTACGTCGCGCAGTTCGTCCAGGACGTCGACCGGGCCCGCGTGCTCACCGCCGGCAACGTCATGGAGGCGCCGCGCGCGATCGTGTCGTCCTCCGCCGGTCCGCGCGCCGCGCTCCGAACGATGCGCGACCTGCAGACCTCGACCCTGTTCGTCGTCGCGCCGGGCCGGCGCCTGCTCGGGGTCGCGCACGACCGCGAGGTGCTCCGGCTCGTCCAGCGCGGCGAGCGCACGCTCGACGCCGCCATCCGGGACGACGTCGCGACCGTCGGCCCCGACGTGCCCCTCGCGGAGCTGCTCGGCAGCGCCGTCGAGCACGAACTCGCGCTCGCGGTCGTCGACGACCGGCAGCGCCTCCTCGGCGCCGTGCCACGGGTCACCCTGCTCGCCGCGCTCGGCAACGTGCCGGCGACCACGGGCGAGCTCCCGGCGATCACCCCGCCCGCCACGGTGCCCGTCGACGTGATCACCGAGACCCTGCGCTCGACGGAGGAGGGTCGGCCCGAGCCCGCACCGGGCCTCGAGGAGGCGATCGCCTCCGCCGACGCGGGCCGGGCAGCGAGCGAAGGGAGCCGCGCATGACCGACATCCGCCTCCCCCTCGGCGAGCTCGCCGAGGGTGCCATCGACATCCTGACCGACGCGCTCGGCGGCCTCTTCGACGTCATCCGCGCCGTCTTCGCCGGCTTCTACGACGTCGTCGACCTGGTGCTGTCGACCCCGCCGTTCTGGGCCGTGATCCTCGTGATCGCCGCGCTCGCGTGGTTCGCCAAGGGCTGGAAGCTCGCCGTCGGAACGCTGGTCGGCCTGCTCGTGATCGTGGGCGTCGACCAGTGGGAGAACGCCATGGACACGCTCGCGCTCGTGCTCGTCTCGAGCGCGATCGCCGTGGTCGTCGCGATCCCGCTCGGCATCCTCGCCGCCCGGAACGACGTGGCGAGCCGCGTCATCCGCCCGGTGCTCGACTTCATGCAGACGATGCCGGCGTTCGTGTACCTGATCCCCGCGCTGATCCTGTTCCGGGTCGGTGTCGTGCCTGGGATCGTCGCGACGATCGTGTTCGCGATGGCGCCCGGCGTGCGACTCACCGAGCTCGGCATCCGCGGCGTCGACCGCGAGGTCGTCGAGGCGGGTCACGCCTTCGGCTCGTCGCCGTGGCGCATCCTCCGCCAGATCCAGCTGCCGCTCGCGATGCCGTCGATCATGGCCGGCGTCAACCAGGTCATCATGCTCTCGCTCTCGATGGTCGTCATCGCCGGCATGGTGGGCGCGGGCGGCCTCGGCGGCGACGTCGTGCAGTCCCTCACGCGCATCGACGTCGGGCTCGGCTTCGAGGCCGGCCTGTCGGTCGTGATCCTCGCGATCGTGCTCGACCGCATCACGGGCGCGTTCGGCTCCGGCCGTCGTCGCCTGCTCCCGCGGCCGCGCCGGGCGGATGCCCCGCCGGTGGATGCCACCGAGAGCACGGATGCCTCGACGGCCACCACGCTCGCCGAAACCGAGGGCTCGGGCCTCGCGGTGAAGCACTCCGCCGTGAAGTCGCCGGTCGGCGCAAAGTAACCAGACCATTCGGTCACCGCCCTTCGGCCACGGAGCGGCGGCGCCCGGCATGCCCCGGGGCGCGGCATCCGCCGCCCCCAGGACCCCCGCGCGGAACCCGCGCGGAACCATCCCCAACACCCGTGCCACAGCACACGGGAGGAAAGGAACACCCTGCACATGACCAAGCGTCACCTCATCTCCACCCTCGCCCTCGGCGGCGCCGCGGCGCTCGCCCTCTCCGGCTGCGCCTCGGGCGCCGAGGCCGAGACCCTCGACAACGGCGACCAGCAGGACGTCACCATCGCCGTGTTCAACGGCTGGGACGAGGGCATCGCCGCGAGCGAGCTCTGGAAGGCCGTGCTCGAGGAGCAGGGCTACGACGTCGAGCTCGAGTACGCCGACGCCGCCCCGGTCTTCCAGGGCCTGAGCGACGGCGACTACGACGTCACGCTCGACACCTGGCTGCCCATCACCCACGCCGACTACGTCGAGCAGTACGGGAACGACATCGTCGACCTCGGCGCCTGGAACGAGGACGCCAAGCTCACGATCGCCGTGAACGAGGACGCCCCCGTCGACTCGCTCGCCGACCTCGCCGCCGACGCCGACGCGTTCGACAACCGCCTCGTCGGCATCGAGCCGGGCTCGGGCCTCAACCGCGTCACGACCGACAGCGTCATCCCGACGTACGGCCTCGACGGCATGGACTACCTCACCTCGTCGACCCCGGCGATGCTCGCCGAGCTGACCGCGGCCACCGACGCCGGAGAGAACATCGCCGTCACCCTGTGGCGTCCGCACTGGGCCTACGACGCGTTCCCGATCAAGGACCTCGAGGACCCCGAGGGCACGCTCGGCGACGCCGAGGGCATCCACTCGTTCGGCACCGCGGACCTCGAGGAGACCCACCCCACCCTCGCCGGGTGGCTGCAGGGCTTCACGATGGACAGCGAGCTGCTCTACTCCCTCGAGAACGCCATGTTCAACGAGAACGACTCCGACGACTACGGCCCCGTCGTCGAGCAGTGGATCGCCGACAACCAGGAGTACGTCGACTCCCTGACCTCCTGAGGCCGGGCCGCGCCGTGACGGCGCGATGAGCCGAAGAGCGGATGCCGCGGGCGCACGTCGTGCCCGCGGCATCCGCTTCGTCGTCCTTCCGGCCCTTGAGGCGCCGATCGGCGGGGACTATCGTCCGCACGGGTGCGGCCGCCGCGGCCGACGCGATGGAGGGGGACCATGGCACACGACGACGAGCTGCAGCCGACGTTCACGCGGGCGGGGGAGGCGACGACGGCGCGGTACACGGAGATACCGGAGCTGCCGATGCTGCCCGAGACCGCGTACCGCATCATCCACGACGAGTCGATGCTCGACGGCAACGCGCGCCTCAACCTCGCGACGTTCGTGACGACGTGGATGGACGAGCACGGCGACCGGCTCTACCACGACGCGTTCGACAAGAACATGATCGACAAGGACGAGTACCCGGCCACTGCAGCGATCGAGGAGTACTGCTGGCGGATCCTCGCCGACCTGTGGAACGCGCCCGACCCGAGCGACGCGATCGGGACGTCCACGATCGGATCGTCCGAGGCGTGCATGCTGGGCGGACTCGCGCTGAAGCGCCGCTGGCAGCACGCGCGACGCGCGGCGGGCAAGTCGACCGAGACGCCGAACCTCATCATGTCGAGCGCCGTGCAGGTGTGCTGGGAGAAGTTCTGCAACTTCTTCGACATCGAGATGCGGTTCATCGCGACGAGCGACGAGCACCCGCTCATGGACGGCACCGGGCTCGAGGACGTGGTCGACGAGAACACGATCGGCGTCGTCGTGATCATGGGCGTCACCTACACGGGCTCCTACGAGCCCGTGACGAAGGTCGCCGCGAAGCTCGACGAGATCCAGGCGGCGACCGGCCTCGACATCCCGATCCACGTCGACGGCGCCTCCGGCGCGATGGTCGCGCCGTTCCTGCAGCCCGACCTCCAGTGGGACTTCCGCGTGGAGCGGGTGCAGTCGATCAACACGTCGGGCCACAAGTACGGGCTCGTCTACCCGGGCGTCGGCTGGGTCGTCTGGCGGAACACCGCCGCGCTGCCCGAGGACCTCGTGTTCCGGGTGAGCTACCTCGGCGGCTCGATGCCGACGTTCGCCATCAACTTCTCCCGCCCCGGAGCGCAGGTGCTGCTGCAGTACTACCGGTTCCTGCGGCTGGGCCGTCTCGGGTACACCGCGATCCAGCAGGCGTCGCAGGACGTCGCCGTGTTCCTCTCGGGCGAGATCGCCGCGCTCGACGCGTACGAACTGCTGACCGACGGTACCGACATCCCGGTCTTCGCGTGGCGGCAGGTGCCCGGTTACACCGACAAGTGGACGCTGTACCACCTGGCCGAGCGGCTGCGCATCAAGGGATGGCTCGTGCCGGCCTACCCGCTCTCCGGCGACCAGTCCGACCAGACCGTCATGCGCATCGTGTGCCGCAACGGCCTCAGCCACGACCTCGCCGAGGACCTGCTGCGCGACATCCGCGAGGAGACGGAGTTCCTCGACGGCCTCGACGCGCCGATGCCGCACGAGGGCCTCGTCCAGGCCTTCCACCACTGAGCGATCGGGAGCGGGGCGGGATGGCGGCGCGCGGGGCGCGCGGGGTGGGCCGGGTGCGACGGCTCCGTCGCGAGGCGTGGGGCTTCGCGATCGGGTCGCTGTGCTTCCTCGTGGCGGCGTTCCCCTTCTACGCCGAGTGGTTGGGGCCGGTCGGCGTGAACATCACGTTCGTGGCCGGTTCCGTGTTCTTCACGCTGGCCGCCTTCGTGCAGCTCAGCCTCAGCGGCCGGCACCTGCCGCGCCGTCGCGTGACGAACCGGGCCGACTGGTGGGACTGGTGGGCGGCCGCGGTGCAGTTCGTCGGGACGCTCCTCTTCAACCTCAGCACCACGCTGGCCCTGCTGGCCGCGATCGCGGCGCCCGACTACGTGGGGGCCGGCTGGAAGCCGGACGCCTGGGGCTCGCTCGCGTTCCTCGCCGCGAGCGCGTTCGCGATGGTCGCGACGACGCACCGCGGCGAGCTGTGGGACACCGACGCCCGCACCTGGCACGGCACGTGGCTGGGCATGCTCGGCTCGGTGTTCTTCGGGCTCTCCGCGATCGGCGCCTACGTGATCCCGGAGACGGGGACGCTCCTGAACCTCCTCTGGGCGAACCTCGGGACCCTGCTCGGCGCGCTGTGCTTCCTGCTCGCTGCGCTGCTGTCGCGTCGTTGGGTCGACCGCGGCGAGCCGACGAGGGATGGCCCCACGCGCGTCGACGCCGCCTCACCGGGCGACGCGACGGCGGCGCGGCCGGCGCCGGGTTCGGGCTCGATGCCCTGATCTGCTAGGCTTTCCCTTTGGCTGGGCGCTTCCACCGCTCAGACCGTGGACGAATCCCCCGGTATCTACCGCGCGAGCGGAGGGGATCGCCTGCAGACAAGAGACCTTGGGAGGGGCCGTCCGGCCCCTCGGTATTGGAGGAAAGACCAATGGCAGCAGTGTGCCAGGTGACCGGAGCCGTCCCCGGCTTCGGCCACAACATCTCGCACTCGCACCGCCGGACGAAGCGCCGCTTCGACCCGAACGTGCAGAAGAAGACCTACTACGTGCCGTCGCTGCGTCGTAACGTCACCCTGAACGTGTCCGCCAAGGGCATCAAGGTGATCGACGCCCGTGGCATCGAGGCCGTCATCAAGGACATCCAGGCTCGTGGGGTGAAGCTCTAATGGCGAAGCAGCAGGACATCCGTCCGATCATCAAGCTCCGTTCGACGGCCGGCACCGGGTACACCTACGTGACCCGCAAGAACCGTCGCAACAACCCCGACCGTCTCGTGCTCAAGAAGTACGACCCCGTGGTGCGCAAGCACGTCGACTTCCGAGAGGAGCGCTAGGACATGGCCAAGAAGAGCAAGATCGCGCGCAACGAGCAGCGCAAGGTGGTCGTCGACCGCTACGCCGCGAAGCGCGCCGAGCTGAAGAAGACCCTCGTCGACCCGAACGCGACCGACGAGGCCCGTGAGGCCGCCCGCGTCGGCCTGCAGAAGCTGCCCCGCAACGCCTCGCCGGTGCGCGTCCGCTCGCGCGACGCCATCGACGGCCGCCCCCGCGGCGTGCTCACGAAGTTCGGCGTCTCGCGCGTCCGGTTCCGTGACATGGCGCACCGGGGCGAGCTGCCCGGCATCACCAAGTCGAGCTGGTAAGCACCCGCTTCACGAGAGGGGCGTCCCGGATCATCCGGGGCGCCCCTCTCGTCGTCCCCGGCGGACATGCGAGGTGCGCTTGACGACGGATGCCGCGGCATCCGTCAAGCCCCCTGCGAACCTGCCCGAATGGGCCGGAAATCCGCGTGTTTCCGCGGGACTCTGCTACATTCGAGGCGGCCTGAACGGCTACGGGGGCGATCGTGAGATCGGTTCTCCGTGTTTCCACACGACAGCTGTACCAACAGCGAAGGTCCGAGGAGGACATTCAATGGCTGACAAGTCGCTCAACAAGTCGGAGCTCGTTGCCAAGATCGCCGCATCGACGGGCCAGAGCCAGACGGCCGTCGACGCCGTGCTCAACGGCTTCTTCGACACCCTCGCCGAGTCGGTCGGCTCGGGCACCAAGGTGTCCATCCCGGGCTGGCTCGCCGTCGAGCGCACCCACCGCGCCGCCCGCACGGGCCGCAACCCGCAGACCGGCGAGACCATCCAGATCGCCGCCGGCAACTCGGTCAAGGTGACCGCGGGCTCGAAGCTCAAGGCCGCCGCGAAGTAACCCCGCGCGCGCCAGCAGACGCACTCGGCGACTCCCGAAGGGGCGCCCGGCATTCCCGGGCGCCCCTTCGTCGTGCACGGGCGAGCGCCGGGGCGAGGCCTCCCAGCCGGCTCGCCTAGGCTCGTACGGTGATCCGTTCCGCCCGCGTGCTGGGCCCAGCCGCCCTCGTCGCCGTCGCGCTCGCCGCGATGATCGCCGCCCTCGCATACGGCGGCGGTGCGGAGCCCTACCCGATCCAGGACCCGGGGCCCGTCGCCCGGTGGGGCGTCCCGGTCGCGAAGCTGTTCGTCAACCTCGGCGCAGCCGGCATGATCGGCGCACTCGTCCTGGCCGTCTGGGCGCTGAGCCCCACGCGCCGGGAGTTCGACCTCGCGCTCGACGTGGCCGCGGCGTCCGCCGCCGTGCTCACCGTCGCGAGCGCCGCCACCGGCGTGCTGACGTTCATGCTCGTCACCGGCGCCGAGTTCTCGCTGAGCGACCGCTTCGGCCAGCAGCTCGGCCAGTTCGTCACGTCGATCGAGCTCGGGCAGGCGTGGCTCGCGACGACGCTCATCGCGGCCGCGGTCACCGTCCTGTGCTTCGCGGTCCGCAACCACACCGCGCTCGTGTTCGTCGCCGTGCTCGCGGTCGTCGCGCTCGTGCCGATGGCGCAGCAGGGCCACGCGGCCGGAGCCTCGGGGCACAACGAGGCGATCACGGCCCTCGGGCTCCACCTCGTCTTCGCCGCCGCATGGCTCGGCGGGCTCGTCACGATCGTCCTGCTGAAGCCGGCGCTCGACGGTGATCGTCTCGCGGTGGTGCTCTCGCGCTACTCGACCGTGGCGCTCGTCGCGTTCATCGTCGTCGCGATCTCGGGCTACGCGAGCGCCGCGTTGCGGATCGGCACCTGGGACCAGCTCGCGACGCAGTACGGGGTGCTCGTCGTGATGAAGGTCGGCGCGCTCGGCGCGCTCGGCCTGTTCGGTGCCACGCAGCGACGCGTCATGATCGGGCGGATGCTCCGCGCCGACGCCGCGAGAAGCGGAACCGGTGCGGCAGGCGGGTCGGCGAATCGAACCTTCTGGCTGCTCGTGGTCGTCGAGCTCGCGTTCATGGGCATCGCCTCGGGCGTCGCCGCCGCGCTCGCGCGGACCGCGACGCCGGTGGCCGAGGACGTCTCCGGCGGACTCGCGCGCACGCCCGCCGAGATCCTCACGGGGGAGCCGCTCCCGCCCGCGCCCGACGCGCTGCGCTACTTCACCGAGTGGAGCCCGGACCTGCTGTGGCTGATCGCGTGCGGGTTCGGCATCTTCTTCTACGTGGCCGGCGTGGTCCGCCTGCGCCGTCGCGGCGACCGCTGGCCGGTCTACCGCATGGTGCTCTGGGTCGCCGGGCTGCTGCTGTTGGCCTGGATCACGAGTGGCGGCGTCGCCGCGTACGAGCAGTATCTCTTCTCCGCGCACATGCTCGGCCACATGGCGCTCACGATGGCGGTGCCGGTGCTGCTCGTGCCGGGGGCGCCCGTGACGCTCGCCGCCCGGGCGATCCGCCCCAGGAAGGACGGCAGCCGCGGCGGTCGCGAGTGGATCCTGCTCGCGGTGCACTCGAGGTTCGCATCCGTGATCGCCAACCCGATCGTCGCGGCCGTGCTGTTCGCGGGCTCGCTCTGGGTGTTCTACTACTCGCCGCTGTTCCGGTGGTCGATGGAGGATCACATCGGGCACGAGTGGATGATCACCCATTTCCTCATCACGGGGTACCTCTTCGTGCAGTCGCTCATCGGCATCGACCCGGTGCCGTACCGACTGCCCTACCCGTTCCGGCTGCTGCTGCTGCTCGGCACGATGGCGTTCCACGCGTTCTTCGGCCTCGCGATCATGATGGGCACCGGCCTGATGCTCGCGGACTGGTACGGCGCGATGGGCTGGGGCACCGATGCGCTCGCCGACCAGCAGGTCGGCGGCGGCATCGCCTGGTCGATCGGCGAGATCCCGACGGTCGCGCTTGCGATCACCGTCGCCGTGCAGTGGTCGCGATCCGACGCCAAGGAGACGAAGCGGCGCGACCGGCACGCGGACCGGACGGGCGAGGCCGAGCTGGAGGAGTACAACGCCAGGCTCGCGGCGCTCGCCGAGCGCGACGGCGCTCGCTGAGCGAGTCCGCGAGACCCGGGGAGTGACGCCGAGTCGTCAGCGTCGGAGGTCGAGTCAGCGCAGCTGGATCGAGATCGATCCGTCGGGCCGGACGGTCGCCTCGAGGGCGAGCGTGAACGACTCGTCCTGCTCGAGCGTCGAGAACGTGCCGTCGAACAGCGACTGCACCTCGACCGAGATGTGGGCGAGGCCCGGCGTGGGCGGCATCTCGAACCTCGTGTCGTTCGGCACGAGCGTGACCACGGGAGACTCGACGATGCTCCAGGCGGGCTCGCCGACGATGCGGTCGTCGATGACGACGCCGAACGGGCACCCGGCCGGCTGGAGCACGGGCTGGCTCGCGCACTGGTCGACGAGGTACTCGTCGACCTTCACCTGGACGCGTTCCACGAACGCCTCGGTCGGCAGGGAGTCAACCGTGACCTCGGCCTGCGCGCCGGGCTCGGCGATGACCTGGACCGGGACCGCCTCGAGGAGCGTCGACTGGTAGCCGAACTCGTACACGGCGGGGGCGATCGCGAGGTAGGGCGTCGTCTGGCTGAACGCCGACAGGTCATCGCCGGACTTCGTCGCGCGGGCGTCGAGCGTCAGCGACCCGACGGTGAACAGAGGGCTCTGGGCCGCCGTGACCTCGAGCACGGCGAGCGGGCTCGTCGCGAACTCCCAGCGGTGCAGCACGCCGTAGAGCGGCTCGATCGGGCTCACGACGAACGCGGTCTGCACGATCGCGGTGTCGAGCCGGTAGCTGACCGTCACGGTGTGCCGCCCGTCGTCGTGCGCCTCGTCGGAGATGACGCGCACGTCCTCCGGACCCGAGTCGACGACGTTCGAGCGGAGCATGGCCGTGGAGATGTCGGCGGGCAGGCCCGCGCCGGCCAGGTCGCCCTCGTCGAGCCGGACGCCCGGCGTCGCCGCGGCGCTCACGATGTCGTCGCTGGCGATCGCGTCGAGGTAGCGCTCGACGAACGCGGGGGCACCGTACAGGCTCTGGTTGAGACCGCCGAGCGCGGCGAGGAACCCGGCGACGAGCATGACGGCGAGGCCTGTCCACCCGACGATCGCGACCGGCGACAGGCGTCCCTCACGTCGGCCCGAGCTCCCCACCCGCCAAGTCTAGACAGCGCCGTGTGACGGCACGGTTTCTCCACAACGACGTGTGACGGGTCGACGGATGCCGCGACCGGGGCCCGGGGCCGGGGATCGCGGTCTACAGTGAAGACGCCCGCCCGCGGCATCCGCCCCACGACCAGCGGCGCGCGAGGCGGTGCGCCGAACCCCCGTCGAACCCAGCGAGACCGAAGGCCGACCGTTGCAGCACGTGACCCTCACCGCAGAGCAGCAGGCGGTGTTCCGGGCGATCGAGCACACGCGCGGGCACGTGTTCGTGACCGGCCGCGCGGGCACGGGCAAGTCGACGCTGCTGAACCACCTCAACTGGAACACCTCCAAGCAGATCGTGATCTGCGCGCCGACGGGCGTCGCGGCGCTGAACGTCGGCGGGCAGACCATCCACTCGCTGTTCCGCCTGCCGATCGGCGTCGTCGCCGACCACGAGATCGACCAGAACGACGCCGTCCGCAAGATCCTCAACGCCATGGACACGCTCGTGGTCGACGAGGTCTCGATGGTCAACGCCGACCTCATGGACGCGATGGACCGCTCGCTTCGGCAGGCGCGACAGCGCCCGCTGGAGCCGTTCGGCGGGGTGCAGGTCGTGCTCTTCGGCGACCCGTACCAGCTCGCGCCGGTGCCCGGCTCGGGCGACGAGCGCCGCTACTTCGCCGACACCTACCGGTCGATGTGGTTCTTCGACGCGAAGGTCTGGCAGGAGGCCGACCTGCGCATCTACGAGCTCGGCGAGATCCACCGGCAGCACGACGACGCGTTCAAGCACATGCTGAACGCGGTGCGGCACGGGATGGTCACGGCCGAGATCGCGGGCGTGCTGAACGACACCGGTGCGCGTCGTCCGCTGCCCGAGCAGGGCGCGATCACGCTCGCGACGACGAACGAGACGGTCAACCGCATCAACCGCGCGGCGCTGCACCGGCTGCCCGGGCACTCGATCGCGAACGAGGCCGACGTGAACGGCGAGTTCGGCGGCCGCGGCTACCCCGCCGACGAGCGGCTCGAGCTGAAGGTCGGCGCGCAGGTCATGTTCTTGCGCAACGACACGGCCGGCTGGGGCGAGGCCCCGCGCTGGGTGAACGGCACGATCGGCACCGTGACGTCGCTCGAGCGCGAGGTCCGCGTCGAGATCGACGGCGAGGAGCACGAGGTCGAGCCCGCGACCTGGGAGAAGTACCGGTACTCGTGGGATCCGGTCGCGAAGAAGCTCGAGCGCGAGATCGTCGCCGAGTTCACGCAGTTCCCGCTGCGACTGGCGTGGGCGGTCACGATCCACAAGTCGCAGGGCGCGAGCTACGAGACCGCGATCGTCGACCTCGGCTCGCGCGTGTTCAGCCCGGGCCAGACGTACGTCGCCCTCTCGCGCCTGACGAGCCTCGAGGGGCTCTACCTCGCCCGACCGCTCGTGCCGCGCGACATCATCGTCGACCGCGACGTCGAGCGGTTCATGTCGGGGGCGGACCGCGACCTCGGCACGGCCGACGAGCTGCCCGCCTGATCCACGACGGTCGGTCGCGTGCCCGCCGATCTGGGAGACTCGCCCACATGGCATGGGTGTTCCTCGCACTGGCGATCACGGCCGAGGTCGCGGCGACGAGCCTGATCGGCTTCACGGCGGGCTTCACCCGGCTGTGGTGGACCGTCGCGGTGCTCGCGGGCTACGGCTTCTCGTTCTGGATGCTCGCGCTGACCGTCCGCGAGCTCGAGATCGGCATCGTCTACGCGATCTGGTCGGGCGTCGGCACGGCGGCCATCGTCGCGATCGGCGTGCTGTTCCTCGGCGAGTCGATCTCGGTGCCGAAGCTCATCGGGATCGGCCTCATCGTCGCCGGCGTGCTCGTGCTCAACCTGTTCGCCGCGGAGTCGGCGGCGCACGGCTGACCGCGCCGGCGGGCCGTCGGCGGGCCGTCGGCGTCGGGAGCGCGCGGGCGCGCTGCAGGAGAGGCGGCCGGGGGCGTCATCGCCACGCGCCCCCGGCCGCGGTCGGGTGGTCAGTGGTGGGTCGGAGCGGTCGGCGCGTGGTCGGCGCCCGGCCCATGCTCCCCGTGCGGCACGGCGGAACGGCCGGCCTCGGTGGCGGCGAGGGCGGGGGTCGCGAGCGCCGAGACGAGCACGGCGCCGATCACGAGGCCCGCGACCGCGCGACCCGCCTCCGCCGCCGTCCCGGGCGCGCGGTCGCTCGCGGCCGCCCCGGCGCCGCCACGGCGGGAGCGTCGACCGCGTGCCGCGCCGGCCACCGACAGCGCGACGGCGGCGAGGAACACGGCGGCCGCCGCGAGCGGCAGGCCCGGGACATCCCTCAGGCCGTCGGATGCGACGGCGACGCCGCCCAGGGCGAGCGAGGCGACCGACGTCGCGAGCACCGTCCGCGGGGCGAGGGGGCGGCCTCCGCGGAGGGACAGGACGCCCCAGCCGAGCGCGGCGACGCCGAGCCCGGCCAGGACGGCCTGCGGTGCACCCCCGGCACCGGCGGCGAGGGCCGTGAGGACCAGGCCGCCGCCGAGGGCGGCGAGCATGGGCCAGGTACGGGTCATCGTCGCCGATGCGTGCATGGCGGGCTCCCTAGGCCGTCGCCACGCGTGCGGAGCGCTCGGCGCCGACGCCCACGCCGAGCAGCACGATCGCGCTGGCCAGGTGCAGGAAGTGGTCGGGCGTGTTGAGCGCGAGGATGTTGGCCGGCGTGCCGGCGATGAAGAAGCCGACCACGCCGAGCAGCAGGTAGGCCGCGCCCACGATCGCGTTCACGGTCTTCGCCGCCGCGATGTTGGACAGCCCCGCGATGAGGAGGGCTGCGCCGATCGCGAGGTGCGCGATGTTGTGGAGCGGGTTCACCGCGAACACGCCGAGCAGCAGCCCGCCCTCGGTGGCGATGAAGTCCACGCCGCCGGTCACGGCGAAGCCGAGCAGGCCGACGAGGACGTAGACCGCTCCGAACACGGTCGCGGCGATGCGGTTCGGTGAGTTCTTCATGGCGATGCCTCCTTGTGGATGTGCGCGGCCCGTGCCGTGCTGCACGGGGTTCGGCGCGACGGCGAGGACGGATTGGATCCGCCGGTCCTCCCATCGGGGGACACGCTCCGCGGACGCACGCAGCACGTCGCCGGGTCGCCGCGCAATGCCGTGCGGAAGGCCCTGCCGATCGGGTTACAATCGCAGCGGACACACGGCGGGGGGCACGGTGGCTGCACGGACAGGGCGGATGCGTCGGCTGGTCGCAGCGACGATGGCGTCTGCCGTCGTCGCGGTCGCGTTGAGCGCGTGCACCGGCGCCGACAGCCCGGCCGCGGACTTCGACCAGGTCGAGGGCGCGTTCGACGCGGAGGTCGTCGAGCAGCTCGACGCGACCCTCGCCGAGGCGGTCCGGCTGAGCGGATCGAGCGGCGCAGTCGCCGGCGTCTGGGCGCCCTGGGCCGGCAGCTGGACCGCGGGCACCGGCACGGTCGACCTGACGGACGGCGCCGACGCGGTCACGGCCGACACGCGCTTCCAGCTCGCCGAGGGAACCGGCGAACTGACCTGCGCGGTGATGCTGCGCCTCGTCGACGCCGGCGTCGTCGAGCTCGACGACCAGGTGTCCGACCTGGTGAACGGCATTCCCGGGCTCGACGGCATCACGCTGGAGCAGCTCTGCCGGAACCGATCGGGCATCGCCGACTACTACCGCCCGCTCCGCACCCACTTCGTCAAGAACCCCGAGCGGATCTGGCCCCCCAACGAACTGCTGGCGAGCGGCCTCGCCGCGGGTCGGAAGGGAGAGCCGGGGACGACCTGGGCCGAGTCGCGCACCGGCATCCTGCTCCTGACCGAGGCGCTCCAGGAGCGGACCGGCCGATCCTGGTCCGACCTCGCGGAGCAGTACGTCATCGACCCCCTCCAGCTCGAGGACACGTCGATTCCGGCGGCGAACGACCCGTCGTACGCGGGCGCCTTGGGCGGCTACGCCGCGACGTACTCGGGCGGCAAGCCGGTGTGCGACGCCATCGTCGACGTCTCGAGGCGCTCGAGCTCGATCGGCGGGACCGCCTCGGGCGCCCGAACCACGCTCGCGGACGCGAAGGCGATCAGCGAGTCCTTCGCGACCGGCGCGATGTTCCAGGAGGCCACCGCACGCGACGTGTGGACGCTCACGCCGTTCGGCGGAGACGCGCCCGGCTGGCAGGCGCAGGGGATCGGCGCCCAGCAGTACGGGCCGCTCCGCGGCGTCGCCGGCGAGTCCATCGGCGCGCTCTCCGCGATGTTCACGGACGCGTCGACCGGGCTCACCGTCGTCGTGGCGCTCAACAACTCCACGGGCGGAGAAGCCCTGGTCAGGGAGGCGGCGTTCGCGCTCGCCTCCATCGCCTCCAAGGCGGCGCCGGCCGAGGGTCGCGACCTGCCGCTCGTCGAGCTCCCGTGGTCGCTCGAGCAGGCGACGAAGCGCATGACGGATGCCGCGGCCTGCCCGCTCCCGGCAGAGCCGGAGGAGTGAGACCTTGGACCCATCGGCGCCGTCCGATCGGGTCCAGAATGGCGGCGACCGCGGCGGGCTCCACGGCGGGGGGAGGCGTTCGCATGTGCCGATGGCTGGCGTACTCGGGTGAGCCGCTGCGGACCTCGGCGGTCCTCCTCGACGCGACCCACTCGCTCGTCGCGCAGTCCCTGGACTCGCCGCTCGGCGCGGAGACGGTGAACGGCGACGGATTCGGGATCGGGTGGTACCCGATCGGCGCCGTCGCGGGCAGCATCCCCGCGGTGTTCCACAGCACCGAGCCCGCGTGGAACGACGAGAACGTCCGGGAGCTGGCCAGGGCCATCGAGAGCCCCCTCTTCTTCAGCCACGTGCGCGCGGCCGCCGGACCGCCGATCCAGCGCACGAACTGCCATCCGTTCCGCTGGGAGAACTGGCTGTTCATGCACAACGGCTTCCTCGCCGAGTTCGCGAAGGTCAAGCGCGAGCTGACGCTCGCGATCGACCCGTCGCTCTACCCCCACGTCCTCGGGACGACCGACTCGGAGGTGCTCTTCCACCTCGCGATCACGCACGGACTCGTCGACGACCCGGTCGCGGCGCTCCGCGCCACGGTCGACCTCGTCGAGCGGGTCGGCCGCGACCACGGGATCATGTTCCCGATGCAGGGCACGGTCGCGGTCGCCGACGGAGCGACGATCTGGGCGGTGCGCTACTCGACGCAGGGTCGGTCCCGCAGCCTCTTCCACTCGGCCGACCTGCCGACCATCCGCGAGATGTACCCGGACGCCGAGCGGCTGGCGCAGTTCGGCGAGCACGCCCACCTGGTGGTGTCCGAACCCCTGAACGACCTGCCCGGCGTCTTCATCGAGGTCCCGGAGTCCACGATCGCCATCCTCGACCGAGAGGGATACCACCATGAGCCCTTCCGAAGCGCGGCCTGAGCCACCGGACTCGACTGCGCCGCCGGACGGCGGGGTGCCGGCCGACTCGTCAGCGGGCCACGCACCCCCGCGGACCTCGTGGGTCGTCGTCACGGCGCTCGCCTCGGCCCAGTTCGTGATGGTCCTCGACAGCACGGTCATGAACGTCTCGATCTCGCAGGTCGTCCAGGACCTCGACACGACGGTCTCGGCGATGCAGGCCGCGATCACCTTCTACACGCTCACCATGGCCGCGCTCATGCTCGTCGGCGCGAAGCTCGGCGACGTGTGGGGGCGGCTGCGCGCCTTCGTGATCGGGGCGATCATCTACGCGCTCGGGTCGCTCACGACCGCGCTCAGCCCGAGCATCGTGGTGCTCTTCGCCGGCTGGTCGGTCGTCGAGGGCGTCGGCGCGGTGCTCGTCATTCCGGCGATCGCCGCGCTCATCGCCGACAACTACGAGGGCCGGGCGCGCGTCACGGCCTACGCGATGATCGGCGCCGCCTCCGGCGCCGCCGTCGCCGCGGGGCCGCTCATCGGCGGATTCCTGACGACCTACGCCTCGTGGCGGTACGTCTTCATCGGCGAGGTCGTCGTCATGGCCGTGGTGGTGCTGTTCGCGAGGCGCATCGCCGACCGCCACGAGCCCGTGCGGGTGCGCATCGACGTGCTCAGCGTGCTGCTCTCGTCGGTCGGCCTGATCGCCGTCGTGCTCGGGATGCTCCAGAGCAAGACGTGGGGATGGATCATCCCGCTCCAGTCACCCGAGATCGCCGGCGTCGAGATCGCCCCGTTCGGCGTCTCGCTCGCGGCCTGGCTGATCCTCGGCGGGCTGGGACTGCTCGCCTGGTTCGGCAGGCGGCAGCGTCGGCTGATCGACACCGGCCGCGAGCCGTTCCTCGACGTCAGGCTCCTGCGAATCGACCGCCTGCGGAGCGGACTCTCCTCGCTCGGCGCGCAGTACGCCGTCACCGCCGGCCTCTTCTTCATGGTGCCGGTCTACCTGCAGATGACGCTCGGGCTCGACGCGCTGCAGACCGGCCTGCGCATCTTCCCGCTGTCGATCTCGCTCATCCTGTTCTCGTTCGCCGGCACGCGCCTCTCCACCCGCTGGTCGCCCAAGCGGATCGTCGCCGTCGGGCAGGTCGTGCTCGCGGCGGCCGGCGTGCTCCTCCTGGCATCGGTCGACCAGGAACTCAGGCAGGTCGCCTTCAGCGTCGGGATGTTCATCGCGGGCGCGGCGCTCGGCCTCCTCGCATCCCAGCTCGGCAACGTCAACATGTCGAGCGTCGGCCCCGAGAAGTCGAGCGAGGTCGGCGGCATGCAGGGCGTGTTCCAGAACCTCGGTTCGTCGCTCGGCACGGCGCTCATCGGCTCGATGCTGATCAGCGCGCTTGCGACGTCGTTCGCGGGCGGGGTCGCGGCGAGCGACCTGTCGGGCGACGTGCGCACGGCCGTCGCCGAGGCGACGAGCGATGGCGTCGAGCTGGTGCCGGCGTCGACCGTCGCCCGGATCGGGACCGACGCCGGCCTGTCCGACGACGACGCGGCCGAGCTGTCGAGGGTCTACGGCGCCGCGCAGTTGCAGGCCCTGCGGGTCGCGTTCGTCGGGCTCATCGCCATCGCGCTGCTCGCGCTGCTGCTCTCACGGGGCATCCCGGACGAGGTCGAGGGTCGCGCTCCACCGGCCGGCGGGCGCCGAGCGAACGATTCAGAGGAGATCGGGGAACGACCATGAGCACCACCACCGGCTTCGACCGCCCGCCGACCGGACCGGATCCCGCGCCGGGTCCCTCCTCGACCGGCATCCCCGATCCGGCGCCGCGACACGACTTCGCCGGCCGCGCCGCCGCGGGGCGTGCGGCCCGGGCGAACGCCCCGCGCCGATCCCACGCCGGCTGGACGCCGCCCGCCGATCGGCCCGACCCGGTCGCGCTGCTCGAGGAGCAGGCCGAGAGCCGCGTGCCCGAGCTCGTTCCCATCCGCTACGCGCGCATGCTCGTCTCGCCGTTCACGTTCTACCGGGGCGCGGCGCTCATCATGGCGTCCGACCTCTCGCGCACGCCCGTCTCGGGGATCGTGGCCCAGATCTGCGGCGACGCGCACCTGTCGAACTTCGGGCTGTTCGCGTCGCCCGAGCGCGACCAGGTCTTCGACCTGAACGACTTCGACGAGACCCTGCCCGGACCATGGGAATGGGACGTCAAGCGGCTCGCGGCGAGCTTCGAGATCGCGGCGCGCTACCGGGGCTTCGACGACCACGACCGGCGCCGGGTGGTCCTCGCGAGCGTGGCGGCCTACCGCGAGCAGATGCGGCGCGCTGCGCAGTCCCGGGTCCTCGACGCCTGGTACGAGCACCTCGATGCGGCCGCGCTGCGCGAGTGGTTCGAGCGCGAACGGGCGGCGAGCCGGATCGGCCGGAAGCAGATGGAGCGGAGCGAGGCGACGCTGGCGAAGGCCCGCCGGCGCGACAGCGTTCGCGCGTTCAGCAGGCTCGTCCGGAGCGAGGGGGGCGTCATGCGCATCGCCGCCGATCCGCCGCTCATCGTCCCGATCGAGGAGCTCGTCGCCGATGAGCTGACCCGAGCCGACGAGGAGCGGATCATGCGCGGCCTCCTGCAGGAGTACCGGTCCACGCTGCCGCTCGAACGCCACCCCATCGCCGAGTACGACTACGTGCACATGGCACGCAAGGTCGTCGGTGTCGGCAGCGTCGGCACGCGGGCGTGGGTCATCCTGATGCGCGGACGCGACGACCGCGACCCGCTCATGCTGCAGGCCAAGGAGGCCCAGCCGTCGGTGCTCGAGCGGTTCCTGCCGCCGAGCGCCTACGCGAACCACGGCGAGCGCGTCGTGCGCGGCCAGCGCCTGATGCAGGCCGCGAGCGACCTCTTCCTCGGGTGGCAGCGCGTGATCGGCGTCGACGGGGTGCGTCGCGACTTCTACCTCCGCCAGCTCGCCGACGGCAAGGGTGCGGCCGACATCGAGTTGATGACGCCGAAGGCCGGCCTGCTCTACGCGGAGATGTGCGGGGCGACGCTGGCGCGGGCCCATGCGCGCGCCGGCGACCGGGTCGCGATCGCGGCCTACCTGGGGAAGTCCGACCGGTTCGACCACGCGATCGCCGCATTCGCGGCCGACTACGCCGACCAGAACGAGCGCGACTACCAGGCGTTCGCGCGTGCGGTCGCGTCGGGCCGCCTGGTCGCCGCCGACGCGGAGTGACGCGCGCGGAGGAAGGGCTGCGGCATCCGCCCCGCGCTTGGTAGCGTTCAGTCGTTCGGGTCGCACGGCGATGGCGCCGCGACCGCAGGCGACGGGCCGGGGAGGCGCGAATGTCGGCAACCGCAGGCGAGCACACGGCGGCGCAGCCGCGCGAGATGTGGACGGGGCAGGTCGGGTTCATCCTGTCGGCGATCGGATCGGCCGTCGGCCTCGGCAACATCTGGCGGTTCCCGGGGGTCGCGTACGAGAACGGCGGGGGCGCGTTCCTCATCCCCTACCTCGTGGCGCTCGTCACCGCGGGCATCCCGATCCTGTTCCTCGACTACGCGCTCGGGCACCGTTTCCGGGGCGCGGCGCCGACGGCGTTCCGACGGCTCGGCGGCGGGCGCCTGAAGTGGCTCGAGAGCCTCGGCTGGTTCCAGGTCATGATCTGCTTCGTGATCGCGCTGTACTACACGGTCGTGATCGCGTGGGCGGCGAGCTACTTCGTGTTCTCGTTCGACCTCCGCTGGGGCGACGACACCGCGGGCTTCCTCACCGGGGACTACCTGCAGGTCGGTGATCCCGGGTTCTCGTTCACGTTCGTGCCGGCCGTGCTCATCCCGCTCGTGATCATCTGGGTCGCCGCGATCGTCGTCCTGGCGTTCGGCGTCGCGCGCGGCGTCCAGCGCATCAACGTGATCTTCCTGCCGCTGCTGGTCGTGGCGTTCGCCGCGCTCGTCGTCCGCTCGCTGTTCCTCGAGGGCGCCGGCGACGGCCTGAACGCCCTCTTCACTCCCGACTTCTCGGCGCTCGCCGATCCGGACGTCTGGATCGCGGCGTACAGCCAGATCTTCTTCTCGCTCTCGATCGCGTTCGGCATCATGATCACCTACGCGTCGTACCGCCGGCGCCGCTCGAACCTGACGACCCCGGGCCTCGTGGTCGCGTTCGCGAACTCGTCGTTCGAGATCCTCGCCGGGATCGGCGTGTTCGCCACGCTCGGCTTCTTCGCGTTCCAGCAGGGCGTCTCCGTCGCCGAGCTCGAGGGGCTGACCGGGGTCGGACTCTCGTTCATCACCTTCCCCGCGATCGTCTCGCAGATGCCGGGCGGGCCGATCTTCGGCATTCTCTTCTTCGGTTCGCTCGCGATGGCGGGGTTCACGTCGCTGCTCTCGGTGCTGCAGGTCGTGTCGGCGGGGTTCCAGGAGAAGTTCGGGCTCTCCCCCCGACAGGCGGCGACCCGGGTGGGCATCGTGTCGATGATCCTCTCGGTGCTCCTCTTCTCGACGACGACGGGGCTCATCGCGCTCGACACGGTCGACAACTGGGCCAACAACATCGGCATCGTCCTCTCGGCCGTGCTCGCCGGGATCTTCGCCTTCTGGGTGCTCCGCAAGGGCCCGGAGCTGCGCTACCACCTGAACGCGGTCTCGACGTTCCGTGTCGGCGGGGTGTGGACCGTCCTGGCGGGCGTCCTCGCCCCGATCGTCCTCGGCTACATGCTGATCCAGCGCATCGTCTCGCTCATGGTCGAGGGCTACAGCGGCTACCCCGACTGGTACCTCGCCCTGATGGGGTGGGGGACGGTGGCGTTCTTCATCGTCGCGGCGGCCGTGCTGACCGGCATCCGGTGGCGGCGCAGCCCGGACGCGTTCCGACCGTGGCCGCCGCTGCCCGAGCCGATGCGGCGGGCTGATGCCGGCACGTCGACGGAAGGGGGTCGGTCATGACCGGGACCGCGGTCTTCTTCCTGGTCCTCGCGATCGTGCTGGTGTGGGGCGGGTTCACGGTGAGCGTGCTGGCGCTCAGCCGCAAGCCCGACCGCCACGACTTCCCGCCCGGCGGGGAGGACGACCACCGCGAGGACATCGGGCCGGTCGAGCGCGACACGTAGTCGGCGAAGGCGCAACCCCCTGAGCCGTCGCGGTCGCTCGCGGCATACTGTGGGGACCTCCGCCCGCGCGGAGGTCGAGAGGAGGTGCGCCGTGGCCGAACCCGGTGCCGGGACGCAGGGGAGTGGAGCACAGGACGGCGTGTCGACGGCCGGAGCGCCGGAGGACGCCGATCGCGGCCGTTGGCGGCGGTTCCACGAGCGGTTCATCGTCGAGGAGCGGTACCTGTCGTCGAGGGCGCGCCGCAACCTCTACGTCACCGCCGCGGCGCTCGTCGTCGCCGGCCTGGTCGGGTTCTTCGTGGTGCTCGACTCGATCCTCGAGTCCGACGACATCTCGTACATCGACGCCCCCGTCCAGGCGTGGTTCGAGTCGGGCCGCGACGACTGGCTGACGGTGTTCATGATCGTGCTCGCCGTCGGGTTCGGACCGATCGCGATGCCGATCATCATCCTGGTGACCACGGTGGCGTGGGGCGTCTTCGCGAAGCACGCCTGGCGACCGCTGCTGCTCGCGGGCGGAATGATCCTCGGCGTGATCACGGTGCAGCTGCTCGCCCCGCTCATCGCGCGCGACCGGCCACCGGCCGACGAGATGCTCTTCGGCTACGACCCGACCTCGTCGTTCCCGTCGGGACACGTGATGGGCGTCGCCGACTTCCTCTTCATCGGCACCTACCTCGTGTTCTCACGGCACCGGCGACCGGTCGTCACGACGCTGGCGTTCGTCGCGGCGGCGGTCATCGTGGTCCTCACGGCGGCGTGCCGCATCTACCTCGGCTACCACTGGGCGACCGACGCGCTCGGGTCGATCTTCCTCTCGCTCGTCGTGCTCGGCCTCGTGATCGCGGTCGACACGTGGCGCACGGTGCGCGTCGGGTCGGCCGAGCAGATCGCCGAGTCCGACCGTCGGCCCGAGGCATGGGGGCGCGATGAGCGGCACTGACGACACCGGCGCTCGGCCGGAGGCGCCGACGCCCCGCGACGCGACCGGAACCGAAGCCCCTCGCGACGCCCGGCAGTCGCACGCGCACGCGCCCGCACCGCTCCGCGTCAGTCGCCGCCCGTGGCTGGCCGCGGGCATCATCGCGCTGTGCGGCGTCGGACTCGTCGGCGGCGTCATCGTCTACACCGAGGCTCGGGAGCCGTTCGCGTTCGAGGTGGACCTGATGACCGCGCTCGCCGCGGTCCGGACGCCGGCCGTCACCTCGGGCGCCCTCGTGCTCGACGTGCTCGGCGGCGGCACCATGTCCAACGTGGTCTTCCCGATCCTGATCGCCGCCGGGCTGCTCGCGTGGCGGCGGCCCTGGGCCGCGCTCTACTTCGGCATCGCGACGCTCGCGAGCGCCGGCGTGACCCGGCTCGTGAAGGTGCTGGTCGGCAGGGTGCGGCCCGAGGACATCCTGGTCCAGCCCGACTTCGGCTCGTTCCCGTCCGGCCACAGCTCGGCGGCCGCGCTCATCGCGACCGCGCTCGGGCTCGTGTTCATGCGGACCTGGGTGTGGGTGGCGGGCATCGCCTGGACCGTGCTCATGATGCTCAGCCGCATGTACCTCGGCGCGCACTGGCTGAGCGACACGATCGGCGGGGCCCTGGTCGGTGCGGGCGTCGCCCTCGTCGTCTGGGCGCCGTTCGCCTACCGCCTGTATCGCGAGAACCGCCTGCCCCACCCGCCGGTCTGGCGATCGGTCGACACGTCGGCGAAGGCCTGACGCGCGGCCGCACCATCCGCCATCATCGGAACCGGAGGCCGGATGGGCGCGAACGAGCAGCGGGGGCGACGGCGGATGCCGCGCTGGGTGCCGCCCGGCGTCGAGGTCGCGCGCGACTACCGTCGCGACTGGCTCGTGCCCGACCTGCGCGCGGGGATCGTCGTCACCGCCCTGCTCATCCCCGCCGGGATGGGCTACGCGCGCGTCGCCGGCCTGCCGCCCGAGACGGGCCTCTACGCGACGATCGTGCCGCTGCTCGCCTACGCCCTCTTCGGGCCGAGCCGCATCCTCGTGCTCGGGCCCGACTCGGCGCTCGCGCCGATCATCGCCGCGGCGATCCTCCCGCTGGCGGTCGGCGACGACGAGCGGGCGGTCGCGCTCGCCGGACTGCTCGCGATCATGGTCGGCGCGATCCTGCTCCTCGGCGGGCTGCTCCGGCTGGGGTTCGTCACCGACCTGCTCTCCAAGCCGATCCGGGTCGGGTACCTCAACGCGATCGCCCTGCTCGTGCTCATCTCGCAGGTCCCGCCGCTGCTGGGCTTCTCGGTCGACGGCGATTCACCCGTCGCCGAGGTCGGCGCGATCTGGTCGGCCCTCGTCGGCGGCGAGGCCGAGCCGCTCGCGGTGGCCTTCGGCCTCGGCTCGCTCGCCGTGATCGTGGGCCTCACCCTCCTCCGTTCACCCGTGCCCGGCGTCCTCGTGGCGGTGGTCGCGGCGACCCTCGTCACGTGGGTCCTCGGCCTCGGGGAGCAGCTGCCCGTGGTGGGCGCGCTCCCGTCGGGACTGCCGGCTCCTGCGCTCGGCGGCCTCGTGTGGGCGGATGTCGCGGGCCTCGCGCTCCCGGCCGCGGGCATCGCGCTCGTCGCCTTCACCGATACCGCGGTGTTCTCTCGCGCGCTCGCCGCACGTCGCGGCGAGACCGTGAGCGGCAGCGGCGAGATGGCGGCGATCGGCTCGGCGAACGTGGCTGCCGGGCTGTTCGGCGGGTTCCCGATCTCGGCCTCCTCGTCGCGCACGCCCGTCGCCGAGCAGGCGGGCTCGAAGTCCCAGCTCACGGGCGTCGTGGGGGCGGTGCTGCTCGTCCTGTTCATCCTGCTCGCGCCGGGCGTGACCGAGTTCCTGCCGTCGGCGACGCTCGCGGCGGTCGTCGTCACGGCGGCGGCGCGCCTGATCGACGTGCGCGGGTTCGTGCGGCTCGTCGGGATGGACCGGGTCGACGCCGCGCTCTCGGCGGCCGCGTTCGTGGGCGTGTTCGCCTTCGGCGTCATCCAGGGCATCGCCGTGACGATCGGGCTCTCGCTCCTGGCGTTCGTGTACCACTCGTGGCAGCCGTACCGTGCGGAGCTCGGCCGGGTCACGGGGCTCCGCGGGTACCACGACCTGTCGCGCAACCCGGAGGGCGAGCGCATCCCCGGCGTGGTGATCGTGCGGTTCGACGCGCCGCTGTTCTTCGCGAACGGCGGGCTCTTCGACGACTTCGTCCGCTCGCGCGTCGAGGCGGCTGGGCCCGACATCCGCACCGTGATCCTCGCCGCCGAGCCGATCACCGACATCGACACGACCGCGATCGACGAGTTCGTCGAGCTCGACGACTGGCTCGCGAGCCGCGGCATCCGCCTCGTCATCGCGGAGATGAAGGACCCCGTCGTCGACGTGCTCCGCCGCTACGGGCTGGCCGATCGATTCACGCCCGACCGGTTCGCGCCGACGGTCGGCGCCGCGGTGGACGAGATCACGGGGACGCTCCGCGGCGACCTCGAGGGCACGAAGTGGGACGACGACGGGCCGGGGCAGCCCGAGGGGCGGCCGGGGCAGACCGACCCGCCGGAGCAGCCCGACCCGCCGGGGCGGCCGGGCCGCTGAGGATCACCAGTTCGATTCGCCGCGGATGACCGCGTCGGACCCGCCGTCGACGAAGACGACCTGGCCGCACAGGTGCGCGTTCTCCTCGCTCGTGAGCCACGCGAGCAGGTAGGCGACGTCGCGCGGCTGGAAGATCCCGTTCAGCGGCATGGGCACCATCTCGAGGATCGCCGTCCGGGCCTCCTCGGTGCTCGTGTACGCCGCCGTCATGGGCGTCTCGACCACGCCGGGCGCGATCGCGTTGAGCGGGACGCCGGCACCCGCCCAGTCGGGCCCGGGCGCGTTGCGTCGGATCCACCGCACGAGCGCGCGCTTGGTGGTGCCGTAGATGAGGTTCGCCTGCTCGGGCGGACCGGCCTCCAGTTCCGCGGCTCGGGCCAGCGCGGCCGGCTCGTCGCCCGCGAGGAACGCGTCGAGCAGGGCATCGTCGGGCGGGTAGAGCGAGGCCATCGAGGCGGTCGCGACCGCTCTCGGGGCCGGGGAGCCCGCGAGCAGCGGCCGGAGCCCCTCGAGCGTCGCGAGCGCGCCGAAGTAGTTCACGGCCGCGGTCTTCGCGATCGGGAGGGCGAGGCCGGCGTTCGCGATGATCGCGTCGATGCGGCCGCCGCTCGCCTCGGCGACGGCCGAGACGAGGTCCGCCCGCCCCTCGTCGGTCGTCAGGTCGACGTTCACGTCGGCGTCGTGGAGGTCGACCCCGATGACCCGGTGGCCGCGTTCGACGAGGAGGTCGGCCGTCGCGCGGCCGATGCCGCTCGCGGCTCCGGTGACGACGTAGGTGCGTGGCATGGCTGCTCCAGCTTCGTTGCGGACGTCGCGCCGTCACCGGCGCGCGGGGCTCCCGCCCACTTCCGAGCCTCGCGGGCGGTTCGCCGTCGGCGAGGGCCGTTGGACCCGCGGCGGCACCGGCCCGCCGCCTAGCCTCGGAGTCGGGAGGTGCGCGATGAGCAACGGATCGAACGCGGGTCTCGCCGGAGGCGGCGCGATCTACGGACTCGGGATCTTCGGGGCCTGGGTGTACTTCTGGCAGCAGGCGGATGCGTTCTGGGAATACGTCTGGGCGATCTTCCAAGGCCTGTTCTGGCCGGCGTTCATGGTCTACGAGCTCTTCGCGGCGCTCGGCGAGTGAGCCCGCCCGAGCCGGAGACGTCGGGCCCGAGCCGTCGGGCCGTCCTGATCGGCGGTGCCGCGGCCGTCGGTGCGATCGCCGTCGGTGCGGGCGGCCTCGCCTGGTGGGCCGGGTCCGGCGTCGGCGAGGAGGCCGCCGCGCCGTCCGACACCGGCGCGGGCGCGTCGCCCGACGGGACGCCGTCGGACACGACGGAGGAGACCTTCTCCGAGCCCGAGGTCCGCGCGAGCACCGGCGGGCGCCTCGACGTCGATCTCGTGGCGGCGGTCACGACCCTGACGGTCGGCGACCGGCAGGTGCGCGTGCTCGGCTTCGAGGGCGGCATGCCGGGACCCACCCTGCGGGTCCGCCCCGGCGACCGGATCTCGGTGCGGTACCGCAACGACCTCGGTGCCACGACGAACCTGCACACCCACGGACTGGAGGTCTCGCCGGAGGGGAACTCCGACAACGTGTTCGTGATGATCCCGGACGGCGGCACCTTCGACTACGCCTACGAACTCGGCGAGGGTCACCCGCCGGGGGTCTTCTGGTACCACCCGCACCACCACGGCACCACCGCCGACCAGCTCTTCGCCGGCCTCTACGGTGCGATCGTCGTCGAGGATGCGGACCCGGTCGCGGTGGCGCGCGAGCGGGTGCTCGTCATCGCCGACATCTCATTCGACGCGAACGGCGACGTCGTCGCCGCATCGCGCTTCGAGCGGATGCTCGGCCGCGAGGGCGACCTCGTGCTCGTCAACGGACGGCTGCTGCCGACGATGGTCGCGGCGCCGGGCGAGCGCGAGCGGTGGCGGATCGTGAACGCGTGCACCTCGCGGTACCTGCGCCTGCGCCTCGACGGGCAGCGGATGCGGCTCCTCGGGATCGACGCCGGCCGCTACCCGGAACCGCGCGACGTCGACGAGGTCGTGCTGCTCCCCGGCAACCGTGCCGACGTGCTGGTCGACGCGGTGGCGGGCGACGCGGTGCTGCAGACCCTGCCGTTCGACCGCGGCAGCATGGGCGCGATGGGCGCTCCGCGGAGCGCGACGACCGGCGCCGACCTGGCGCGGCTCTCGGTGCGGGGGGATGCCGCGGCATCCGTCGCACCGCTGCCCGCGGCATCCGTTGCGGCGCGGGACCTGCGAGACGAGGAGGTGGCCGTGCGCCGGACCCTCACGCTCGCGATGGGGGGCATGGGCCGGGGCATGGGCCAGGGCATGGGGTTCACGATCGACGGCCGGACGTACGCCGAGGGGCGCACGGACCTCGAGCCGTCGGCGGGCGCCATCGAGGAGTGGACGATCGAGAACACGAGCACCATGGACCATCCGTTCCACCTGCACGTGTGGCCCATGCAGCTCGTCGAGGTCGACGGCGCGCCAGTGACCGGCGTGGATCGCCGCGACGTGGTCCCGGTGCCCGCAGGCGGCCGGGTCGTCGTGCGGATCGCCTTCGAGGGCATCACGGGCCGCACCGTGTACCACTGCCACATCCTCGACCACGAGGACCTCGGCATGATGGGGGCCATCCGCGTCGCGTGAGCCGTCCGGGCCCCGATCCGCAGCGGATGCCTCGGGCGCACCGCCGCCGACCGGCCCGTTCGAGACACCGGGACGAAAGGCCGTCGATCTCCGGAGCGCGCGAGTACCGTGTGACTCGTCGAGGCAACCGTCGAAAGGAACTCCCCGTGGATCTCTGGCAGTGGTTCTGGTTCTTCTTCTGGATCTTCGCGTACGTCGCCTACCTGATGGTGCTCGTCTACATCGTGATCGACATCTTCCGCGACCACTCGCTGAACGGGTGGCTGAAGGCGGTGTGGATCATCTTCCTCGTGTTCCTGCCCTGGCTCACCGGCCTCGTGTACCTGATCGCGCGCGGTCGGGGCATGGCCGAGCGCTCGGCGCGGAAGCAGGTCGAGTACGAGACGCACACGGCGGAGGAGTACCGCGAGATCTCGTTCGCGAGCCCGTCGGAGGAGATCGCGAAGGCGCAGGCGCTGCGTGACCAGGGCGTCATCAGCGACGGCGAGTTCGAGGCGATCAAGGCGAAGGCGCTGGGGTCGAAGTTCTGAACGGCGGGGTCACGGACGCACGGCACAGCGCCCGGTACCGCGAGATCGCGGCGGTCCTGCGCCGGCACAGCTTCGGCTTCCTGGCCGGGCTGGTCGGTGCGGCACGCCGGAACCCGTTCCGACGCGGGTCGTCGGACCCGGCCACCGCCGACGCCCTCGCCGACGCCGGACCTGAGCACCTGCGCCGCGCCCTCGAGGAGCTCGGGCCGACGTTCATCAAGTTCGGGCAACTGCTCTCCACGCGATCCGACCTCGTCCCGCCCGCGTACGCCGACGAGCTCGCGAAGCTGCAGGACGCCGCCCCGCCGGTGCCGGTGGAGCAGGTCCGCGCCGTGATCCGGAGCGAACTCGGCGCCGACGCCGACGAACTGTTCGCCTCGTTCGAGGACGTGCCGCTGGCCTCCGCCTCGATCGGGCAGGCGCACGCGGCCGTCCTCGACGACGGCAGGGAGGTCGTCGTCAAGGTCCGGCGGCCGGGGGCCGTCGCGCAGGTGCACCAGGACCTCGAGATCCTCCGCAACCTCGCGGACCGCGCGAGCCGCACGTGGAGCCTCGCCCGCGAGCACGACGCCCCGGGTCTCGCGGAGGAGTTCGCGCAGACGCTGCTCGCCGAGCTCGACTACCTGCAGGAGGGGCGGAACGCCGAGCGCTTCGCCGAGGACTTCGAGTTCGAGGCGGATGTCGCGATCCCGCGCGTCTACTGGGACTACACGACGTCGCGGGTGCTCACCCTCGAGCGGATGGCCGGCCTCAACGTGGGCGATGCGGCCGCGCTCGACGCGGCCGGCGTCGACCGGAAGCGCGTGGCGCGGCGCGGCGCCGAGATCGTGTTGAAGATGACGTTCGAGGACCGCTTCTTCCACGCCGACCCGCACCCCGGCAACCTGTTCGTCCAGCCCGACGGCACGATCGCGCTCATCGACTTCGGGATGGTGGGCGAGATCGACGAGTCGCTGCGCGACCAGTTGGGCGCGCTCTTCGTGGCGCTCGTCCGCGGCGATCCCGAGCGACTCGCCTCGGCGCTCATCGACCTGTCCCCGACCTCGGCCGGCGTCGACCGCGAACTCCTGCAGGACGACCTCGCCGACTTCCTCGCGCGCTACCGGCTCGACTCGCTCCGGGAGACGCCGTTCGCGCGCATGATCGCCGAGCTGTTCGGGATCCTGCGGCGGCATCGGCTGCGACTGCCCCGCCAGATGGCCCTGCTGTTCAAGGCGCTGCTCGTCATCGAGGGGCTCGCGCTCCGGCTCGACCCGGAGTTCCGGCTCGGCGAGACCCTTCGTCCGTACGCCCAGCGGCTCGCGCGCGAGCGGCTCAGTGCGATCGTGCTCGCCAGGCGCATCGCGCGCGCCACGGCCGAGCTCGGCGAGCTCGCACTCGACATGCCGGGGACGCTGCGGCGGTTGCTCGAGCATGCCGACGAAGGCGGGATCCAGGTCCACCTCCGGGCGGCCGAGCTCGAACCGCTCGTCGGGCGCGCCGAGCGCATCGGCAACCGGCTCGTCGCCGGCATGATCAGCGCCGCGTTCATCACCGGGGTCGGCAGCCTCGTGGCGAGCGAGCGCCGGTGGCGTTCGTGGGAGGGAGTCATGCTGGGCACGGGGCTCGGCGTGATCGGCTCGCTCGGCGGCTACCTCGCCTGGACGATGCGGCGGACGGGGTCTCGGCGCCGGCGCTGAGGGCTGTGGAAACGGGGACTGTCGTCCCCCGTTCGGGGTGCCATACACTCGGCGGGTGGCCGACCCCGACGGCGCACTGGCGCACCCCCCGATGCGAGCGGAGCTCGCATCGCGCGCACGCGCCTCGCTCGGCGCCGAGCCCTTCGACGCGATCCTCGCCGCCGCGCAGGCGGGCGCACGCTGGGCGAACTCCGAGCTCTGGAACGAGTACGCGCCGGCGGTGGCGGCGTTCCTCCGGGCGCGCGGATCGCGCGAGCCCGACGACCTGACGAACGAGGTCTTCCTGGCCGTGTTCGACCGGCTCGGCTCGTTCCGCGGCGGGGAGGCCGAGTTCCGCGCATTCGTGTTCACGATCGCGTACCGACGGCTCACCGACGAGCTGCGCCGCCGCGGGCGCCGGGGCGAGCACGAGGAGTGGCAGCAGGAACTCGACGATCGCCGCGCGCCGAGCGCCGAGGAGGAGGCGCTCGGGCGTCTCGGCGATCGGTCCGCCCGAGTGCTCATCGATTCGCTCGCGCCCGACCAGCGGGACGTGATGGTGCTGCGCATCCTGGGCGACCTGACGGTCGAGCAGGTCGCGGTCGTGCTCCGGAAGCGACCGGGTGCCGTGAAGGCGCTGCAGCGGCGGGCCCTCGAATCGATACGCAGGAAGATCGCAGCAGGCCGTACCCCTGCGCGGGCCTTCGACGATGGCGGGAAATGAGATGACGACGCACCGGATCACCGACGACGACGCCGAGGCACTCCTCCGCGGTCGTCCCCCCCACGGCCGTGAGGACCTCTCCCCCCTCGCCGAGGCGATCGCCGGCTTCCGTGCTTCGTCATCCGGGGGGCCGCCGCGGCCGAGCGCCGCGGTGGCCTCCCGATTCGGCCTCGGCCTCCGGTCGGAGGTCGGGGTCGTCCCCGATGAGAGCCCGGACGAGGCGGCGCCCGCCCCTTCGCGCGCGCCGTCGGCAAGGAGACGAGTGGTGATGGAGTGGTTCGCGGGCCTGGGGCTCGCGGCGAAGATCTCGATGGGCGCGGTGGCCGCGGTGGCGGTCGGCGCGTCCGGTGCGGGCGCGGCCGGAGCAGCGGGCATGCTGCCCGAGCCCGCGCAGGTCGTGTTCGACCAGATGGCCGGCACGGACGCCGGCGTGGATGCCGGTGAGTCGGGCCTCACCGATGACGTCGCCGGCGACGAGGGCGTCGACGGCGGCGACGCGAGCACCGGGCTCGAGAACGCCGACGAGAAGGCCGGGTCCGGCCTCGACACCGCGGTCGAGCACGCCGACGAGAACGCGGAGTTCGGGCTCGAGACCGCCGAGGAGAACGTCGGCTCGGGCATCGGCTCGGGCGAGCAGGCGTCCGACGGCGCCGGCGCGCCCGAGCGTGCGGGCGACCAGGCCGGCGACGCCGGTACGCAGGCCGATGGCGCGGGTTCCCAGGCGGATGACGCGGGCTCGCAGGCCGGCGACCGACCCTCCTCCGGCGGTGCGGACGACTGACGGTCCGCCGTCCGAACGAACCACGACGGGCCCTCGCCGATCTCGGCGGGGGTCCGTCGCCGTGCGTCGAGGACATCTGCTCGGCCCTCGGCCAGCTCGCCGCGATCGCAGCCCGAGAGATACCTGAAGGGTATTTTGACAATACCCCCGGGGTATTGTTACGATCGTGCCATGACCTCGAAGCGGTACCTCATCATCGGCGGCGTCGCGGGCGGAATGTCCGCAGCCACCCGCCTCCGTCGCCTCGACGAGCACGCCGACATCATCGTGCTCGAGCGCGGCGGCCACGTCTCGTTCGCCAACTGCGGCCTGCCGTACTACCTCGGCGGCGTCATCGAGGAGCGCTCCAGCCTCCTCCTCCAGACCCCCGCCTCGCTCGGCAGCCGATTCAACCTCGACGTGCGCGTGCGCACCGAGGCCGTCGCGATCGACCGCGACGCGAAGACCGTGCTCGTCCGCGACCTCGTGACCGGTGACGAGACCGTCGAGGCGTACGACGCCCTCGTGCTCTCACCCGGCGCCACGCCGGTGCGCCCGCCCATGCCGGGCGGCGACCGCATGCTCACGCTGCGCGACATCGACGACGTCGACCGCGCGATGGCCGAGCTCGAGGTCGCCCCGCGCACCGCGCTCGTCATCGGCGCCGGGTTCATCGGCCTCGAGATGGTCGAGAACCTGGTGCACCGCGGCCTCGACGTCACGCTCGTCGAACTCGGCGACCAGGTCCTCCCGCCGCTCGACGCCGAGATGGCCGCGCCGGTCGCCGACCGCCTCCGCGAGGCCGGCGTCGACGTGCGCCTCGGCACGCAGGTGACCGAGCTCCACGGCGACACCGCGCTGCTCAGCGACGGCACGACCGTGCCGGCCGAGTTCGTGCTCGGCTCGATCGGCGTGCGCCCGGACACCCGCCTGGCCGTCGCCGCCGGCCTCGAGATCGGCGAGCGCGGCGGCATCCGGGTCGGTGACGACCTGCGCACGAGCGACCCGCACATCTGGGCCATCGGCGATGCCGTCGAGAAGGTCGACGCGATCAGCGGCGAGCACCGCCTCGTCGCCCTCGCTGGCCTGGCGAACCGCCACGGTCGGCTCGCCGCCGACGTGATCGCCGGCCGCGACATCCGCGTCCGCGACGCGCTCGGCACGGCCGTCGTCGGCCTCATGGGCCTCACGATCGCGACGACCGGCTGGCCCGAGAAGCTGCTCCGCCGCGTCGGGCGCGAGATCCGCGTCATCCACACCCACCCCGCCTCGCACACCGGCTACTACCCGGGCGCAGAGCAGATGGCACTGAAGCTGGTCGTCGACGCCCAGACCGACGAGATCCTCGGCGCGCAGGGCATCGGCGGCGACGGCGTCGACAAGCGCATCGACGTCATCGCGACCGCGATGGCCGGCGGCCTGACCGCGTCCGACCTCGCCGACCTCGAACTGGCCTACGCGCCGCAGTTCTCGTCCGCGAAGGACCCGGTCAACATGCTCGGCTACGTCGCGCTCAACGCCGTCGAGGGGCTCACCCCGTCGATCCAGTGGCACGAACTCGACGACGCGATGACGGCGGGCGACGTGCTCGTCGACGTCCGAACGCCGGACGAGGTCGCCGCGGGCGCCATCCAGGGCTCGATCAACATCCCGCTCGACGAGATCCGCGCGCGCGTCGACGAGCTGCCCGCCGGGCGCCTCATCGTGCACTGCAAGGTCGGCCAGCGCGGCCACACCGCGGTGCGCCTGCTCGCCCAGCTCGGCCGCGAGGCCGTGAACCTCGACGGCGGCTACCTGACGTGGCAGGCCGGCGAGTCCGCGCTCACCCACGCCGAGCCCCGCGAGACCGCGGCCGCGGCCTGAGCCGTTCCGGCTTCCCACACCCCACCCACGCACACGCGAACCTCGAGGAGAACCATCATGTGCAGCCCCGTCACCTGTTCCTGCGGCAAGACCACCTGGTCGGGCTGCGGCCAGCACATCGACTCGGTCAAGGACTACGTCCCGGCCGACCGGTGGTGCGACGGCGACCACGCCGACCGCTGAGCCGCGGCATCCGCCCCACCCGACCACGACGCTTCCAGAACTCCGAGGAGAAACCACATGTGCCGAGCCGTCACGTGCCGCAAGTGCGGCAAGACCACCTGGGCCGGTTGCGGCCAGCACGTCGACCAGGTCATGCGCGGCGTGCCGCGCAACCAGCGCTGCGCGGGCCACGAGAACGAGCCGTCGACCGGCTTCTTCGCGAAGCTCTTCGGTCGCTGAGCCGCCGTCGACCCCGCTGAGCCGATGCCGATGATCCGGCTCCGCCGAGACCCACGGGCCGAGACGGAGGAGAATCCGCCGAGCGAGCCGCGTGTCCACCCCCGACACGCCGCCGCCGGTCGAGATGTTCCTCCGTCTCGGCCCGTGCTCGTGCGCGACGAGGTCCGCGCGCTCCGCGCCTCGGCCGCGGAGGCGTGGGCCGCGGCGATGGGGGATGCCACGTCCTGCGCGCTGGCGAAGTACGGCCGGTCCCACCCCGCCGGCAAGTTCCACGAGGGGCGGACGGCGGCCCTCGGCGAGCTGCTGCGAGCCTGCCCGACGGATGCCACGGGCGAGACGGTCGTCGCGCTCGCCGCGTCGCTCGCCGATGGATGGGCGTCTCGGGTCGCCCCCGGCGGTGGGAGCCCCGACTGGGAGAGCTACCGGGCGGGCGGCATCGACGCGCTGCGCGCGGTCGCGGCATCCTGAACCCGGGCCGTCCTCGGCCGACATGACGGGCGGGGCCCGACCTCCCCGGCCGAACCCCGCCCGGGCCACGTGCGCCGCTGCGGCGGTCGCCGCGCTCCGGTGCCGGGCGCGGCGAAGTGAGCCCACGCTAGTGACGGGGGACGGTCTCCGACAGTCCCCCGTGGGGGTGCCAGCGGAGCGCCGACCGGCTCGTGATCCGGCCGCGGCGGCTGGTGGCCGCGCCCGCGGCATCCGTACGATGACGTCAGGCCGCTCCGCGCGGCCGCGCGGGCGATCGGGGACGGGGTCGGCATGCTGGCGGTGACCGTGGTGATGGCGATCATCGTCGTCTGGAGCGCGCTGTCGAAGCCGCTGGACCGCCGGGGAATCACGCCGGCGCTCTTCCTCATGGTCGTCGGCTTCGGGGTGAGCGTGTTCGCTCCGGACCTGCTCGACGTGTCGCTCGAGACGGTGGTCGCCGAGCGCATCGCCGAGATCGCCCTCGTGCTGCTGCTGTTCAGCGACGCGACGCGCATCGACCTCCGTTTGCTGCGCAACCAACTCGTCTGGCCCAGCCGGCTTCTGCTGATCGGCCTGCCGCTGACGATCCTCGCCGGAACCGGCGTCGCGGCGCTCGTGTTCCCCGGCATGGCGCTCGCATCCGCGTTCCTCCTCGCGATCATGCTCGCACCCACCGACGCGGCGCTCGGGCAGAAGGTCGTCGCGGACACGCGGGTGCCGGCGCGCGTGCGCCAGGCCCTCGACGTGGAGAGCGGACTCAACGACGGCCTCGCCGTGCCGCTCTTCCTCGTGGCGCTGTCGATCGCGAACGCCGAACTCGAGGCCGGGGCCACCGGTATCGTCGCCGGCAGCATGGCCGCCCAGATCGGGTGGGGGCTGACGGCCGGGCTCGTCGCCGCCGTCCCAGGCGGCGTGCTCTTCCGCGCCGCGGACCGGCGCGGCTGGATCGCGCGGGAGTGGCGGCAGATCCTGCCGCTCGCGGCGGCGCTCGTCGCGTACTCGGTCGCGCAGGAGCTCGGCGGCAGCGGGTTCATCGCCGCGTTCGTCGGCGGCATCGCGTTCGGCCGGCTCGCCGGGCCGAGCCGATCGAAGGTGACGGTGCTCTCCGAGGCGGCGGGCGACCTGCTCGCGGCCGTCACCTGGATCGCATTCGGGGCGCTCGCGCTCACGCTCGCCCTGCCGTACGTGACCTGGCAGGTCTTCGTCTACGCGGTGCTCAGCCTCACGGTCGTCCGGATGGTGCCGGTCGCGATCGCCCTCGCCGGCAGCGGTGCGCGCCGACCGACCGTCGCCTTCATCGGATGGTTCGGCCCGCGCGGCCTCGCCTCGCTCGTCTTCGCCCTGCTCGCTGCCGAGAGCGGGGTGCCGGAGGGCGAGACCGTCCTGACCACGATCGTCGTCACCGTCGCGCTCAGCATCGTGCTCCACGGGCTCACCTCGGCGCCGCTCGTCGAGGTGTACCAACGCTGGTACGGCGCGAACACGCCGTCCGACTCGACCGAGGGCGAGTCGGCGCCCACGAGCCTGCCCCGACGTCGTCGGCAGTTCCCGGGCATGAACGGCGGCGATGTCGACCACGGCGACGAGGACGCACCTCGCGTGACGTGAGCCGAGCGGTCCGTGTCCGCCAAAGTGCGGACTGCTGGTCCAAGGGACTTGCGAGTAAGACGGGGGTAGTGCGGCTCGCGCTGACGCAGTGGATCCGAGCGGTGGTGCGCGAGGAGCCGCTGACGGTGCGTGCGGGGGTGCGCATGATCTGGATGGGACGCGACGACGCCCGAATCGCCGTGGCACACGACGCCTTCACCCGATCAGGCGGAGACGCCGCGCGACCGGACGTCGAGCTGAGTTCGCGCCGAGTCGGAACGGCTGACCCTGCCTCCGGAAGCGTTGTCGCAGATGTTCGGGCGCGCGCCCACCGCCCGATGGGCGAGGGGAGGAACGGCCCGCCCTCACCCTGGTGACCGCAGTTCCGCATGCAGCTCTCGCGGAGGAAAGCCTCATGATCGACGTAGCGCTGATCGCACCGGTGCGCGCCTACCGAGACGCGCTCGCTGCGACCATCGCCGCCGATTCCGAGTTCCGTATCGTCGTGCACGCCCCGTCATTCGCGGATGCGGTCTCATCGATCGTTCCTCATTTCCCACGGGTCGCCCTCCTCGACTTCTCCGTGGCCGACTTCCTCGTCGTGCTGCGCTCGGTGCGTCGCACCGCACCGACGACGGTCCTCGTCGGGATGGGGATCGAACCCTGCAGGGAGCACTCGGAGCTCGTCGTCCGGGCGGCGGAAGCGGGGCTCGCGGGGTTCCTGGACGCGGATCAACCGATCGAGGATGTCGTCGGCGCAATGCGCCTCGCACTCCGAGGCGAATCGTCATGCAGTCCGCGCGCGGCGTCGCTCCTCCTCGCCGCGATGCAGCGACAGCCGGTGGCTCCCATCGGCGGAGACGCCCCGCCGGCGACCGCTGCGCTCACGCCGAGGGAGGCCCTTGTCGCCGAGCTCATCGCATCGGGCCTGACGAACCGACAGATCGCGTCGCGACTCGTCGTCGAGGAATCGACCGTGAAGACGCACGTTCATTCGATCCTGACGAAGCTCGGCGTCGCCCATCGCACCGACGTCATGCTCGCCGCGACCGAGCACGCCGGTTCGTGGCGCAGCTGATCCGAGGGCGGCGGGCTCGACGCCTCCGATCCCCGCGGCGCGCTGCTTCTCGACGCCCGACCTCGACGCGCCGGTGTTCCCTGGGCATCCGAGCATGGGTCTCCACCGGATGAGGTCGAGGTGGAGCGCACGCTCCACCCGGAATCTCCATCGCGGCTCTCCCCCGACGGCGGGTGTCGCATCGGTCCTCGCGGAGCAGGCTTGCGGTCGGTCGGCACGGACGGGATTCGAGGCGGCACCGCGTCGAGGGCCTCCTCCGGACCGGTTCGCCGATCTCGCTGAAGGGGGAGTCGAACAATGTCCAACACAACGCAAGCACCCGGCCTCGATCAGGAGACGCGCGATCTCGTGGACGCCGTCGTGCGGAACCTGGTCGCCGCCGAGATGGGTGGCAGCCGCGACGTCGGTCCGGACGCAGGATCCGGCGCGAGCCAGTCGCAGACGATGGTGAGCGCGGATCAGCAGCGCTTCTTCGGCAGCATCGTGGGCGGCCTCGTGTCGCAGGTGATCCCCAAGGTCGCACCGATCATCTTCAACATGCTCCAGCAGCGTCGGCGGGACCTGGGGATCCCCGAGCAGCGCGACGCGGACAGCGTGTCGCGGGACTTCGGCTCGATCCTCCAATCGCTCCTGCCGAAGCTCCTGGACGCCGTTCCCGGCATCGTGACTGCGCTGCAGGGCCGCCCCGCGCCGCGCAGCGTCGAGGAGGAGAACGAGCGATTCCTGCCGTTCCTTGCCGCCGTGGTCCCGGCGCTCATCTCGGCCGCGCCATCGATCATCGGGATGTTCAACAAGCAGCGCGGCGCCGATCCGACGCCCCCGCCGATCTCGGACCGGGAGGTCTCCGAGCGATTCATCGGGCCGCTGCTCAACGTGGCGGTGCCCGCGCTGCTGCAGGCCGCGCCGTCGATCCTCGGGTCCATCTTCGGCGGCGGCGGTCGAGACGTTGCCACGAACGCGTGGTGACCATCCACGACGCCGAGTCGCACTGCAGCGTGGCGGAGGTGGCCGCGATCCGTGCCACCTCCGCCGTGCGCTGGCTCATCTGACGAAAGGGAAGCTCATGCTCGGGATGAATCGAGCGGTGTTCGCTCGCACGCTTCGGCAGGGTCACAAGGGGGAGGACGTCCGACGCCTCCAGGAGATGCTCACGCAGGCCGGTTTCGACCCCGGGCCGATCGACGGAGACTTCGGGCCTCGCACGCACGCCGCGGTCCTGGCGTTCCAGCGATCCGCCGACCTGGTCCCCGATGGCCTCGTCGGTCCGCTGACGACGGCCGCGCTCACCGAGGCCGTGCTCGGCTCGGGAGCGCCATCGGGTCACACGCCGACGGGCCTGTCGCTGCACATCGGCGTGAACAACGTCGACCCGGCCGCGTACCCCTTCCACGTCCCGCCGCTCGCCGGTTGCATCAACGACGCGAACGACATGCGCGACCTCGCCCAGGGGCAGGGGTTCCGGGTTCGCCAGTTGCTGGACGGCGCCGCGACATCCGCTGCCGTCATCGACGGGATCCGCACCGCCGCCCAGCAGCTCGGGAGCGGCGACATCTTCCTCATCACCTACTCCGGGCACGGGAGTCAGGTGCCGGATCCGGCCGAGGACGATCAGCGGAGCGAGACCTGGGTGCTGTGGGACCGTCAACTCATCGACGACGAGCTGTACGCGCTGTGGGGACTCTTCAGACCCGACGTGCGGATCATCGTGATCTCCGACAGTTGCCACAGCGGCACCGTCACACGCGAGCTCAACCTCCTCACCGCGCAGCTCTCCCAGGCGACGGAACGCGCGCTCGACACGCAGCTCGCCGCCATTTCCGCCGCCGACGCGGCCCGAGTGGCGCTGGCGCTGTCGGACGCCATGGCCCCCGTGCTGGAGCGGGCCGGCGATCCTCGTGCCGACGCATCGCGCGACCTGGCGCTCTCGGTGATCAGCGACCTCGTCGAGCCGGCCGGCACCGCTCGGAGCATCGGGGTCGTCGATCAGCCGCGCCTGCTGAGGATCGAGGATGCCACGAGGGATGTCACGCTCCGCGCCGACCTCTACCGCGAGGCGATCGACCGCGTCGCCGGCACTCCGCCGCCTCGCTGCAAGGTCCTCCTGATCTCCGGATGCCAGGACAACCAGACCTCGAGCGACGGGCGCCCCGACGCGTCCGGCCACCAGAACGGCGCATTCACGAAGGAGCTGCGGCTCAAGTGGGCGGCGGCGAGGGACTACGCCGACCTCCACGCCAGGATCCTCGCCGACATGCCGTCGACGCAGTCGCCGAACCTCTTCTGGGCCACGCCGAGAGATCCGGCGTTCGAGGGACAGAGGCCGTTCACCGTGTGAGCTTCGTCATCGCATCCCACCGCCGTCGGCGTGAGCCGCCGGGCCGCCGAGGCCCGCATGGCGACGGAACTCACGCCGTCGGCGGTTCCTCGGTGCCGGCTTCGTCGCGCTCGGCCTTCCGCGGCGACAGGAAGAGGTTCGCGAGGTACCCGGTGAACGTGCCGAAGATGCCCACGCCGACGACGATCATCAGGCCGCCCGCGAAACGGCCCGCGTTGGTCACGGGGTACTCGTCGCCATACCCGACGGTCGAGATCGTGACGACCGTGTACCAGAGCGCGTCCGACGCCGTCGTGATGTTCGCGCCCGGTGCGTGCTGCTCCAGGTAGAGCATCGTGAGGCTCCCGAACTGCAGTACGAGCACGCCCATCAGGAGCAGTGCGTACAGGGCGCTGCCGGCGCGGTCCCGCACGAGGGTCCGCCAGATGGTGCGCGCCCCGAGTTCGCGGAACAGGCGGATGACGCGGATGATCCGGAACAGCCGCAGGATCTTGAGCTGGGCGAACGGCAGGCTCGCGAGGAGGTCCGCCCAACCGAAGTGGCGGAAGAAGTACGCGCCGCGCTCGGGGGCCGTCGTGAGCCGGTAGGCGAAGTCGACGAGGAACACGGCGCTGAACACGGCGTTCATCACCCAGAGCACGGTGTCGAGCGCCGGATCGGCCAGCGCGTACATGAGGACCAGGTTGACGATCGAGAGCACCGACAGTGCGCCGACGAAGATCTCGTACCCGGTGCTCTTCAGCTCGCTGCGCGGCTTCGGCATGCGTGGATCATGGCACGGGCGGGCCGTGCGGGGCGGGAGCCACGAGGGGCGTCGCGCAGGCGGTTCGGCCGGTTAGATCGCGACGCGTGCGTGGGTCTCCTCGCGGGCGCCGTCCGTCGGTGCTGGCGCCCCGACGATGAAGCGCTCCGCGTCGGCTACCGCGGCGGTGAGCAGCGCGACGAGCCGCTGGTCGCGGTCTCCGATCGATGCCGTCGCGATTCCGTCGACGGCCCCGGTGATGACGTGCCGGCACTGCTTCACCGACGTCCTCGGGTGGCCGCGCCCGACCTCGTCGATGAACCTGATGGCCCAGGCGTCCGCTCCCGGGGCGGATCGCAGGGCCGACTCGGCGAGCTCGCGCCCCGCCGCGGAGGCCTCGTCGTCGCGGCCGTCGAGTGCGACCATCGCGGCGCGGAGGCCCACCGCCTGGGACCGCTGGCGTTCCTCGGCAGCGACCGGAAGGGCCGCGTTCGCGGCCCGCACGGCCAGCAGCACATCGAGCAGCGGATCGTCGCTCGTCAGGCCGACGACCGACGGGATGAGCTCCGTGAGGCGCTCGCGGCCGGTGTCGCTCGTGCGATCGTTGACCAACCGGGCGAGGTGGGCGAGCGTACCGTTCGTGCACTTCGGATGGTCGCTCCAGCGCTCGCCGGCGAGGAACGACGCGAACTCCATGAAGCACGCGCCGCGCCGCGGCGAACGATGCCGCCCCGGCGAGAGGATGGGCACGACATCCGGTCGGTATTCGGCGCTTCGCATGGGAACCTCCCTCGCAGGTTTCCACTGTGCGCCTGTCGTGCCGGCGAATCAAGGGGGGCGTCGGTTGCCGGACGCTCGGTCGCCCCGGTTGCGGGCTCGGCGGCGTTCGGCCGTCTTCCTCAGCCCTGGACCTGGGAGGCCCGGAGTTCGGCCTATCGAGGGACCTTCCTCCGACGATCGGTGACGGACGGGCGGGCGCCGCGGGGCGTGACGAGGCTGGCGACGGTCGCCACGGCGATCGTTCCCGCGATGAACAGCAGTGACAGCCAGATCGGGATCTCGGGGATCACGGTGATCGGCTCGCCGCCGTTGATGAACGGCAGTTCGTTCTTGTGCAGGGCGTGGATGAGCAGCTTCACGCCGATGAAGGCCAGGATGACCGCCAACCCTTGAGCGAGGTAGGCCAGTCGCTCGAGCAGGCCGCCGATCAGGAAGAAGAGCTGTCGCAGCCCCATCAGCGCGAACACGTTGGCCGTGAAGACGATGTACGCCTCCTCGGTCAGTCCGTAGATGGCGGGGATCGAGTCGACGGCGAAGATGAGGTCGACGAAGCCGATGGCGATGATGGTCAGCAGCATCGGCGTGACCCATCGCCGGCCGTCCTTCCGCACCGTGAGGCGGTCTCCGTGGTACTCGTCCGTCACTGGCAGGTGACGGCGGACGAACCGCATGAACCGCCCGTCGGCAGGGTTCGAACCATCGTGCGAGAACGCCTGCTGGTAGGCGAGGAACAGCAGCAGCGCACCGAACACGTAGAAGACCCAGGTGAAGTTCTCGATCAGTGCGGCGCCGACGGCGATGAAGATGCCGCGCAGGATCAGCGCGATGACGATGCCGACCATCAGCACCTTCTGCTGGTAGATCTTCGGCACGGCGAAGCTCGTCATCACGATGAGGAAGACGAACAGGTTGTCGATCGAGAGGGCCTTCTCGGTCAGGTAGCCGGCGAAGTACTCGCCCCCGTACGTCCAGCCTGAGACCACGCCGATGCCGACGCCGAACAGCAGCGCGAGGGCGATGTAGAACGCCGACCACCGTGCCGACTCCCCGATGGTCGGCTCGTGGGGCCTCCGCACGTGAGCGAAGAACTCGTAGACGAAGAAGGAGACCGTGATCGCGATCGTGATGACCCAGACGAGCGGGGTGACATTCAAGAGCAACTCCGAACCTTGGCGTGGACGTATCGACGCCAAGGTCTCCTCCATTCCCTCGATGGGAACCGATGGCCCGGGATGCGAAGTGCATCCGTAATGACGAGCGATCGTGCCGGAGTACTCCCCTTGGACTTCGAAGTCTACCGGTCGCGGGACGAAGAGGGAGGGCCGATGGCCGCCCCCGGGGGCGGCTCAGGCGACGGGCGCGACCAGAGCCCCTTCCGGAGGGCTTCGGTAGAAGTAGGAAGCGTGAAGTCGAGTGAATCAGGATGATCTCGAACTTGTGTGCCCCTCATCGAGTCCTGTGTCTTCCGCTACTTCGCGGATTCGTGGGTCTTGTCCTGCATCTTCTTCATGGGGGGCCGGGAGCTGTCGGAGCCGCCGTCGAGTGTGAGGTCGCCGACGTAGATGGTGCGATCCTTTTTCTGGCCGCCCATGACGCCACTCTTCCCGTGGGCCACCCCGTTGTTCAGGTTGGCGGCCTGACGCGGTTCGGCGGGCGGAACCAGCGCATCGAGCCAGGCGTAGAAGTTGTCGCCGCACATGGTGTACGCACCGAACGGATTGGTCGAATTGAGCTCCTCGGCGCATTGCAGCGCCGTCACGTCCAAGACGGGCAGGCGGAATTGGGGGTGCGACTTGGCGGCGGTGGTGGTCCATCCGGGTGGGCCACTGGTCCAGTCGCCGGTGGTGTCGATGCCGCACCACGTCGACGTGCCCTCGTAGAAGCTGTCGTTCGCGCTGGCCGGCGGGAGAGCCGGGTTGGGAACGGTGTTCGTGCAGGAGTCGTTGGACCCGGCGGGCACCTGCAGGCCTGCGAAGGAGTTGAAGTAGTCGCCAGCCGTCTGCGGGTCGTAGATCGGGTAGAAGACCCCGGGGCTGAAGCCCGTGTCCATGAAGGCATACACCTGCGTTGTCAGGTGCACATTGCTGAACGGCTGGATGGTGAACGCATAGTTGGTCACGAAGATCGTGTTCACCGGGATGCCGGAGAACCCGCGCGCGCTCATCAGATAGTCGGCACCGTTCGTGTACGTGCCCCAACTCGGGCCGGTGTTGTAGATGTCCTGGATCTGCCCCATCGGGGCGGCTCCCCACGTCCCGCCGTAGCTTGTGCCGTAGCCGCCGTAGGAGCCGCCGATCGCGGTGTCGCTGTAGGTCCCGGCAAGGATCCCGCACGGGGCGTTCGAGTTCAGTCCCGGGCAGCTCGAGTCGCTGTTGATCGAGTTGAAGACGCTCGGGTCGGACGCCCACAGGGTGGTGGATCCGACGTAGAGGTGGACGGGCTGGGAGTTCACGGTCGGATCTGTGGTGTACGGCGCGCCGCCGAACGTGAGCTGATCTGCGATCCGACCGCGTTCCCCGGACTGTCCGTCCTCGCCGAGGACCGCCCAATCGGCGTTCTCGCACCAGGACAGCACGTCGCCGGTAGCGGAGGCCCCGCAGATCGTCTCGGGCAGGTTCGTGATGGTCTTGACCGTCGACGTCGGCGAGTCGGCTGCCTGCCAGGCCTCGAAGTTCATCGCCTCGACCACCATGGTGATGCCCTCGACCTGGATGGTCTCGTAGTAACCGATCAGCGGCGCGATGACCGTGTCGTAGTAGACGTCGTCCGTCTGTCCCGCGTAGTTGGTCGGCAGGTTCGCAGGCTGCGACAGGCAGCTCTGCAGGAGGCCGGTGTTGGCGGCCGGTGCGATGAGGGTGGTATCGAGGTCCTGGAGGTAGTCCTGGACACTCTTGCCGCCGATGCCCTCGTTGTTGTTGTTCAAGACCTGGTCGGCCCAGACCTGCATGTCGGCGACGGTGACCGTGTTGTTCTGCGCCTCGGCGACGATGCCCTGATAGGACTGCTGGGGCACCGACCCGCCGAGAGGTCCCGAGGACGCGGCGTTGGGGTCCCAGAGGTTGCTGATGGCGTCGACCATCGGCTCGGCGCTCTGGATCCAGGTATCGCAGTCGAGCTTGTCGACCGCGTTGGTGAGCGCGGCGATCTCCGACTCGATATCGGTGAGAGTCTGCTCGATCGCGTCGAGCTCGGTGCTGATCTGGTCCAGCACCGCGGCGTCCTGGTTCGCCGAGCCCGCGCTGGGCAGCACCCAGCCCGCGAGCGTGCTGCCGACCTGGCCACCGGCACCCTTGACGATGGAGCTGAGCAGGTCGGTGACGGCGGAGGTCGTGGGATCACTCAGCGTGGGAGGCGGCGGTGCCGTCTTGGCGATCGCGGGCGCCGAGTCCACGCTGGTGCCCACACCGACGGCGACAATCGCGAGCATGCCGATAGCGACCTGCGCCGCGCCACGAACAGACGGGAGTTTCATGTGCCTCACCTTCCCGACGATCCGTCAGCGCCGCTCGCTGGCGGGTGGGACGTACTTGTCCTTGGCGGTGTCACTGTTCCGCGCCAGCGCAGCGCCGCGAGGCCATGACCTCCCCAGATGCTGCCGACGCTAGTCCCGCCCTTTCACGCGCACAAGAGGACGCCTGCGTGCCTCAGCGACCTCACCTCCCGACGAGCCAACCCCGCCGCGGAGCGACGCTGCGATCCTCGCGAGGTGCGCGAGCGAACCACAAACGCACGAATCCACGCGCGTACGCGACCCGCCGCTCTCGCGCAGTGCCCGGTTGGGGATCCATCACTGCGAGCCTGCAGGCGGCAATGCTCAGTAGTGCGACGCCATCCAGCGAATGCCGGCGTCCCTACTCGTCGCGCTCATCCTTTCGAGCGTCCTCGTAGTCACCGGTGCGCTGGTGATCCTCCTTGCGCCTCAGGCATCAGCGTCCTTCGGATGGTTCGCCTACCAGCCGCTCTCCGATGCGGTGTTCGTCCCCGGAGGGTTCATCGTCCTGTCCCGCGCGGGGTCAGACCTGCGCGCGCCGACGACGCGCGAGCTCGCGGCGTCGAGTTCGGGAGGTTGCTGCCGAGGCCACTGTCCGCGGGAACTTGTGACTACTAAGTGACTACGAGAGCGATGGAGCAATCGAGAGCCGCGGCTCCGTTGGAGTCGAAATCCCTGATCAGCCCCAGTAAACCTGTCGAGGTGTATCCGCGTGGACTGTTTCCGCGCGATCCTGTGGGATCGCGTCCCACTGCCGGAGCATGGAAAGTGCCTCTGACCAAGGAATTTTTGGAGAGCCGATGACGGGAATCGAACCCTCGCTGTCTGCTTGGGAAGCAGAAGTGATCCAGTAGTGATTCACTCGACTTCGCCCGGGCTCACGGACCCCGGAATCCTGGGAAAGTGTGAGCTCGAGTGAATCAAAGTGATGCCGAATTTGTGACTATCAAGTGACTACGAGGGTGCCATCGGTGCCGCGGGGCGAGATCCGCGTCGCTCCCTCAGTGTTCTCGATGAGTCTCGCACGGCGCCGTTCGATTGGCGTCACGCACCCCTGAGTGTGACGCGAATCGGGGGCCCTGTCCGGGCAGTTCATCGGATAGTGCTTCTGCGACTGACGCTACGTCCGGGTACTGCGAACCGCCGCGGCACCTCCGGCCGGCGTCGAAGCCTCGCTGAGGCACCGCCATCTCACAATCCCGGCCGGTCCCAAGGCGTTAGCAGCGAGACATTCACTATTGGACGCCGACACGCGCGCAAACTCCGCGTGGTGGAGGGGGTGCCTGAAGCCAAGACCAAAGTCCCTTCTCGGGTCGGTCGTGACGTGGTACAGAGGAACCAACCGAGTGTCGGTCCGACCAGGAACTGGTCCGTGGACCGGCGCTTCGAGGGGGTTGTCAGGAATGGGAATCGGAAGGGTTCTCGCTGGATCCGCGCTGGCCATCGCGTTGACGACGGTGCCGGTGAGCACCGCACTCGCGGATGAGCCCGTTGAGATCGAAGGTTCGATTACCCCCACGGACGTGAATCCGTGCACTGGCGAACTCCACATGTTGACCATCGAGTATTCGCTTCGCCTACATGTGCACGACGGGCGCACGGTCCAACACTTCTCGCGTACGGGATGGACCGACAGCGGCTACGTCTTGCAGCAGGGCGTCCGAACCGATCAGTTCAACGGGGAAGCAGAACAGAGGGTGGTGATCGACAACTGGTCGAATCCTGACGGCTCGAGGATACAACTACGGTACGTTTTCGTGTTCAACGCCAATCTGGGCGACCTGGTCTTCACCGACTTCACCCTGCGCTGTATCAGATGACGGCGCTCGTTCCCGACGGATTGACCGTAGGCGGTAGCGGCGCAGAACTCTTCCTTCGGGGAGGGTCAGCCGCGCCGCGCCGCGGTTACCAGTTCTGCCATCGTGCCGAGCGGTCCGAGTGGCGCGTCGAACTTCACGCGATCGATCATGAGCGCGCCGGACCCGTCTGGTCGGAACTCGTGTTCGTGCCGGAACGAGCGGAACGGCCCGCGCACCTGCTCGTCGACGAAGCACTCCGGTACCGTCATCGCGGTGATGCGGCTGGTCATTCGGATCGGCACCCCGAAGTGCCACGCCCGCCACGTGACCTCTTCGCCGTCGCTGATCAGACCGGTCGTGACGCCAGCGATCGCGCGCTCACGCGAAGCGGACATGGACGCCATGTGCAGGTCGATGCTCCGAGAGCGGTCGAATGCCTCCTGCACGCCGGCGGGCACGTGCGTGCGGCACTCGAACTCGACGGTCACAGCGATCAGTGTCCCACCGCGGCCGAGTCGATGAGTCGGGGGCATGACCGTCGGCCACGGTCGCTGAGGCGGAGGGTCCGCTCGAATTTGTGACTATTAAGTGACTACGAGAAGTTGTTTCGCAATCGAGAGTCGCGGCTCCGTCGTAGTCGAAATCCCTGATCAGCGCCGTGAACCTATCGAGGTGCATCCGCGTGGGCTGCTTCCGTGCGATATGCGGGATGCACGCATGCTGCGCGAGCATGGAAACTGCGTCTGATCAGCCGATTTGCGAAGAGCCGATGACGGGAATCGAACCCGCGCTGTCTGCTTGGGAAGCAGAAGTTCCTAAGTGCCGGTTCACGGTGACTCACTCAGGCTCACGACCGGCGGAATTGTGCGGAAAGTGACACGCAGTGAGTTCCGGTGAACTCGGCAAAACCGTGAGTTAACCGTGAGCGCCCGTCGCCGTGGAGCGATCCGCAGTGTCGAGACGGTCCTCCTGCTCGTTCTATTCAGGGGAGCCGTTATCCTCAGCACCTGCCCTCTGCCCTCGGGTCTGGTGCACGAGCCTTTGCGCGCGATCCAAAGTTGAGCAGCACTCGGATAACGATCTCCGTTTCGTAACGTCTTGCGGACAGATCCTGGGCTCGGGTCTCCGGGCGAATAGGTTTCTCTCGCGCTGTCCGGTTCGTGACAGTTGGATCGGGTGGAGTGGTTGTGCGGCCTAGCTGGCGTCATGGCGTTCGTTGTGTGCTTTCCGTTGCTATTGTCGGGGTGTTGACGGGCTCGCTGGTGCAGCCGGCATTCGCAGAGGAGCCCACTTCAGATCCGGTGGCAGCGCCGTCCGTGGAGCAACTCGTGGAGTTGCCGCCCGCGCAATCGGCGGAGTCGGCCGAGGACGCGGTAGCTGCGACTTCGCTGGAACCAACGCTTGACGTGGGCGATTTCGAGCCGGACGTTGCGGCCGGTTCCGCGGCCGAGGAGCGGGTCTGTCCGCGTTTTTGTGTAAGTGGTCATCGGCTCGGTTGTTTAGTTGAGTCCTAGGCGGTCGCCGTAGGTCATGGCCAGCACGTTCAGGATGCCC